>JALERA010000097.1:0-22710 GCA_022764365.1 Bacillota bacterium
GAACCCCCAACCTGCTGATTACAAATCAGCTGCTCTACCGTTGAGCCACGCCAGCATATTGTGTTTGGTGGGAGTTACAGGGCTCGAACCTGTGACCCCCTGCTTGTAAGGCAGGTGCTCTCCCAGCTGAGCTAAACTCCCACAATGTCTTTTTAACTGCTCGACACATTTATTAACTATACACTATCATGCTAAATTTGTCAAGCATATTTTTAACTTTTTTTAACTTTTTTCAATCCGGCTTCGTCGAAAAAAGTAATTTCTCCGACGAGCCGAAATCTATAATAGCACATGAGCGAAAGCTTGTCAACGAAAATTTCAAAATTTTTCTATCGCTTTCGACCTTTTTTATTTCCCGAAGGAAAACAGCCCCTTCTTCTGGTAAGGTTCGCTTGTAATTGCACCGAGTTCGTAGCCGGTTTCGGCGATAACGCTCTTGATTTTTTCCTCGTCAAGCGGTTCCTCACTGATAATCTCTGTCTGATTCTTTGCGTGTGAGGATGTCACTTTTTTTACGGCAAACGTATTTCTGATTGCTTCGTTTACATGGTTTTCGCACATTCCGCACGCCATTCCCTTAACTTCCAATGTTGTCTTAATCATTTCAATACCTCCATATATTTCATTTTTTATTCTTATCTGTATCATACGGCTTGCAAAAATTCAGCCGCAAAGCGTTGGTGACAACGCAAAAGCTCGACAGACTCATCGCCGCCGCCGCAAACATGGGGTTCAAAGTGAAGCCCAGAAAGGTGAAAATGCCCGCCGCCAGCGGAATGCCGAGGGTGTTGTAAAAAAACGCCCAAAACAGATTTTCGTGGATATTTCGAAGCGTTGCGCGGCTGATTCGGATAGCCGCCGGTACGTCTCGGAGCGAACTTTTCATCAAAACCACATCTGCCGCATCGATTGCCACGTCGCTGCCTGCACCAATCGCAATGCCGATGTCCGCGCTCGTGAGAGCCGGAGCATCGTTGATGCCGTCGCCGACCATGATGACCTTGCCCTGTTTTTTGAGATCTTTAATGACACTCTCTTTGCCGTCCGGAAGCACGCCTGCGATCACATCGTCAACGCCCGCCCGGCTGCCGATTGCCCGGGCAGTTTTTTCGTTATCCCCCGTAAGCATTACGACACGAATTCCCATCTCATGCAGTTCGCCGACTGCCTGCGCACTGTCGTCTTTCATCGTGTCTGCCACTACAATTACACCGAGAAGGTGCTCATTCTCCGCAAAGAACAAAGGCGTCTTGCCGTTCTCCGCGAATTTTTCTGCCTGCGCCTGTATTTCCCCGGAAATTCCGATTTTTTCTCCGATAAATTTCATGCTGCCGCCGAGAAGTTTCCTGCCGCCTAAGGCTGCCTCCACGCCGCTTCCCGAAAGTGCCGCAAAGTCCGTAACCTCCTCCATCTCGATTCCGTCCGCCTCCGCGCGCCGCAAAATCGCCTTTGCAAGCGGATGTTCACTCTTCGCCTCGATAGCTGCCGCCTTCTTCAAAAGGCTTTCCTCAGACTCTCCGTTCAATGCGAGAATATCGGTAACCTGCGGCTCGCCTTTTGTGATTGTGCCGGTTTTGTCAAGTGCGACGATTGTGTTTTTTCCGGTCTCCTCAAGCGAAACCGCTGTTTTGAACAGTATTCCGTTCTTCGCGCCCACGCCGTTTCCGACCATGATTGCAACCGGGGTCGCAAGGCCGAGCGCGCACGGACAGCTGATTACCAGCACGGAAATCGCTCTGGCAAGCGCGTATGCGAAGTTTTGTCCCAAAGCAAGCCATACAATCAATGTAATCGCCGAAATTGCCATGACCGTCGGCACGAAAATGCCCGAAACTTTATCTGCAACTTTGGCAATCGGTGCTTTGGTCGCCGCCGCGTCGCTTACCATGCAGATAATCTGTGAAAGGGTTGTATCTTCACCGACTCTGGACGCTTCGCAGCGGATAAAACCGGAGCGGTTGATGGTAGCCGCCGAGACAAGGTCGCCTGCCTGCTTGTCAACCGGAATGCTTTCACCGGTCAGCGCCGATTCGTCCACCGCCGTCATTCCTTCGGTTATAATGCCGTCCACCGGGATGTTTTCTCCTGGACGAACCACGAAAACGTCACCCTTCTTGACCTGTGCAATCGGAACCGTCTCTTCTTTGCCGTCTTTCAAGATGACCGCCGTCTCCGGTGCAAGCTTCATCAGGCTTTTGAGCGCATCTGTGGTCCTGCCTTTTGAACGCGCCTCGAGCATTTTGCCGACCGTAATCAACGTTAAAATCATCGCTGCGGATTCAAAATAAAACTCATCCATATAAGTCATCACGCCGTGCATATCGCCTCGCATCTGCGCATCCGTCATCAGAAAAAGCACAACCACGCTCCACGCAAACGCCGCCGTCGCACCAAGTGCAACCAGCGTATCCATGTTCGGTGCTCTGTGCCAAAGGCTCTGAAATCCGCTTATGAAAAACTTTTGGTTGATTACCATAACAATGCCGGTCAGCAAAAGCTGCAAAATTCCCATCGCCACATGGTTGTCCGCCAGTGCCGCAGGTACCGGCCATCCCCACATCATGTGCCCCATCGAAAAATACATGAGAATCAGCAGTAATATCACGGATGCGGTCAGACGTTTCCAAAGCTGCGGGGTTTCCGTATCCACAAGCGCGTCGTCTGCTGCGGCTGCTGTTCCTGCCGCTGCCGCTGTTGAGGCTGCGCTGTCTGCCGGCTTTCCCGCACCTTTTTTCAGTGATGCCTTATAGCCCGCCGCCTTGACCGCCGCCATAATGCTTTCGGGGCTTGCCGTCCCTTCCACGCCCATGGAATTGGTCAAAAGGCTCACCGTGCAGCTCGTAACGCCCGGAACCTTTGAAACTGCTTTTTCCACACGGGCGCTGCATGCGCTGCAGCTCATTCCTTTTACATTATATTGTACCATTTCTTCATCACCGCCTATTTCATCAGTTTCTGGATGGTTGCTACAAGCTCATCAACAATCTCGTCGTCGCCCTGCTTGATATCGCGAACCACGCAGTTTCTTATGTGACTTGCCAAAAGTTCTTTGTTGAATGCATTCATTGCTGCATTGACCGCCGCCGACTGCATGAGCACGTCATTGCAATATGCATTTTCTTCGATCATCGTCTGAATGCCGCGCACCTGACCTTCGATTCGCTTCAGCCTGTTCAGAAGTGCCTTCTTCTGCTCGTCCGAACGCATCGTCGTCTTGCCTGCGCAGCAGCATTTCTTACATTCATTCATAGTATTTCCTCGCTTTATCTCAATTATTTGCATTGTTTTTTTGTTGCTCTGTATACCCCCATGGGGTATTTCTCACAACACTATTATACCTCACTTGTGAGCCGCCAAACATGTTTTTTTTCGGGCACAAAAAAACCGCACAACGCTTACCGTCATGCAGTTTCCGGGGTATTTATAATGTATTGCAGTGCAGTGCGGTGCGGCCCCGCGCCTACACTTTGACAATTCGCAATTCTTCGCTTTTCAGAACGCCTTTGCCGCCGGTCAAGTTGGCAATGAGTGCGTGCAGCTCGTCCGCCCTTTCGGGGAGACACGAAAGCTCCGCCTCGACGACATCCGTATAGGCGAGATTTTCAATCGCAAAAAGCGCATCGCCGGGCGCAGCGCCCGCCAGGTTCTGCAGTTTTGCCAGATGCGTGTAGTCCAGTGCGTAGTTCATCACCTGCCGCTCGCAGACATCGCAGATGCCCGCCGCCTCAAGTCCGAGCTTTGCGCTGTTCGTGTACGCACGCACCAGACCGCCCGTGCCGAGTTTGATTCCGCCAAAATAGCGCGTCACGACAACCACGACATTCGTGATTCCCTGCGCCACCAGCATCTGCACAATCGGCGCACCCGAAGTCCCTTGCGGCTCGCCGTCGTCGGATCCCCATTGGATTTGAAATTTGTCGCCCAAAACCATCGCAGGAACATTGTGCGTCGCATCTTTGTGTTTTTTCCTTATGGATGCAATGAATTCGTCCGCCTCCTCACGCGTTTCGGCTGGCGACACATATGCAATAAACCTTGATTTTTCAATGATTTGTTCGGCGCTCGCCTCCGCTTTCACCGTACTGTACAGTTTCATTCTACCTCGTACTCCTTCAACCTTTGGTAATCCGCCGCCTTCAGTTCGACCTCAAAATACGTCCCCTCCTCGCGGTACTCCATGGTGTTCACCTTGGCTTTTTCGCAGAGATAGGAGCTCACGTCGCCCTTCGAGTAAGGGACCAACAGACACGCGGAGACTTCGTCTTTAAAGATGTGCTGTTTGATTTTTTCGAGCAGTTCGTCGATGTTCTGGCCGTATTTTGCCGAAATAAAAAGATTCTCCGCTCCCGGCTGCGGCACGATATCGTCCTCCGAAACAAGGTCGATTTTGTTGTATGCCATGATTTTTTCCTTGTCACCCGCGCCGATTTCTGCAAGGACTTTGTTCGTCACTTCAATCTGAAAATCGTAGTTTTCAAACGCGCTGTCCACGACATGCACGAGCAGATCCGCGTACACGACTTCCTCGAGGGTCGCCTTGAACGCTTCCACCAGCGAGTGCGGCAGCTTGCTCACGAAGCCGACCGTATCAACCAAAATAAACTGATGATTGGTGTCAAGCACGACGCTCCGCTGCTGCGTGTCGAGGGTCGCAAAAAGCATATTTTTCTCAAAAACCGTTTTTTCTTCTTTCTCGGTAAGCGCGAGGATTCGGTTCATCAAAGCCGATTTTCCGGAGTTGGTGTAGCCGACAAGTGCCACGACCGGAATGCTGCTTTTTTCTCTGCGGGCGCGCTGCACGCTCCGGGTGTTCCGAAGCTGTGCCAGTTCGGACTTGATGTCGTACATTCTGCGCTCAATGTGTCTGCGATCCGTTTCCAGCTTTTTTTCGCCGGGGCCTCGCGTACCGATTCCGCCGCCGAGTCTGGAAAGCGACTTGCCGAAGCCCGTAAGTCTCGGCATCCTGTACGCAAGCTGCGCCAGTTCGACCTGCAGCTTGCCTTCTTTTGATGTTGCACGACTCGCAAAAATATCCAGTATCAGAATCGTCCGGTCAATCACGCGCACGCCTACCGCATCCTCCAGGTTTCGGAGCTGCATTCCCGTCAGTTCATCGTTAAAAATGACGGTATCCGCCTCCATGTTTTTTGCCATTTCAGCCAGTTCTTCGACTTTTCCCTTTCCGATTAAGGTTGCCGTGTTCGGTCGTTCGAGGTTCTGAATCATCTGCCCGAGAACTTCCACATTCGCAGCCTCCGCGAGTCCTTTCAATTCCTCCATGGAATAGGAAATGTCTTCGTTTCTCTGAAGTCCGACTAAAATCGCCTTATATTCGTCTTCTCTTATCACTTCATTGTTTTCGTTAAATCTAAGCATAGTCTAAAGTATACCATATGCCGCCCGCGGACGCAAGAGTGCGGGACCGCGGAGCACCGGGCGGAGCCGAGAGTCATCGGGCCGTGCCTTGCGGCCGCCATGGTGACGGAACCGGTGTGCCGGGCCGGCCGGGCCGCACGGGGGTCTGGGCGGAGCGGGCGCCGAGCCCTCCCCGGATTTCGATGCGTGCATAAAACGCCCCAAAAGTCTATCTTTTTGGCAATATGAGCGAAAAAGATAGACGCGGAATGCTCTTTTCGTGCCTTCCGGCCTGCGAAAAGCGAAAAGTTTCCTTATGGGAAAAAATGTGAAATTTCACCCGGGAAAATCATATGTTGAAATTTCAAAGTTTAGACGGTTTGCGTCTTGAGGACGATTTTGCACAACTTTTGGAGAGCACCTTTTCGACACGCAAACCGAAGAGATTCTTCTATTTTTGTCGGTATAATGCCAAAAAAATAGAAGAATCAGGCATTTTATGCATCGGGTCCACGGCAGGCGCCCCCGGACGCAAGAACACGCCGGCCACCCGGCCACCTAGGCCGGTCGCGTGGATGCCCGGGGACCACATCCCCGGCCTGAGGCCCGCAAGGGCAATCGTGCCGGGCCTGCCCGCCGGCTAGAACTCGGCGGCGTCGAGGATGCTTTCCTCGGGCACGAAGACGTAGCTGCTCGGAACCTGGCCCACTATGATGGCCTCGGCGAGCTGGTAGTCCCTGCTGATTTCGGCGGTTTTGTTCGTAAAAGGCGCCAAAATCCGCACCTGGCTCCTGACATTGCAGTGCACGTAATAGCGTGTCTGGTTGATGCCCTGCGTCTCGAAGCCGGTGCTGCTTGTGATTTTGGTCAGGCTCAGCGGCTGCACCTTCACCTTGACCCGCAGCGGGAGCTGAGAAAGAAACTTGCTGCCGGTCACAGCGCCCAGATTCATTTCAGAGACCTGGATTTCCTCCGAGTCGTAATTTTCCCTCACCCCGGTCGCAAACTCGAGCACAAGCTTATTTATGAGCCTCGTGTCGGGCTCTATGTACTTAATATTGCCGTCTTTGTCGCGTTCAATCTGCAAAAGCGCGCCATCGAGTTTTTCGTCGTAAAATCCTGTCTTTAAACTCTCATTTATTTTGATGGCGACCATGTTCACAGCGATGTCCTCCGCCGCGCCTGCTATGTTTTCGCCGTATATATCCTTAAAAACCCACAATCCGCCGAGGATGACAAGCCCGATGCCGATCAGCACAATCGCAATTCTACGCATAAATTCTCACTTTCATTCCAAGCATAAAAAAATACCCCCTTAACAGTTTATGCTGTCAAAGGGGGTATTGATACTGTGGTGACTCTACCGGGATTCGAACCCGGGTAGCCGCCGTGAGAGGGCGGAGTCTTAACCGCTTGACCATAGAGCCATACACCTCTCACATTGTACTACATTCTTTTCATTATTTCAATAGTTTTTAAATGTTTTTTTGTTGTTCGAAGCAGGATTGCCTGCCAAACATTGGTTCGAAGCAGGATTGCCTGCCCGGCATTTATTCGTTGCGCGGTTTGTCCGCTGCCGGTGTGTGTCCCGCCGCCCAGAGTTCATCTGCGACCGGTGCCCATGCCTTTGCATACTCTGTGCACTTACCGCAGAGGTGCTCGCAGCTTTCCGGTGCCTCGAGGTCGGTTGACTTCGCACCGGTCTTGTTTACAAGCTGCTGCAGAATCTCCGGATTCTCAAGCATCGGACACGGTTTCAGGAAATTATCATTAAACGGCTGTCCCTCCTTGTATGCCATGAACAGCGGCTGCTTGAGACATTCGAGGAGCGATTTTTCCTTGATGTTTGCACCTGAATAGTGTATGAAAACACATGGCTCGACATCACCGTTTGCGTTGATGTGACAGTACCTTTCGCCGCCTGCCACGCAGCCGTGCACGAATTCTCCGTCGTTTTGGAAGTCGATTGCAAACAGCTCTTTGCCGCCCTCGATTCCCCTTATTTCACGAATTTTGTGATACATGTATTTTCTCTGTTCCGGGCTGAGCAGAAGGTCTGTGCTTGCGTTGTTTCCGACCGGCATATAGTGGAAGAACCATGCGAAAACGCAGCCTTTGTCAATCAGCATGTCGAGAAATTCGTCGCTGGTTACCGTGAGGTAGTTGCGGCTTGTGTAGCAAATGGATACGCCGAACGGAATGCGATGCTTATGCATAAGGTCCATCGCCGCCAATGCCTTGTGATAGTGTCCTTCTCCTCGTCTGCCGTCATTGCTTTCTTCGAAACCTTCGATGCTGACCGATACAAAGAAATTCCCCACGCGGAGCAGATCTTCACAGAATTTTTCGTCGATAAGCGTTCCGTTTGTGAATGCATGGAACGCAACATCCTTATGTTTCTCGCAGAGGCGGATGATGTCATCTTTTCGGATGAGCGGTTCGCCTCCCGTAAAAAGATAGGCATAAATACCGAGTTCCTTGCCTTCGGTTATGACTTTGTCCATTTCCTCGAAGGAAAGATTCAGTCGGTTGCCGTATTCGGCTGCCCAGCATCCGGTGCAATGCAGATTGCATGCGGTCGTAGGATCCATAAGGATAATCCACGGAATGTTGCAGCCGTGTTTTTTCTTCATTTCACATGAAGTTTTGTACCCTCTGAATCCGGCCTCGTAACCTGCATTGAGCAGAAATGTTTTCAGAATGTGTGGGTCAACCTCTCTTAAGATTCTTTCTGTATAATGCGTCCATTTGCTGTCAGGGTCATTTGCAAGGTTTCGCAGCATTTCAAAGGACGATGCTTCCCAGTCATCTCCCATGATTTTCTCCACCTTGTCGACAAGCGGAAGCATAACAGATGCAAGATCCTGATCCCGGCTCTTCTTGATGATTGAATTGAGCGTCATTTCAAACGCTTTTCTTTCTGCAATGTGTGCTAAACTTTTTGCCATATATGTTTCCCCTTTCTCAAATTCAGTCAAATCTAACCTTTATTAAGGTATCATACCACCAAATTCTAAAATCATATATGGACAGTTTTGCCCGTTTGTTCAAATTTCAGTCCTGTTAAAAAAAGGTTTTCACACGCGCTTCTACTACGGCAAGCGTTTCTTCCATGCCGCTTATGCACTCCCAATCCTGTGAAATATGCACCTTTACAATGTCATAAATCCAGCCGCGATAATATTCCATCGCCTCGGCAAGTCCCATCCCTCTTTTTTTGAGGTCGTCAACATCCGTCTTTGCGAATTCAACCGTAATTTTGCATCTCTGCCTTTCTTCGCCGTCTCTGCCGTGAGGAAAATCCATCACGCGCACATCCACGCTGTTGTAAAACGGCGCATCGGGAATGAGTTTTATTTCTTTCATTTTTTTCTCTCCGATTCTTTATTCTGTTCGGATTCTCTCGACAATGCTCCTCTTCATCAGCATTCTGCAGCACAGGTCAGGTACAAGCAGCGAGATGATGGCAAGTACCGGAATCGCTGCAAGGATCGGCCATATTATGAAATGGTACGTAAACATCCACATCTGCATCGTGTATGCTTTGACCAGTGCGTAAACGATAAGGTTTCCGATTGTCAAAACGATGCCTGCCGTCAAGAGCATATAGCAAAGTCCTTCTCCCGTAAGCATCTGACGGAGCTGCTTCGATGTCATTCCGACAGCCTGCAGCACCGCGAGCTCGTTCCTGCGTGCCTGTATGGAGGTTATCATCGCATTGATGAAATTCAGGATTCCGATCAGGCCGAGAATAAAGCTCAAAACTCCACCGACCGCCATGGTAGTGCCGGTTAAGTTTTTAAACTCCTCAGCGATTGTGGACTTTGAAACATGGGAAAGTTCCTTGTGAGTCGTATTGCAGTAAGCTTCTGCCCACTCCTCGGCATTCTGTTCCTTATCCTTCTGCAGATTGAATGCGGCGCTCATCGCCGAATTTTCGCCTGTCTGCTTGACAAACTCGGAAGCCGGCAATGTGAAGTAAATGTCCACCCCGTGTCCGTGCTGCGGACCGAGAGCATAAGGGATATCACCGATTGCAAGGACCTTATAGGTTTTGCTTCTGCCATTGCCAAAGTCGAGAGTAACCTCTTCGCCTATATTATAGTATTTCCCCTCTCCGTTGTCCACAAAAGATGTTGCGATCACATAGTCTCCGCTCTCGAATTTCTTGCGGTCAAAATCGCCGTCGGATATTTCCATCTTGTCCGCCGCAATTCCGCTTACGCCGTAAATGTGTGAAATGATCTCATTTTTGTCAAGGTAGTCATTTGCCTGTTTTATAATCACTTCCGGCATCTCTTCTCCGTACTTGGCAAGATTTGCTTTCACGCGTTCGGCCGCCTTATCCTGAAGTTTGTGGATATACTCTCTCATATACACATAGCCTGTGTCTGTCAGCCCCGGAAGCTTCTTGATGTCCTTCCTGACCTGTGGGGTGATGTTGTCGAATTCTCCGCCGCCCATTCCGGTTAAAATACCTGAATTTATGAGCATGATGTCCGAAACTGCCTTTTGTGCAATGTATTTGTCTATATCATATCCTTCCGTAACCGTTACGGTTGTCTGCAAAAGCACAAGAGAAAGCGTCAGGGAAAGCACTACGGAAATCGTCTTCTTTTTTCTTCGTTTCATGTTTTGCCATGCCATCGAAAAAGGACTTACGCGATGCGTTTTTTTCTGTGCTGAGGTCTTCGCTTTGCCTGCTTTTTCCGATTTTACCGGTGTTTTCATGCTGGTTTCGGTGTATTTCACCGCTTCCACAGGGGAAATCTTCGCCAGAAGCCTACACGGACGAATGCAGCTTATCCACACCGTAATCCATGCAAAAAGCGCACTTCCTGCGAAAACCCACACATTCGGCGACACCTTAAAATCTCCCTCAAAGGATGTGATGCTCATAACAATCGGCATGAGCCGGGTCGCTGTAAAATATCCTGCCAGAAGCCCCGCCGGGATTCCGATTACGCACAGGAGATAAGCCTGCCTGCGGACAATTTGAGAAAGCTGCCGTTTGGTCGTTCCTATGGCCTTGAGAAGGCCGTAGAAATGAATGTCCGATGCAACGGAAATGTAGAAGATGTTGTAGATAATCAGGTATCCCGAAAAGCCCATAAGCAGCAGAATTCCGACTACAAAAGCAATGCTCTGCACATCCATCTCAGAACCCGCATAAGCCCAGTTGATACCTTCGTTCACCGTGTTGTCGAACCCGCAGCGGTCTTTCAGCGCATCCACCTTTGCTTCAATATCCCAGCTGTTTGCAAACCAGATAGACGGGTTTACGCATCCCGAAATATTGTCTGTGTCTGCTTCTCCGTTTGCATAGCCGTCGCCGTCGTGCCAGGTCGGGGCAACTTTTTCGGAATATTCTCTGGAAAGATAAATGTTGTTTGAGCCTGATATGAGATCCTGCTCCCAGAAACCGCAGACGGTAAATTCATCACAATACTTCTGTCCGCGTGCTGTGAATGCAATTGGAATTTTCACGCCAAGCTTGTGCGGCACACCGAGTGCATCGAGGACAGCGTCGGAAACCGCCGCTTCGTTTTCGCTCTGCGGAAGCCTTCCGGTCGTCGGTGTGCAGAAAGACCATTCTGCGTCCTTTTCTTCGACATAGCGGATTTCGGTGTGCATCTTCGAAAACTCCGGGTTTTCTCCGAAGCCGATGAAAATATTGTAGGAAATATCTTTTACCGCAGGGTCTTCTGCAATTTTCTCGTACTGCTCCCATGTCAGATACTTAAATCCTGCATGTGAGGATGTTCCGACTTGTCGGCAGGTTTGCTCCTGTATGGTATCGAGTATGCCTCCCGCTATGGTAAAAAGACTCGTAAACATGATGGTTGTCAGCATAATCGCTGCGATTGCAATGATGTTTCTTGTCTTGCCGCTCTTGATGCTGCGTCTTGAAATGCGGCTGATGCATTTGCTGTTTTTAATGCGAAACATTTTCATCACCTGCAATTCTGCTTCCCGCAATTCTGCTTTCGGCAATTTTTCCGTCTTCGATTCGGATGATACGGTCTGCCATCTGTGCGATTTCTTCGTTATGTGTAATCATTACGATGGTCTGGCGGAACTTGCTGCTCGTAACCTTAAGCAGGCTCATTACGTCAAGACTGGTCTTGCTGTCAAGATTTCCGGTCGGCTCATCTGCCAGAATAATCGCCGGTTTTGATGCAAGGGCTCTTGCGATTGCAACTCTCTGCTGCTGGCCGCCCGAAAGCTGGCTCGGGAGGCTGTTTACCTTGCCGGAAAGTCCCAAAACTTCAATGATTTTCTCAATATGCTGCGTGTCGGGTTTGTTGCCGTCGAGTTCAATCGGAAGAACGATGTTTTCATAAACATTCAGAACCGGCACCAGGTTGTAGCTTTGGAAAATAAAGCCGATTTTGCGGCGTCTGAAAATCGTGAGTGCATCGTCTTTCAGGTCAAATATTTTCTGACCTGCGATTTCAACCGTTCCCGATGTCGGACGGTCAAGCCCGCCCATCATGTGCAGAAGCGTTGACTTGCCGCTGCCCGATGTTCCGACGATTGCAACGAATTCCCCGTCTTCCACCGCAAGGCTTACGCCGTCGAGTGCGTGCACCGTCGTGTCTCCGCTGCCGTAATATTTCTTTAGATTTGCTGTCTGTAATATACTCATAAATACCTCCATTTGAAAAAAAGTGCATGGTCCGGGCATTCGCCTTTCCATACACTTACTTTAGCAAGAGATTCTTTCTGAATTCTATCTCAATTCTTTCAGTTTTGAAAGATTTTCCGGCAAAAATCATCCGGCTAATTTCGCGGCAGAAAAATCGAAAAACAGCTTCCTTCGCCCGGCCGCGAGCTGACTTTGATATAGCCGCCCTCTTTGGTGAGGATTTCGCGTGCAAGGTAAAGCCCGATGCCTGCGCCTTTCTCGTCGGCCGCATCCTGCGAGCGATAGAATCTCCCGAAAATCTGTGCCTGCTCGACCTCTGCGATTCCGATTCCGGTGTCGCTGACGTCGATTCTTGCAAACAGTTCATATTCTTTGGATGTTATGCTGACCTTCCCGCCCTTTGCGGTATATTTTATTGCGTTATCCACAATGTTTGCCAGTGCTTCCTGCGTCCATTTGCGGTCGAACACGGCCGTTTTCTCTTCGCCGTCTTCGCTTTCCTCTTCAAGAAAAATCCGCACGCCCTTTGCATTTGCCTTCGCCTCAAATTCCCGAAAGGTTTCTCGGGTCAAATCACGAACGCTGCTTTGCGCCGGGTGAACCTGTACGATTCCGTTCTCGAGCCGCGAAAGTTTCACCAGCGATGCGATGAGAAAGCTCAGCTTC
This sequence comes from Bacillota bacterium, assembly GCA_022764365.1. GTDB lineage: Bacteria > Bacillota > Clostridia > Peptostreptococcales > Anaerovoracaceae > CAG-238. Next base: position 12,671 of record JALERA010000097.1, read on the forward strand.
TCGCTCTGCTCCGCGATGCGCCCGATCATTTCGCGGGTTTCCTCGTCCGACTTTTCTTCAAGGAGCTGCGTGTAGAGCATAATATTCGCAATCGGGGTTTTCGTCTGGTGCGAAATGTCCGAAATCAAGGTCTTAATGCGGTCTTTCTCCTCGTTTATCTGCGCCAGGGATGTCTCCCCTTTGCTGAGATAACGGTAAAGCTTGCTCCCGAGCCTTGAAAGCTCGTCTTCGCTGAAATTGCTTTCGACAAAATTCCCCGAAATGGCTGCATCGATCATCTTGTCAGCCTCTGTCAGGGTTCTGCGGGATTTGGCATATACGCAGATTGCCGCCACCGCGGAGGCCGCGGCGATGCTTCCCAAAACAATATACCACATGTCAGTTCTCCTTCTCCCATGCGTAGCCGATACCGTAGACAGTTTTCACCGGGATTCCGGGAAGTTTCTGCCGCAGCCGGTTCATCGTTACCGACAAAGCGTTTTCTTCGATAAAATCGCTGCTGTCCCATATGTTGTCAAGTAGCATTTCCCGGGAAAGCGTCCGGCCCGCGTTTGCGGTAAGCGTTTTGAGGAGTTTCTGCTCTGTCTTGCTCAGTTCCACCGCTCTGCCGCTTACCCAAAACTGCATTTTCTCAAAATCAAACAGAAAATTCTCCGTCTGAAAAACATTGCTTCCTTCCGTCCTGCGTCTGAGCACGGCATTCACTCTCGCCCTCAGCACTGCCAGGGAAAACGGCTTGGTAATGTAATCGTCCGCCCCGCTCTCGAACCCGCTGACAATGTCGATTTCCATATCGTTTGCCGTGAGAAAAATAATCGGAACATTGCTCGTTTTCCTTACTTCCCTGCAAAAATCAAGTCCGTTTCCGTCCGGAAGGTTTACATCCAATATCACAAGATCGGTGTCTTCTGCGATTTGTTTTCGTGCTTCGCAAAGCCCGTATGCCTGCCTGACATTTTCTCTCCCCAAAGAAAGTGCTATGCCGTCATTCAAAGTTCTGTCATCCTCGACAATTAGAATTTTCATCTGCATCCCCCTGCATTATAATAAGAATAGCTTTGCCGAGGCAAAGCTATTGCATTTGTACTATAGAAAATTATGTATCACGCTATTGATTAGTGCTCATAATCTTCGTTTGCTTTATCAAGCTCGTTCAGCCCTGCTTCGATTGTCTCTGCAATCTCTTCATCAGTGAACTTGCAGCCTTCTCTGTCAGCATAAGCTTTCATCCCTGTTGCAATTGTAGCTTTCGCAACATCCTTATCAACAGAGTTTGGGTTTACCTCGTTAATTGCTTCTTCAAAAGCGAATTTTAAAAAGTCTTTCTGAGTAATCATAGCGTCCTCCTTTTAAAAATATCATATTTCCATTATTTTTTGTATTTTGGAATTTCTTCCTTATTTCATATTTTAAAAAAAAATATATGATTTGTCAATATATTAAATTTCAATTTTCAAAGGTTTGTCGATCTCTTCGCCTACATACTTTCCGTTCTTCTTACGCTGTCTTACGCACTCTGTGAGAAGGTACTCAATCTGTCCGTTTACGGAGCGAAAATCGTCCTCTGCCCATGCTGCGATTTCTTCAAACAGCTTTGCCGAAATGCGGAGAGGCACCTGTTTTTTTTCCGCCAAAGGCTCACCTCCTCGTTTCTTTTACAGCTTTATTATGTGTCGTTTTCCCGTTTTCATCAGTAAAGGCTTCCCGCATTTACAATTGGCTGTGCATCGTGGCTGCCGCAAAGCACAACCATGAGGTTGGATACCATTGCCGCCTTGCGTTCTTCATCGAGTTCGACGATTCCGTCTTCGCCCAGTTTATCGAGGGCCATCTTTACCATGCCGACTGCTCCGTCAACAATCATTGCCCTTGCATCGACAACGGCGCTCGCCTGCTGACGCTGAAGCATTACCGCTGCGATTTCCGGAGCATATGCCAGATATGTGATTCTCGCTTCCAGAATCTCAAGGCCGGCTTCGTTCACCTTTGACTGAATTTCGTCCTTGATTCTCTGTGCAACAACCTCCGAAGAACCTCTGAGGCTTCCTTCATCGGCAATGCCGTCACCGGTCGTATCGATTCCCGGCGCAACATCATACGGATAAATTCTTACAATGTTACGAAGCGCCGAATCGCACTGCAGGCTGAGATATTCTTTATAGTTGTCAACATTGAAAACAGCCTTTGCCGTATTGGTTACGCGCCACATAACGGCGATTCCGATTTCCACCGGATTACCGAGACAATCGTTGATCTTCTGCTTATTGTTGTTGAGTGTCATGATCTTAAGAGAAATTTTCTTGCCGCTGTATTCCACGGTCGGTGCACTTTCCACACCGCTGAGTGCAGCAAGATTAATTCCGTTCTTCTTGCTGTCAACGTCTCCCGACTGGTTGAGTTTCGTCTGTGCCGCCGGGTTAACGCCTGTGCAGAAAGGATTTACAAAATAAAATCCGTCTCCCTTAAGCGTTCCGTAGTATTTGCCGAACAAAGTGAGCACCAAAGCTTCCTGCGGCTTTAAAATTTTAAGCCCCAGAAACGGTATCCATCCGATGCAAAACCACACGATGCCGATTATGAGCAAAGCAACACTCTGCTGAATTGCCCCAAATACAACCCCTGCGGCAGCAATCGCATAGACAAGCACCGTCAAAATGAGCACGAGCATTCCGTTTTTCTTTCCCTTTAAAATTCTTTCTTCCATTTTTCCTTCCTCCATTCCTTTTGCATCTTTATGATATCATTTTAATATCATTTTGTCAAATTCTTTTTTGGGAGGATGCGATATCATTGAAATATTCAACCATATATTGATAAAACGCTTCCATCGGCTGGGTGAATCTGCGCTTCACATTCTTCGTTACGGTTACGGTTCTGCTTACCTTCGGTCTTCCTATATGCAGCAGTTTCACATGTTCTGTCTCGGGGCTACCCCATGAAAACTGCGGCCAGAACGCGACCCCCATCCCCGCTGAAAGAAGTTCCTTGAGGGACTGCGGGTTGTCGCTTTCAAGTCCTACTCTCGGACTTATCCCCGTCTCTTGCCAAATGCGATTGCATAGTTCATGATAAGGCATGTTCTGCGGAAAAGTCAAAAACGGCTCCCCGCTCACTTCTTCCAGTTCAATCTCCTCTCTGCCTGCATGCTTTGATTCGATCGGAACCGCAAGAAAAATTTCTTCCTCAAGAAGTTTCGTCTCATCATTTGCTTCTTGTAGCTTCGGCTCTCCGCCGCCGGGATATGACGATATTCTGAAATCCCAATCCAGCGAATCAACATCCCTGCTCATCTTGAAATTTGTCTTCGGATGTGTCTTTCGATAAGATATCATCAGATTTGTAATCAGGTGCGAGGCTACCAGCACATTCAGCGAAATGGTCTCTGCCTCTTCGTCCGCAATCGCCTGCAGTTTCTCCGGCATCGCCGCAAGACTTGCAAGCATTGGCTCCACCGTCCGCAGGAGCTCCCTGCCGGCTGCGTTGAGCCTGATTCGCTTTCCCACTCTGTCAAAAAGCCGGACTCCCATCTCTTCTTCCAGCCTTGCAATCGACTGACTGAGTGCCGGCTGGGCGATATGCAGCTTCTGCGCTGCCCTTGTAACATTTTCTTCTCTTGCCGCTGCAACAAAATATCTAAGCTGCAATAATTCCATTTTTTCTCCTTTCCGGCCTTTGAACCCTGGGCCCGCCGGCCCGAGGGCCGCTCGGCGTTTCGCCTCGTGGCAGGCTTATAATGTGTATATTATAAAATCATTTGTTTTTATATATTTTACATTATCATATTTTCGTGCTAATGTCTATATATAGACATTATGGTTTGGAGGTATTTGAAAATGACCGCTTTATGTGAAGGTTTTATGCTTGCTTGTTTTGGAATTTCATGGCCGATTAACGTCGCAAAATCACTTCGTGCGCATTCCGCAAAAGGCAAGAGCATATTCTTTGAGGTTATAATCATCATAGGATATTTGTTTGGTATCGCAGGAAAATTTCTCTCCGGTGCTGTAAATTTTGTGCTCGCACTCTATTTCATAAATCTGATCGTCGTATCCATCGATTTAGCCCTGACAATTCGAAACAAGCGCTTGGACGAGCTGGAAGCTGCAGAAGTTCTCGCCGTTGAAATAGATTTATAGAAAAAAACGCCGCAGTTCATTGAATTGCGACGATTTTTGGTGTCATTTCGTCCATGTACGCACACCGTATCTGCATTGTTTCAGTTCACTTTCCGCTATTTTGAAATGGTCGTTGCCGCAGCGGACAAAGAGGAGAACTCTCACTTTATAGTAATATTTTTTTCCGCGGATTCCCTGTTTGTTGACATACGTATTTTTTTCATGGGTCCGCCATGTAATGTATCGCGAATGTTTTCTTACGGACCGGCAGAACTTGTAATATATCTCGTAACCCTCCGCTTCCGCTTCTTCAATGAGTTCATCCAGTTCAGCACTCGGTTGAACGACTACTTTAATATTCTTGTTTTTGGTTTTCATTGTGCGCACGGCAAGTTCAAGATTCATGACTTTTTCCGAAAGTGCAATCTCCGTTTCTGTCAGTATCGGCTCGTCCGCATCCAGAGGAAACTCGTATCCGAACGCCTCATTTGCAGTAAAACCAAACGCAAGGAGTAAACTCAGTGCGGTGCACAAAATTCTTTTTTTTAGGTGTTTCAAAGTCTCTGATTTTTCCATGTGAAAATACCCCCTATTGCATACACTGTAACGCAAACTGCGATATAATTCAAGTGGTTTTTTCCCTCGCGGGTTCAAGTTCCTTTCCGTCACTGTATAATATCAAAGGGGCTGTCGCATTAACGGGAACCGCATTGTAATTTTCGTTTTTGAAAATATCAACTTTTTTTGAAGATTTATTTGCGTTTTTGAAAATAATGTGCTACATTTTTCTTAGGAGGATGATATTATGGGAGTTAATGATTATATACATGTAGGTCAAAGAATTAAAAAAGCTCGCTTGTCGCGAGGTCTTAGTCAAAAAGAAATGGCAGCCCTTATGGAGTTGCCTGTTTCCACTTATGCGAACTATGAAGCGGATCGTCGTGAGATGTCTACGGGTTTGATTTCAACTGCCGCCCTTTTGTTAGACATATCTCTTGCAGACTTGATGGGTTGTCAATATAGCGGCGTCGACCCTCGAAAAATGATAGATGAGTACCACTTGGAAATAGCTCTTAGCGGCAGAAAAAAATTAGGTTATGGTCCTTATACAAAGTTTTCCTCTTCATCCGCCCCGGAGCTTGAGCTTACGGAGCAACAAGAAGAGTTTATTAAGCTGTCAAAAAATTTATCTGAAGCGCAGATCGAAAGAATTCTTGCCTATGCTCAGGCAATATACGATTTGCAGAGAAACAAGCAACCTTCTACGGTTCTGGATCGAGAGGGCCGAAGAATTGATTATTCCATTTCTGCGCCGGTAAGCAAGGTTGCGGAGGAATCTATCGGTTATAATTGCAATGACCCTGATGAAGGTCATAATCGTGAAGGCTATCAGCGGAAGGGTCTTCTGAAGGAAAGGGCTAAAGGGACGGAGATTTTGGAACCATGAAGTTGCTTAAAAAAATGATAGGTTACAATATTGTCCCGACTTTTGATGCTGAGGAGAAGGCTGTTTTCTTCGACCGTTCGGCAAAGGCAGTTTTTGTGAACCTGTCTCGGTGGCGTGATTTGCGGTATGTTGATTTCTTGTTCTGTGCCTTTAGGGTTATCTTCAACTTTTTGCTTTATGATGGTCGGGCCATTGTTTATTTGAGTTTAAGGAGACTTTGAGTCTGTACGGAGGTGTTTTATGTTTTTCTTTTTTGATGATGAGAATAATAATAGCTTTGAAGATATTAAACATATAGATGAGGATGGTCAGGAATACTGGCTTGCAAGAGAGCTGCAGGAAGTTCTTGGTTATGCCAAGTGGGGCAACTTCCACAATGTTATTCAAAAGGCTATGTTCTCATGTAAAAACAGTGGAATTTCAATCTCGGATTGTTTTGCCGACGTCGGGAAGCCAATCGTATCCGGAAAAGGAAAGGTCGAAATTGTTATTGATTATAAACTCGGACGCTATGCTTGCTATATGATTGCGCAGAACGGCGATCCCCGCAAAGAGATCATCGCCCTTGCACAAACTTATTTTGCAGTGCAGACCCGCAGGCAGGAGCTGCAGGATCAGTTTGACCAATTGACTGAGGATCAGCGCCGTCTTGCGATACGCAGCGAACTCGTTGAACACAACAAGTGTCTTGTCGAAGCTGCACAGCAGGCAGGCGTGAAAACTCGCGGCGATTTTGCAAAGTTCCAAAATCGCGGTTATCAAGGGTTGTATGGCGGCCTCGGTGATAAAGAGATTCATGCTCGTAAAGGCCTGAAAAAGAGTCAAAGTATTCTCGATCATATGGGCAGCGAGGAGCTTGCTGCAAACCTTTTCCGGGCAACACAGACGGACGCGAAGCTTCGCAGGGAGAACATTCAGGGTAAGGATGCTGCCAATGAAACGCATTATCAAGTCGGCGCTAAAGTCCGCAAGACCATCGAAGAGCTCGGCGGTACCATGCCAGAAAATCTTCCGACTCCAGACAGGAGTATCCAACAGCTCCAAAAGGAAGAAAAGAAGCGTTTAAAGTCCGATGAGCAAATCACAATGAATATTTTTGAGGGAAACGAGAGGGATTAGCGCATATGGCATCTTTTAGGGACCGCGGTAACGGCCGCGTACAGATAATAATTAAACACGGAAAAAAGCCGGACGGAAGTCCTCGTTGTTACTACATGGTGTCAAAATGGTGTCAAACATAAAAAACACCTTGAAACTTATTGAAATTTCAAGGTTTAAATGGTGCGCGATGAGGGACTGACCGCCTGCTGCGCGTTGCTTGCAGGCTGCCTCCTCGGCTCCCCTTTCGGTCGCCTTCGGACCATTCGCTATTCGAATGTTCACAGGACATTCGAATTACGCTCATGCCCTCGCGGGTTCAACTCCCTTTCTGTCTTTGTATAATATCAAAAGGACATCCATTTTTTATCGGTGGGGCCCCCGGAAAGCGCAAGCTTTTTGGGGAAAGGAGAAGCAACGAAGCGCATGAAAAAACCGGCATTAAGCCGGTTTTTGATAGCAGCGTAGTTTGCTGCGACGTGGTGCGCGATGAGGGACTTGAACCCGTCTTTGATATGTTTCACATTGTTTTGCGTTGTTGCTCTTGCGTTGATTTTTCAACGTTTTTTCGTTCAGCTTGTTTCACATCATTTCGCATTATTTCACTGTTTTTTCAAAAAAAGGTGTCAAAAATGGTGTCAAAAAAGAACTGTTTCGGTGGTGCATACTCCAAACGCATATAATAAAAAATCCCCATTAATTCTTGGGATAAGCATTTTTTATTTTAACCGTTCGTCGCTCTTTACTTGCAGAATTTTAACTGTTTTTTCATTTCAACCATTTCTACGACACCAGTCCACCAGCAGATGGCAGTTATTATGATAGCGACTATAAGAATTAGATTTAGAATTTTCATAAATCGTGGATATTCCGGCTTTCCGCCGTCATGTATTTTTTGGATGAACCAAACCAAAACATATATTATGTTTATAAATATAAATGCCAGCCATTCCACAACAAATGCCAATCTGTAAGGGTTCACCGCATTTATGTTCTCTAATACGGATGTGGAGAATGCAAGTCCGCCTGTAAATGCAAGTACGATTGAAGCAAAGATTCCAAGGATGGTTATGTATTCCCCTTGCATCTTATTTTGACCGTTTTTAATATCTTCTTTTATCTTGTCTGAATCATGTTTTAATTTTTCTACTGCATTCTCTCGTTCTTTGTTGGATTTTTCTATATCGTCCTCAAGCATTGCCAAGAGAAACTTATTGCGGGAAATTTCTGACTCGGTTTCTTCCGTAATTCGTTTCATATAATTTATGCGAGAAATGTCTAAATTCGCATGATCGTAAAGCTTCGTTATTTCCTTCTTTATATCTATTAGATTGTTTTTGCAATCATAGTTTTTTGCGGTGTATCCGTTTTTAACTATTTCCATGTTCTCAGCAAGCACATTAATGTCGCCCAACGAATTATCCGCATCTATAAGAGAAATTGTTGCAAAAATGTCCGAATAAAAATGTCTGAAGTTTTCACCATCTGGATTCCAATATGTTCTTTCCAGTTTTAAGAAGCAGTCGCTTTTTCGCTTTTTATCTTTCAAAAAATCTTGAGCCTTGCTTAGATCGATTAAGCAGCCTCTTAACTCGTTTCTCTTTGTTTCTTCGATGAGATCGTACATATTCGTTTTAGCCTCTCTGTCTAATCATTTCCTTCGGTATTATTTGGTGATTTCCTTGTCCATCGCGAAAAATTGTATCCCATGCCTTGCCTTCCATGTGAGTATCATCTACCAAATCCCAAGGGTTCAATATTCTCTTTTTCTCTACAATACTATCAATAATTGTTTTTGTGTTGTCGTCAAAGTCTATTTCGCAGTCATAGTGCATTCTAATTTTCATCGCACCAAAGCCGCAAAACTTATAGTACACGTCAGGCACAACAGGACCAAACTGCCACGCTTCAAAATCGTCAACAAACAATTGTTCTCCCCTATTTCTCAAAAATTCAATTTGCAAAAAATACAAAATCTTCTGTAATTGCAGATTGCTAATCGGAGAATTATCTTCGGTACACTTCGTTACCACATATTTAGCAATTTCATATGCACTATATGCCATTTCTCCAACCTCCATTCAATTTAACCCTAATTTAGGTCAATTTTGCAGTATTTTTTACGATTATATCATGCGCCTGCTACCTATTGCAAGTAGCTACATCTCTTATTTACTTATTTTTATATAATATTATACCCACAATTTAGTGGTGTAAAAACAAAAAACCGGGCATTTCTGCCCGGCGTAGTACTTTCTATTATTGTTTACTGTTCTTTTTTGATTGCTTCATACGAAGCCTCAATTGCTTTGTCTATGTCCTCTGCAGTGAATTCTAAGCCGAGTGCCTTGCAGCGTTCAATCAGATACCCGTAGACTTCTCTCTTCTTCTCTTGCCCGGTTGCGGTATCCATCCATTGCTTCGCCCAGCGGACGGAAATTTCGGCGAGCGCAAGAAGTGTGTCGTACTCTTCTTTGGTCGTTTTCTTTTTGATGAGATTTCTAATCGGCGTTGCGAATAGAATCGCCGCTGCTGCGACTACGATAAGTAATGTAATTGTGATAATAAGTAATAAGTTTTCCATATTTATTCTCCTTCCTCTTCATCAGCTTCGATGCTGATATTTCTCAGTTCTTTTTGAAATTTGATTTCTTCCTCGTTTCGCTTACCGAAATAGGACTTTACAAAATACAGGAGCAGTACTCCGACCACCCCGGTTATGATTGCCACGCCTAAGTTTTCCTGTGCGGGAGCACCGAAGAGTGGCGCAATAATAAGTATCGTTATCCAGACGCAGGATATCCAGGCAAAGCGGTCTACCCACACTTTTGAGAAAGTATTGAGCTTGACACCTTTTAATCTTTTTCCAAACATTTTCTCACCCCACATATGTATGACCGTTATAGTAGGCTGCAATCCAGCCTTTCTCTGTGCGAATCCATGTGTTCTTGCCGATTTTCTTTACCTGCATGCAGGTAACCTTTCTGCCGGCGCCGAGCGTACCGAGTTTGGCCGCTTCAAGTGACGGTTTGGTTCGCAAGCTGCGAGCACTCAGCAGGTGATAGCTTTTCTTTTTCTTGTACTCAATTTCGGCATCTGCTTCTTTGGGATACTTTGGACGATAGATGCAGCGGATTTGATTCTGCGTGCGTACCTTCACTGCCACGCACATTCCGTCTGACTGGCTGCCGCCCATTCCCGGAGATGTGTTTCCTTCGATCGTAACATAGCTACCGTCCGCCTTTCGGCTAACAATGAATCCGATATGCTGTGATGCACCGCTTCCGGAAAAATCAAAGAGTGCAATGTCCCCAAGCTCTCCTTCGTCTTTTTTGACGGTTTTTTTCATTCTCTTTGCATACGTTTCTACTGCCGGAACA
>JALERA010000015.1:0-2537 GCA_022764365.1 Bacillota bacterium
GCGCAATCATGCTGAGGCACCTTTACAAGAAAGAAATCGAAAATATGTAAGCAAAAAATCGAAAACAGTCATCTCAGAATGGCTGTTTTCGATTTTTTGCTATGTACTTCATAATTTTGGGAGTTACGCTTCGTCGCGGGCTCTTGAGTCTTCCTCAACCAAATCGTAAATATGAGGGTCGCGGATTAAATGCTTCCACACGGTGTATGTTGCCTTGACAAAGTCATCGCTTAACGGAATTTCATCCTCAATCAAAGGGCAGGAATACGGAAGCTCTTCGTCGTTATAAACAAGCTCCAAAACTCCCTCCGGAGAAAGGTACGGGGAGAGGGGATAGGTACGGCATTGAAACGGCCGCATTTCACGCGGACAATGCGGGGGCGTTTTGCATTTTACGAAATAAACTTTGCCAATCCACGAATCTGGGAAATCGTAGTCTTCGGCATCTTCAACCGTCCATTCAAGCCAGTCGGATTTACGGCTGTGAATGGCATCTTCACCCGGATACAGATAGATGCCGAGGTCTTCCGCCGATTCATCGCCGCATGTGCAGCAGGCGGCGCCGCATAGCTTGCCGCAGTCTCCGTCAATCGGAGATACATGGTCGAGCAGCCTGTAAATTGCACGCCATGTTCGTTTCTTAATCATACTTTTCATGTGTAACAGTATACTAAAATATCGCGCAAAATGCAAATGAAAGCGACAATAAATTTAACAGTCTTTTAACGGGTTTTGGTGTTAAAATTACAAAGTAAAAAAATGTCGAATTGTCGTTTTACAAGAAAAAATTTAACTATATATTAAAGAGGAAAAATATGAGACTTGGAATTGATGTTGGATCAACAACCGTAAAATTGGTTCTTATCGATGATAACGGAAAGATTCTTTATCAGAGATACGAACGTCATATGTCAAGCGTTTTCAGCAAGGTCAGTGAACTGCTCGAGCAGATGCGGGCAGAAGCAGGTGATATTGCCGTAAAGGCTGTAATAACTGGCTCCGGCGGATTATCCCTTGCAGACAAAATCGGTGCGAGATTCGAGCAGGAGGTCGTTACCTGCTCCCTTGCAGTTGAAAAACTTATTCCGCAGACAGATGTGGTTATCGAGCTTGGCGGTGAAGATGCGAAAATTACATACTTCGGAAGCACGATTGAACAAAGAATGAACGGAACCTGTGCAGGCGGTACCGGTGCGTTTATCGACCAGATGGCAATTCTTCTGAATACGGACGGCGACGGACTCAACGAGGCTGCAAAGGATTACAGCATTATCTATCCGATTGCGGCACGCTGCGGCGTTTTTGCCAAAACCGACATTCAGCCGCTGATTAACGAGGGTGCTCCGATTGAAAATCTTGCGGCTTCGATTTTCCAGGCTGTCGTAAATCAGACGATAAGCGGGCTTGCCTGCGGACACAAAATCAAAGGAAACGTAGCATTCCTCGGTGGACCGCTGACATATCTTTCAGAGCTTCGAAAAAGATTTATCGAAACACTCGAACTCAAACCGGAAGAAGTGATTTTTCCTGAGAATTCAAAATATTTTGTTGCCATCGGCGCGGCATATATGGCTGACGGCGAACAGGAAGTAAAACTCAGCGATCTTCTCAATAGGGTGAACAGCGTGGATCCGCTTGCGGATTCCGCAACCAAGCATGTTGAGCCGCTGTTCAAAGACGAAGCGGAATACAGGGCATTCAAAGAAAGACATGCGAAAGCCCAAATCAAAAGAAAAGAATTAAGAAGCTGCAAGGGACCTTTGTTCCTCGGAATCGATGCCGGCTCGACCACAACCAAGGCTGCTTTGATCGATCAGGACAAGAACCTTGTATATTCCTTCTACAGAAACAACGAAGGAAATCCGCTGGAGGCCACGAAGCTGATGCTTAACGAACTTTACTGCATGCTTCCTGCGGATACTTACATTGCAAATACGACCGTTACTGGATATGGGGAGGGTCTTATTAAGACTGCATTCAGAGCCGACTACGGAATTATCGAGACGATGGCGCATTACAAGGCCGCAGAAGAATTCCTTCCGGGCGTCGACTTTATCCTCGATATCGGCGGACAGGACATGAAGTGCATGAAAATCAAAGATCATGCGATTTACAGCATCATGCTCAATGAAGCATGCTCATCCGGATGCGGCTCGTTCATAGAAACCTATGCGAAATCGGTTGACATGCCGGTTGAAGAGTTTGCACAGGTCGGGCTTCTGTCACAGAACCCTGTGGATTTAGGCACTCGCTGCACGGTATTTATGAATTCCATGGTAAAGCAGGCGCAGAAAGAAGGCGCGTCCATCGGCGACATCGCTGCAGGGCTTTCCTACTCGGTTATAAAGAATGCACTGTATAAAGTAATCAAACTCAGAAATCCTGACGAGGCAGGCGACAAAATCGTTGTACAGGGCGGAACATTCCTTAACGAATCGGTTCTCAGGGCAATCGAAAAAGTGCTCGGAAAGGATGTTGTCAGACCGGACATTGCAGGTATCATGGGTGCATACGGATGTGCTTTAAACTCGATGAAC
>JALERA010000020.1:0-2834 GCA_022764365.1 Bacillota bacterium
GTGCAAAAGGAAATTTTGTATATAAAATGACGGATATGATTTCAAAGAGGAGAAGAGAAAAATGAAAAAAGTTTTAAGTGTTTTACTCGTAATGGTAATGATTTTCTCACTTGCAGCTTGCGGAAACAATGAAAGCAAGACTGACGGTGAAGTTTACAAAGTTGGTATGGTATGTATCGGTGACGAAAACGCTGCATACGACAGAAACTTCTACATGGCAGCTGACGCAGCGAAGGAACAGCTTGCTGCAAAGGGCATCAACATCGAATGGACTTATACATACAATCATCCGGAAGGTGACCCGGTTGCAACAGACAACAGAGACCTTGCTGAAATGGGCTGCATCGCCGTATTCAACAACTCTTACGGAATGGAACCTGCAATGCTCACGGTAGCTGCTGACTATCCGGATACAATTTTCGCAGGACTTACAAACGAAGCTTCTCAGAGAGATTCTTTAGACAATACAGTTAACGCTTTCCCAAGCGTATATGAGGGACGTTACCTTGCAGGTGTTGCTGCAGGAATGAAACTCCAGGAAATGATTGATAACGGCGAAATCAAAGCAAAAGACGCAGTTATCGGTTATGTAGGTGCTTACACATTCGCAGAAGTTATCTCCGGATACACAGCATTCTATCTTGGCGCAAAGAGCGTTTGCCCGAGCGTTACAATGATGGTTGAATTCATTGGTTCATGGGGAGATCCTACGATGGAAGCAGCAACAGCTCAGGACTTAATCGACAGAGGCGCAGTACTGATTTCCCAGCACTCCGACTCCACAACTCCGGCAACAACAGCTCAGTCCGCAGGAAAGTTCCACGTTGGATACAACCTCGACATGACAGACGTTGCACCGGAAGCATCCCTGATTTCCTCCAGAATTGACTGGACAAACTACTTCGTATATGTAATCGAAACAATTGTAAACGGCGGAACAGTTGACCAGGATTACAAAGAACACGGATTTGCTGACGGAGACGTAGCACTTACAACATTAAACGAGGGCATCGCAGCTGCAGGAACAGCTGACAAGCTTGCAGAAGTTGAAGCAGCACTTGCTGACGGTTCTCTTCACGTATTCGATACAGATACATTCACGGTAGGCGGCAAGAAAGCAACGAAGGGTCTTGTTGACATGGATGGCGACTTCCAGGGCGAAGAAGACTACAATGCAATCTTTGACGGATACTATCACGAGTCATACTTCAAATCAGCTCCAAGCTTCGACCTCAGAATCGACGGCATCAAACTGATCAACGAAGAATACTAAAAACAAGTCATTTGGAATATAGCCGAAAGGGGACTTTTAGGTCCTCTTTTGGCGTTTAAAAGGTCATATAGAATTTGGTAATATATTAATAGGAAAAGACAATGGAAAAAAATCATGCAGTGGAATTTAAAGGAATAACCAAGCGTTTTGGCAGCAATGTGGCCAACAATGCGGTTGACCTTTATCTTGACAAGGGCGTGATCATGGCGCTACTTGGAGAAAACGGCTCAGGCAAGACAACTCTGATGAATATGCTGGCCGGAATTTATTTCCCGGATGAGGGACAAATATACATCGACGGAAAGCCGGTGACAATCACATCACCAAAAGACGCTTTCGACAACAAAATCGGAATGATCCATCAACATTTCAAACTTGTTGATGTATTCACCGCAGCGGAAAACATTGTACTGGGTCTTGAGGAAAAAGGAAAACTTGACCGTAAAGTTGTTTCCGCAAAGGTGAGAGAAATAAGTGAAAAATACGGGTTTGAAATTGATCCCGATAAAAAAATATACGAAATGTCCGTATCGGAAAAGCAGACAGTTGAAATTATAAAAGTTCTTTACAGGGGAGCGGACATACTCATCCTTGACGAACCTACGGCTGTTCTGACACCGCAGGAGACAAGAAAACTCTTCTCAGTACTCAGAACGATGCGAGATGACGGAAAAGCAATCATCATCATCACACACAAACTAAATGAAGTAATGGAAATTTCAGATGTTGTTGCCGTTCTCAGAAAGGGCGAACACATCGCTACGGTAAGAACACCGGAGACAAACGAAACCGAACTTACCGAAATGATGGTAGGACATAAGGTTTCCCTTAATATCGACCGGCCGGAGCCGGTAAATCCGAAACCACGCCTTACGATCGCAGGTCTTACCTGCCGTGACAGCGAAGGTGTTACAAAACTGGATGATGTTGGATTCATCGCATACAGCGGTGAAATTTTGGGAATCGCGGGAATCGCGGGAAGCGGACAGAAGGAACTTCTGGAAGCAATCGCAGGACTCCGCCACGCGACACACGGTTCCATCATCTATTCACCGGAAGGCAAGGCACCGGAAGAACTCGTAGGCAAGAGCCCGATGGAAATCAAGGATGCCGGTGTTGCCTTGGCATTTGTTCCGGAAGACAGGCTGGGCATGGGGCTTGTAGGCGGAATGGGAATGACCGGAAACATGATGCTCCGTTCCTGGAATAAGGGAAAAGGCATTTTCATAGACCGTAAGGCTCCGGAAAAACTCGCAGAAAGTGTTCTCGAAAACCTTCAGGTTAAGACACCTGGAATCGATTATCCGGTAAGAAAGCTTTCCGGCGGAAATGTTCAGAAGGTACTGGTAGGACGCGAAATCGCGTCCGCACCGTCGGTTCTGATGAGTGCCTATGCGGTAAGAGGTCTTGATATCAATACATCATACACGATTTACAATTTGATGACCGAGCAAAAAATGAAAGGCGTTGCCGTAATCTTCGTCGGCGAAGACCTTGATGTCTTGCTCGAACTTTGCGATAAGATTCTCGTTCTTTGCGACGGTAAAGTATCGGGTCTTGT
>JALERA010000035.1:0-41785 GCA_022764365.1 Bacillota bacterium
GTGGCAGGCGATGACGATTATCCTTATGCATTCCCGATCAATTACTATTATGATGAAAACGAGGGCAAGATTTATTTCCATTCGGCGCTTGCCGGTCACAAGGTTGACGCTATGAAACGCAATCCTAAGGTTTGCTTTACTGTTTTCGGTGAACCCGAAATCAGAGACCTCGACTGGGCTCCTTATGTAAGAAGTGCAGTTTGCTTTGGCAAGGCTCAGCCGGTTGGCAAGGATGAATTGGTCGCAAAACTCAAAACATTTGCGATGAAATATTATCCTTCGGAAGCGGAAGCGGATGAGGAAATCGAAGCCGATTTAAATGCTGTGCAGCTTATTGAAATCACAATCGAGCACATGACAGGCAAAGAAATTCAGGAAAAATAATGAGGGACACAATGGCAAAAAAAATCATTCAAAGAGTTATAATCGTTATCTTTGCGATACTGCTTGTGCTGGCGGCAACGGTCGCAATCATGTATTTTCACCGTTCCTCACCGGACGATGTGATAAAATATGATACGACCAATCCTTTCATCGTTTCCGATACGCAGATTGCCGCACATAGAAGCGGTGCGGGAATTTTGCCGGAAAACACCCTGATGGCTTTCTGTGCGTGTGTTGAGAATGAAGAATATAATCCGGATGTTTTTGAATTTGACTTGCATATGACGGCGGATGGCATTCCCGTGCTTTTTCATGACGGAAATCTCGACAGAGTTACCGACAGCGTATATGTTTTCGGCAAGGAAGATGTTTGTCCGGGTGACAAAACATACGAGGAACTGAGGCAGCTCAACATGGGTGCAGGTTTTACCGCGGATGACGGAAGCAGCCCATATAAAGATCTGCATGGCGAAGATGTTCCGGAAGATTTGAAAATTTTGAGCCTCGATGATGCTTTGGCATATCTTACAAGTGCCGGTGATTACAGGTTTATAATCGAAGTTAAGGACCCGGGCGAAGTAGGAATGAAATGCGTTGATATTCTTTATCAGACGCTGCAGAAATACGATATTGTGGACAAAGTGGCCTTTGGCTCTTTCAACGGGGAAGTCTCTGATTACAAGGATGAGGCATATCCTGATTTGATGCGTGGGGCACATGCTTCGGAGGTTTTGAATTTCTATGTGTCTGCTTTACTGAATAAGTCAGACTATTCGGCGGCGTTCGGGGTTCTTCAGATTCCGTTTGCGAATGCGGAGGAATCCAAGTGTGTTAATTTAGGGACTGCAACCGTGGTTAACTATGCACACAAGAACAATATCGCCGTGCAGTACTGGACTATTGACGAGGAAAAAGACATGGAGTATCTTGCATCAATCGGTGCGGACTGCATTATGACCGATTTCCCGAACATTGCTCATAAAGTAATGCAGAGGTAAAAGAATGATCAGAGTTTTAGATAAGGCGATTGCCGACAAAATTGCTGCAGGTGAAGTCATCGAGCGGCCCGTATCAATCGTAAAAGAACTTGTGGAAAATGCACTTGATGCCGGCGCCTCGTCCGTTACGGTCGAGATAAAAAACGGCGGAAAGTCATATATTCGAGTTACGGACAACGGAATAGGGATTGCACGTGAAGAAGCCGCTACGGCTTTTTTGCGTCATGCCACAAGTAAAATTTCCTCCGTAAAAGATCTGGATGCCATAGAGACGTTGGGTTTTCGAGGAGAGGCCCTTGCATCCATTGCAGCTGTTACAAGCTGTGAACTCATTACCAAAACAGCGGATGCCAAAACCGGTACCCGCATCCTCCTGCGCGGCGGGATGCCTGTGAGAAATGAGCAGACCGGCTGCCCGGACGGAACGACGATTATCATAACGGATTTGTTTTTCAATACACCCGCCAGACTGAAGTTCATGAAGAGCGACGGTGCGGAGAGCGGAATGATTATCGAATTTGTTTCACAGGTTGCGCTTGCATATAAAGACATTAAATTCTGCCTTATTAACAATGGCAAGATTTTGTTTACAACGCCCGGCGACGGTAACCGCTTGAATACAATTATAAGAATCTATCACGATGTTGACGCAAAAAATATGGTGCCGGTATCGTATTCGGAAGAAGGGCTTTCGCTTGAAGGCTATATTTCCACGCCTGCAATGAGCAGGACAAGCCGCGGCAGCCAGATTTTCTTCGTAAACGGACGCGTTGTCAGCAGCAAGGTGATGGAAAAAGGTGTTTCACTGGGTTACAAGGAACGGCTGTTTGAGGGAAGGTACCCGGTAGTGTATCTTTTTCTCCGCGTAGATCCGGGAACAATCGATGTAAACATACACCCGAACAAAAGGGAAGTGCGCTTTGATGACGAGGCACTTATTTCCGACTTTATTTCCCGGGGAATTAAGGCAGCGCTTGCGACAAAAGAAGCGGTAGTCGATGCCGGAAATCTTTTCAAGCTGGAAAAGAAAAATGTCATATATCAAAACATATTCGCAGATCATAGTAACAGGGAAGAAAGCACCGTTCGAGAACAAGTTGACATAAAAACGTTATTGTCTACAATAAAAAAAGAACCGTCCCCGGAGCCTGCAAAGGAAGAATTTGTTAGGACTGAAGCTCCGAAAGCCGGCATGCCGTCGGAAGTCAAAATTGAAATCGATGTACCGATGATAAAGCCGTTTGATATTACGGAAATCAAAGTGACGGGAGTACTTTTTGATACTTACATAACTGCCGTGGATGATGATAATTTCTATCTTATCGACCAGCATGCGGCGCAGGAGCGAATCTTTTATGAGAAGCTGGTAAGTGAGTATGATGCAAGTGAGAAGACGAAGCAGCCGCTTCTTACGCCTTTAATCATTAACACTTCAATGACGGCCAATCAGGACAAGGATGACTGGCTGAATGCTCTCGAAACGATGGGCTTCACAATTGACGAATTCGGTCCGGACACATATAGAGTGCCTGAAATTCCAATGTTTATGGAACTTTCCGAAGCCGAAGATTTTATAAATAATTTTATTGAAAATATTCATACATCGACGGATTTGAGAAATACGGTTGTTGTGGACAAACTGATTATGATGTCGTGCAAAGCGGCAATCAAAGCGAATGACAAGCTGAGCCTTGATGAGGTGAATGCTTTAATTGCAGATTTGTCCAAATGCGTTAATCCATTCAGCTGCCCGCACGGAAGGCCGACATTTATCAAACTCACGAGATATGAAATCGAAAAAATGTTTAAGCGTGTATAGAGAAAGAGTTACAAATGAGAGAAATTATTGTGGTTGCAGGCCCGACGGCCGTAGGAAAAACAAAATATGCAATAGCACTTGCGAAGGCTTTTGACGGTGAAATCGTTTCCTGCGACTCCATGCAGCTCTATAAATACATGAACATCGGAAGCGCCAAGCCTACGCATGCAGAGCGTGCAGAAGCGGTGCATCATCTTGTTGACGAAATCGACCCGAAAGAACCTTTTTCGGCAGCAAAGTACAGCAAAATGGCAAAAGAGGCGATAGAAGATATTTTTTCGCGTGGAAAAACACCGATTGTGAGCGGAGGAACAGGGCTTTATCTGAATTCCTTGCTTTATGATATGGATTTCAGCAATGCTCCGAAGAATGAAGAGCTGCGCGAGACACTTGAGAAAGAAGCCGAATTGTTTGGCCCGGAATATATCTACAACAAGCTTTGCGAAATAGACCCGGAAACAGCAAAACGCATCCATCCGAACAATCTCAAGAAGGTCATTCGTGCGCTGGAAGGCGCTTCATCGGGAAGCAGCATTACGGACTTTAAGAACTGTACGAAGAAATGTACAGACTATGACGCGGTTCTGATTGGGCTTACGAGGAACAGGGAAGAACTTTACGAGCGAATCAATCGCAGGGTTGATATTATGGTGGAAGAGGGGCTCTTCCATGAGGTGGAAGACTTGCTTGAAATGGGGCTTGCCGAAGAGGACATCTCCATGAAAGGAATCGGATACAAGGAGATTATCGGCTTTTTTGACGGACTTTACGGCAGAGAGGAAGCTATAGACTTAATAAAGAAGAACAGCAGGCATCTTGCAAAACGCCAGCTTACGTGGTTCCGCCGATATGAAGATATGAAATGGTTTAATATCAGCGAATATAAAGGCGATGAAGAAGCAATTGAGGATATTTTGATATGGCTGAAAAAGAGATAAGAATACACAACAAAAGCGACCGGCCGGATAACGTAATCCAAAAAGAGAACGACATTTACCTCGAATGTGAGAAGATCGAAAAACAGCTTCCCAAATTCATGCGGGGATATTTTTCGTACTTAAAGAGTAACGTTCTGCCTGCAACAAGGCTTGCGTATCTTCACGATCTCTTGTTCTTCATGAACTATCTGATCAGCGAGACGGATTTGACGGAGGCTGAAAAGACGGACAAAATCAAGCTTTCAGAGCTCGACGAAGTGCAGGCTGTTGATGTCAATATGTTTATCGAGTACTGCCGCAGGTACAAAGTGGAAACGGACGATACCGTATACATGTACGAGAATTCCAACAAATCACTTGCCCGCAAGAAATCATCGCTTTCCGTGATGTTCAAACAGCTTTACAGAGACGGCCTGCTTTCGAAAAACATCACCGACGGTTTCGATCCGATTCGTGTTCCGAAGCCGGGAGAACGTGAAATCAAGGCGCTTCAAGATGATGAAGTTATGATTATGCTCGATGCGGTTTCGACAGGTGTCGGGCTCACAGATCATGAACGCAGTTACTGGCAAAAGACTAAGAAACGTGACAAGGCAATTCTGATTATATTCCTGACCTATGGCCTCAGATTGTCGGAATTGCAGCAGCTCAACATTTCGTCGTTTAATTTTAAGCGCGGTGAGTTTGTCGTCTATCGAAAACGCGGCAAGGAATCCGTGATGCCGCTCAACAAGTCTGTTACAGCCGTTTTGAACGACTATATTGACAATGAAAGAGCACCGGGGGCGGATTTATCCGACGAAAGCAAGGATGCACTTTTCCTGTCACTTCAGGGAAAACGCATGACCGATCGTCAAATCCGGGAGCTCGTAAAAAAATACACATCCATTGCTCTCAGCACGAGCCGGCGTGCCGGATACAGCCCGCACAAGCTTCGTGCCACGGCGGCAACGAGCCTGATAGGGCGCGGAAATTCCATTTTCGATGTTGCCGCACTGCTCGACCATGAGCAAGTGACAACCACGCAGCTTTACGCACGGCAGAAAGTCAATGTAAAGCGCGACCTTGTCAAAGATATGGAATGGGAAATAGAAAGGACAGAAAAATAATTATGCAGCAGGAAAACAAAACAGCGGAATTTTTAAAAGATGCTTTTCATATAGAGCCAAAGGTAATTGAGATTGTGCAGGCCGCCGAAAGGGAAGCAAGCACGGAGTTTTCGCGTCTTGATGACATCATGGCATACAACCAATATAAGGTGCTGGCGGCCTTTCATAAAAACAGAATCCGTGACATGCATTTCGGATGGAAGACCGGTTACGGCTACGATGATGCCGGCAGAGAAGCCGTGGAATCCGTCTTTGCGGACGTTTTTCATACGGATGCGGCACTTGTACGCACTACATTTGTAAACGGTACACATGCGCTTGCCACCGTTCTTCTCGGCATTTTGAGACCGGGAGACGAGTTAATTTATGCGACAGGAGATCCGTATGATACATTACAGACAGTAATCGGAATTACGAACTACACGCCGGGAAACGGTTCCCTTAAGGATTACGGCGTTACTTTCAAGAAAGTTGACCTTCTTCCGGACGGCTCCATCGATATTGAAGGTGTAAAAGCCGCAATAACCGACAAAACCAAGATGGTAACCGCACAGCGTGCCACCGGCTATTCATGGAGAAAAGCCATTTCCGTCGAAGAAATCGGCATGCTGATGGATGCAGTTCAGTCGGTAAACCCGGATATCGTGAAGATGGTCGATAATTCCTACGGTGAATTCCTTGACACGAAGGAACCTACCGATGTCGGAGCGGATGTTATGGCCTCGTCGCTGATCAAAAATCCGGGCGGCGGCATCGTGCTGAGCGGCGGTTATGTCGCGGGACGCCAAGACTTGATAGACCAAATCCAATATCGTATGACATGTCCGGGAATCGGGGGAGAATGCGGACTTACTTACGGGCAGACAAGAACGATGCTGCAGGGATTTTTTATCGCTCCGAGGGCTGCAAATGCAGCACTGAAGGGTGCGGTTCTTTGCGGAAGGGCATTCGATAAACTTGGATTTGATGTTTCGCCGAAGGCCGGTGATCTTCGTTCTGACATCGTACAGTCAATAAAATTTGACGACCCTGCGAAAATGATTGCTTTCTGTGAAGGAATTCAGGCGGCGGCACCGGTTGACAGTTTTGCCCTGCCTGTACCGGGGGATATGCCGGGCTATGAAGATCAGGTGATTATGGCTGCCGGGGCTTTCGTGCAAGGCTCGACGATAGAACTTTCCGCGGATGGACCTATGAGAGAGCCATATATCGCATATTTCCAGGGCGGATTGACATACGAACACTCCAAATTCGGAGTTATCAAGGCAATTGACACATTATACAAAAAAGGATTGATTGAGATTTAAACAGTTAGGGGACAAAAATGGATAGAGAACATACGAAACAGGAATTCAATGCGGGGATTGAAAACCTTAAAACCGCTGAACGAAATCAGCGCAGAAAAGTAATTTTGTCAACAATTAAAATTATTTTGCTTATTTTAATTGTTATTGGAATTCCACTTTATTTATATTTCTTTCAGCTTGATTGGCTCAAGGAATTTAAAGATATCGACAAAATCGTCGCATTTTTAAATGCTTACAAAAGCCGGTCAGTGCTGATATACATCGGATTTCAAATCGTGCAGATTGTAATAAGTGTTATCCCGGGACAGGTTTTTCAGGCGGCCGCCGGATATCTGTTCGGATTTTGGAGTGCACTGCTGTATGCGATGATCGGGGCGGTGCTCGGCACCGGACTCTCGTTTCTGCTTGCAAAACTTCTAGGAAGGGATTTCCTGCACATTTTCTTTGGCGAAGAAAAAATGACCTATTATATCGAAAGGCTGAATTCAAAGCAGGCATATACGATTGTGTTTTTTCTGTATCTTATACCGGGCATACCGAAGGACATGGTCAGTTATGCTGCCGGAGCCTCAGAAATGCGTTTTAAGCCGTTTATACTGCTCTCAGCTGTCGGCAGACTGCCCGGAATGGTAGGCTGCCTGTTGATCGGTTCCATGGTTGAAAGCGGTAATTATGTCGGTGTTGGGGTGCTGCTTGCGATTGCGGTAATTGCCTGCATATTATGCATTGTTTTCCGAAAACTAATCAATGTATTTTTAGATAAAATTTATAATAAAATCAGCAAGTAGGCGATTGTATTCATTTTTACTGAATGGAGGAATTGTTATGGAATACGGTTTAATTTCCTGCATACCTATTTTAGTGCTTATTACGGGAGCTTTGATTACCAAGAAAATCGGAGAAAGCATGATTGTGGCTTCCGTTGTGGGCGTTGTTCTTGTTTACAAAGGCAATTTTTTTAACGGCTATGTCGAACAAATGTACCATGTTCTTACGAATGATTCCTATCAGTTTATTCTTATCATTATTATGTGCTTTGGTGCGGCGGTTAAATTGTTTCAGGCATCGGACTGCCTTACTGGATTCGGGAATCTTGTATCAAACGTTGCATACGGACCGAAAAAGCCGCTGTTTCTGGCGCTTTTAACGAATGTAATTATGTTTGTGGATGATTATCTGAATACACTGGGTGTTACATTTTCGATGCGTGAAGTTACCGACAGAAACGGCATTCCGAGAGAACATCTTGCATTTCAGACTGCAGTTATGGCACCGTCTCTTTGTGTTTTGATACCGTTTTCAAGCTGGGCTGCATTTACGGTCGGTATTGCTTCGGATTATGATGTTACGATGTCCGATTACATCGCCGGCATTCCGTATATGTGGTTTCCTATTCTTATGGTGCTCATCTGCATATTGCTTGCTGCCGGTATCATTCCTAAGGTCGGAAACCTGAAACAAGCCTACAGAGGGTGGATCTGTCCTCCCTGAAAATACGGGCGAAAAATCCCTTGTGGATCTTGAGATGGACGAAAATATCGAAAGTTCATCAGCACTTAATTTTCTGGTACCGATGATTGTTTTGGTTGCCGTTACCGTTTATTATAATAACGACTTGGTTCACGGTATGCTTGCCGCAATCGTTACGCAGGCAGTTCTTTACATAGGCCAAAAAATCATTTCGCCGGCAGAGTTCCTTAATGTATGCTTTGAAGGCTGCAAATCCATGGCAAGTATGGCTATCATCGTATTTTTCGCGTTTATTATTAATTCGGTAAACAGTGAAATGGGCTTTGCGGAATTTCTTATTACAAATATCTGCAAGACACTTCCGATGCAGCTTTTGCCTGTTCTTATTTTCTTAATCATGTCTCTTGCTACATTTGCCACAGCAGGATATTGGCTGATGCAGGTTATTGCTCTTCCGATTTTCCTTCCTATGGCTGCAATCGCAGGTTTGAGTCCGGCAATTGCGCTTGCATGCGTGATGTCCGGTGTTACACTTGGCGGAATTTTATGTTTCTACTCGGATGTAATATTTATGACAGTGGCAGGGAGCGGTATATCAAATGTAAATCTGGTCAAAACCATTACGCCTTATGCTGCAGCCGGGGGAGTGATTACCGCAGTCGGATATCTTATCCTTGGATTTCTTTAATACGTTTCTGAATCATAATAAAAAAATCAATCTTTTGCGAACATTTGTTCAAAATATGCTTGACAAAGAACATTCATTCTGCTATATTATAGAAAAGAACAAATGTTTCGAAAGGGGCGAGGACCTAATGACTAAGACATATAGAGTAGTAAACAGATTCAGATTCACAGTTTTTGTCGTTTTAACCATAGTTATATTAACTACGGCAATCAACTTTGCATTAGGTTTTAATACAGCTGCAAGCTTAACTAAAACCGACTATATGGATGTTCAGATTGTATCCGGCGATACATTGTGGTCAATTGCACAGAATTATATGCCGTCCGATATAGATACACGCAAAGCAGTTTATGAACTTTGTCAGGTAAACGATATATCCGCATCTGAGTTATATGCAGGAATGACGATACAGGTCCCAATTTATCACTAATTATATAGAAGAAGCAGTAAATCTCAAGGAAAAAAGGATTTACTGCTTCTTAATATAGATAAAGAGGCATATCCAAATTTTTAGCGAAAATAATAGAGGACTAATTCCTCGACAATAAATAAAAAAATCGCTTAAAACGCAAAATAGAGCCTCGGTTTTTGAACACGTTTAAGATAACTGTTGAAATTCCAATCGCTTCACTATTTCTTTTTGCCCCGCCCTAACTATTCCCAAAATTGGTATTTAAGGAATAGTTAGATGTGGGAACAGGAAACCGTTTGTACCTCTCTCACATACTGCCGACTATTGAACCTCTTCTATTCCTATGATATAATCATTTCATAAATTATATTAGGAGACGAAATTTTTATGGAAATTATTTTAGCTGCAGCATTACTCCCGGCAATTATTTTAATGGTATACGTATATAAACATGACAAAATCGAAAAAGAGCCTTTTGGACTTTTGCTTGTTTTATTCGCATTCGGTGCACTTTCCTGCATACCTGCCGGACTTTTGGAAGATTTGTTCTCCGGTGTTCTCGACTCTATGAATATTCAGGATAATAAAACATATTACATAATCATGTGCTTTGGAATTGTTGCTTGTTCTGAGGAAGGCGCAAAACTTTTCTTCTTGAAAAGCAAAACTTGGAGATGTCCGGACTTTAATTACACATTTGATGGTCTCCTCTACTCTGTTTGTGTAGGCCTTGGCTTTGCGGGTCTTGAAAATATAATGTATGTCTTGGATTACGGATTTGGTGTAGTTATCTCAAGAGGTCTGCTTTCCGTACCCGGACACTGCACATTCGCAATCTTTATGGGGCTGTTCTATTCCAGAGCAAAGTTCCACAGTGCTTACGGCAATAAAACAAGAGCCGGAATCAACAAGCTTCTGAGCTTTGTCGTTCCGGTACTCTTACATGGTTACTATGATTATTGCTTGATGATGCCAAGCGATACTTTGATTTACTGCTTCTTTGTTTTCGTGGTAGTTGTTGATATTATTTCATTTATAGTCGTTAAGAAGCAGTCGAAGAACGATACCTATATTGCATAAGCCCTCTTTCTTCGAATTCACCCACATGCGGCATGGATTAGGAAAGCTTTAAATCACCGTCTTTTACCCAGCCAATCTTGCGGAAGAACATATTAATAATCGGGCATAATACGGCAGGAAGAATGATTGCTATGAGAGCCAGTCCAATCCAGTCCATGCTTGTAATCGCTGTTCTGACACCTTCCGTGATTTCGTTTGCCCAACCGGTATAAACACCGATAGGCCCTACCAGACCGCAGGTTCCCATTCCGGATGAAATGGCAGGTCCGTTCATTTCCATCTTAAATAAACAAGTTGCGATTGGTCCTGTAATCGCCGATGTAAGTGTCGGTGCAATCCAGATTCTAGGATTTTTAACGATATTACCCATCTGAAGCATGGAGGTTCCGAGTCCTTGCGAGATGATTCCGCCCCATCTGTTTTCTTTAAATGACATGACTGCGAATCCCACCATCTGTGCACAGCAGCCTGCAACTGCAGCTCCGCCTGCAAGCCCTGTAAGCTGTAATGCCGCACAGATCGCTGCGGATGAAATCGGAAGTGTAAGTGCGACACCTACAATGACGGACACCAAAATTCCCATCAGGAACGGCTGGAGTTCGGTTGCCCACATAATCAAGTTTCCAACCTTCATTGCCGCAGCACCGAGCGCCGGTGCCCACCATGCAGATAACGCAACACCCACGCCAATCGTTACCATAGGAGTTACAAGAATATCAATTTTTGTTTCTTTTGAAACCGCCTTGCCGACTTCGGATGCGATAATTGCAACAAACAGTACAGCAAGCGGTCCACCTGCCCCACCTAACGCATTCGACGCAAAACCTACGGAAATCAAGGAAAAGAGCACAAGCGGCGGACAGTTAAGCGCATATCCGATTGCGACTGCCATTGCAGGGCCGCACATCGCTGATGCCAGTCCCCCGATCGTGTACGGGACTTCGTTGATTGTTACAACTGTCATTGTAAGCACTTCAATGTTCAGTTGTGTTCCGAGGGTGTTGATAATGGTTCCGATAAGTAATGTGCAAAACAAGCCCTGTGCCATTGCACCAAGTGCATCGATTCCGTATCTTTTTACGGAAATGACGATGTCTTTTCTCGCTAAAAATTCTTTCATCTTTAACCTCTTTTATGTTTTTTTACTATATTAAGATAGAAATCATCTTAATCCGTCCAAATAGCTTTGAAGGATGACAACTGCCGCCTGCTTGTCGATTACCTTCTTTCTGTCCTTGCGTTTTACATCTGCTTCAATTAATACGCGTTCCGCAATGACTGTTGTAAAACGTTCATCCTGCCATACAACTTCAATCCCTTTCATGCCCGTAGAGCGCATTTTGTTTTCGAGCATGGTTCTGAATTCATATACCTTTTCGGTTTGAATACTGTCGGAGCCGTCCAAATTTTTGTTCAGACCTATAACGATGGTATCGCAATCGTATTCCTTGACTAAATCAAGAATCTTGCCTGTATCCTTGCGTATCCCTACCCTTTCCAATGTCATAAGGCCTTGTGCGGTAATGTTGAGCGGATCGGAGATGGCAATCCCTACCGTTTTATCTCCGACATCCAGTGCAATTTTTCTCATTTTGTAATATTCCTTTCGAGCTTGTCTTTGTTTTCACAAACAATAAGCGGGCACTACGCCCGCTTAAAGACTTTATTTATCGATGTCAACATATTCACGAAGCATCTCAGCTATAAGTTCATCTCGATCGATGCTTTTTATCATCGTTCTGGCATTATTATAGCTTGTAATGTATGACGGATCGCCTGAAATCAGGTATCCAACCAACTGGTCGATTGGATTATAATCCTTCTCTTCAAGTGCACGATAAACTTCCTCAAGAATTTGTTTGTTTGTTTTTTGCATTTTGAAAGAATCAAACATGATAGTATTTTTTTCCATATTAAATACCCCCATCTTCCATAATTACCAATACATTATCTATTCTGCATTTTATCCTTACCGGTAAATTATACTATTTAATTAAGGATTCTGCAACAGCAAATGCATCATTAATTTTCGAAGCATCCTTCGCGCCTGCCTGAGCCATGTCGGCTTTGCCGCCGCCTCCGCCGCCGCATGCTGCAGCAATCTGCTTAATCATATTGCCTGCATGGAGTCCTCTGTCAAGAAGGTCATCCGTAAGGGAAACAAGGAAGGTAACCTTTTCGCCGTTTACGGTTGCAAATACCATTGCAACACCCTTATATTGCGCTTTAATATCATCGGAAAGACTTCTCAAATCATTGATATTATAATCCTTAAATTCTTTGGTTACAAGTTTAATTTCGTTTATTTCTTTCGCACTTGCAATCATTTCGTCTACTTCGCCGCCCATAGCCGCTTTTTTGAGTTCTTCAATCTCTTTTTTCAGTGCTTTCAGCTCCTCGGACATGGATTTTGCCTTGTCTGCAAGAGCATTTTTATTGCATTTGAGCGTATCGCATACATTTGCGATTGTTTCTTCGGCGCTCTTTGCAGCAGTAAGTACGCCGGTTCCCGTAACCGCTTCGATTCTTCTTACGCCGGATGCAACACCGCCTTCCGATACAATCTTGAATGCTCCGATTTCGCCTGTATTTCCGACATGGGTGCCTCCGCAAAGTTCAACAGACCAGTCACCCGCATTTACGACACGTACGGTTGAACCGTATTTTTCGCCGAAAAGTGCCATGGCGCCTGTTTTTTGTGCGTCTTCCATGGACATCTCTGCCACGGAAACAGGCATGAAATTATTAATTACTTCGTTCACTCTTGCTTCAATTTCCTGAAGCTGTTCAGATGTTACCGCCTCAAAATGGGAGAAGTCGAATCGAAGAACATTTTCATTCACCATGGAACCTGCCTGCTCTACATGTGTTCCTACGATTTCGCGCAGGGCTTTCTGCAGAAGATGCGTTGCTGTGTGGTTTCTCTCGGTACAATGTCTCTTTTCAGGATCCACTGCGAGAAGGACTTCATCACCGACTTTGATTTCGTTCGAAAGCACCTGAACCGTATGATAGAAAACTCCATCCTTCTTTTCAACCTTCAGAACTTCGGCATCGAAAATCTTTTCCTCATCAGATTCAACCACAGTTGACATAAATCCTTTATCGCAAACTTGTCCGCCGCCTTCTGCATAAAACGGTGTTCTGTCAAGGATGATGATTGCCTTGTTTCCTTCACCTATCGAATCGGCAAGTGCGCCTTCGGAGATAATTGCAAGAACCTTGCCTGTGTCAAGTAATGTATCATAGCCTGTAAATACTGTTTTTTCAACGTTAAGTTCCAGCTCGTTTTTATCCCAGCCTTCGTCTTCGTTTGATTTTCTGTTTTTACGTGCCAGCTCCTTCTGTGCCTGCATGTGCGTCTTAAAGCCTTCTTCGTCTGCACTGAATCCGTTTTCGGCAAGAATTTCTTCCGTAAGTTCGAGCGGGAATCCATATGTGTCATAAAGTTTGAATGCACTTGCTCCGTCAAGAACGGTTTTTCCCTCTTTCTTAAGGTTTTCAATATAGTCGGTAATGATTTCCTCGCCTTTGTCGATGGTAGCAGCGAAGTTATCTTCTTCCACTTGAATGATTTTCTGGATGTAATCTTTCTTTTCAACAAGCTCCGGATATGCTTCACCCGAAACTTCGATTACTCTGTTTGAAAGCTCAACAAGGAAAGTACCCTTTATGCCGAGGATTTTTCCGTGGCGTGCAGCTCTTCTGAGCAGTCTTCTGAGTACATAGCCCCTGCCCTCGTTGGAAGGCATGATTCCGTCGGCAATCATGAATGTCATAGCTCTGAGGTGGTCAGTGATGATACGGATGGAAACGTCCGTCGGTTCTGCTCCGTCATGGTATGCAACGCCGGATTTCTCAACTACACCGTCGAGGATGTATTTAATCGTGTCAACATCAAAGATGGAGTCCGTACCTTGCATAACGCACGCCATTCTTTCGAGTCCCATGCCTGTGTCGATATTCGGATGTGCAAGGTTTGAATAGGAGCCGTCTTCCTCTTTGCTGAACTGGGTGAAAACGTGATTCCATATTTCAAGGAATCTGTCGCAATCACAGCCCGGTTTACAGTCCGGCTTACCGCATCCGAATTCTTCGCCTCTGTCATAGAAGATTTCCGAGTCCGGACCGCAAGGTCCCAGACCAATTTCCCAGAAGTTGTCTTCCTTGCCGAGTCTTACGATATGATCCGCATTCATTCCTAATGATTTCCAGATTCCGATTGCTTCTTCATCATCGAGGTAAACCGTAGCCCACAGCTTGTCCATCGTAAAACCAAGATGCTCTGTCAAGAATTCAATACCCCATGTCAGGGATTCCTTCTTAAAATAATCTCCGAAGCTGAAGTTTCCAAGCATTTCAAAGAATGTACCGTGTCTTGCGGTATGTCCTACATTGTCAATATCACCTGTTCTGATACATTTCTGACAGGTACACATTCTCTTCTTAGGCGGTGTTTCCGTTCCGGCGAAATACGCCTTCAGCGGTGCCATCCCTGAATTTATGATAAGGATTGACTTGTCATTTCTCGGAATAAGGCTTGCAGATTTTCCTACATAATGGTCCTTACTCTCATAAAACTTCAGAAATCTCGAACGTATTTCATTTAATCCTAACTTTTCCATATATAAAATTCCTCCTGAAAATATATACAATTTATATAAAATTTAACAACAAACATAATAATTAATTGTATCATATTTAATGCAAAAAGTCCATGGTATACCATAGACTTTTCTTTAAATTACATTTCATTTTTTAAGTTTCTTGCCATCTGTGTCATATCGGCGCGAACATTACCAAGTTCCTCCTTGACATCATCCATATGATTAAATGTCTTTCGGAAATCCTTCTTTAGTTCATTCTTCGTGTGCGGCTTCATGGAAGAATATGCCATGAACGCAGCCGTTCCGACTACAGCCGCAATCGCAACTCCTGCTGTTTTTTTCATATATCATCACTCCCCTTCAAAAATATTATTTGAAGGAAAGCATTTTTTATTCCGAAATAAATCCGCCGCCGATTACATGGTCTCCATCGTAAAATACGATGGATTGTCCGGGTGTTGCAGCACGCTGAGGTTCTTCAAATGTTGCAATTATGCGATTACCGTCTGCTTTTATTGTTGCTTTGGCAGGCTTTGCAGAGTATCTCACCTTGGCAAGAACTTCTTTTCCGTCATATTTTTCCGCCGGGTACGCAGCAAATACATTGTCACAAGAAACAACGGATGTATCAAACAAGTCTTCGTTATCGCCCAATGTAACGGTATTTTTTTCGCAATCGATTTTTGTGACGAATGCCGGTTTTCCTAGAGCAATACCAAGACCTTTTCGCTGCCCGATTGTATAATTGAGAATCCCCTGATGTTTTCCCAAAATATTGCCGTTTTTATCCACAAAATCACCGGGGCGTGAAGTGAATCCCGCACGTTTGATATATTCCGCATAATTATCCGTCGGATCAATGAAACAGATCTCCTGGCTGTCCTTTTTTTCGGCGTTTTGAAGACTGTTTTCACGCGCAAGCTCTCTGGTTTCATCCTTGCTCAAAAACTCGCCCAGCGGGAAAATAAGGCGGCTCAATACCTCTTGACCAAGCCTGTACAACATATAGGACTGGTCTTTCTTTTCGCTTACCGCGCGCTGAATATAGAATTTCTCGTCATTTTTGTCATGGAAGACACGGCAGTAGTGACCGGTAGCGATATAGTAAGCTCCGATTTCGTCTGCATGATGAATCAGGCGCTTGAATTTGACATTCGGGTTGCACATCACGCACGGATTCGGTGTCCTGCCATGCAGGTATTCGTCAATAAAATTGCCGATTACAATTTCGCTGAAATCCTTGGATACATCCTCATAGATAAAATCGATTCCAAGCTGCTTTGCAACCGCCGCGGCCTCGTCTCTTCCTTTTATATTGTTTCCGGCTACATCAAAATAATATCCGGTAACCGAAAACCCTTTCTCTTTTAATAATAAAGCAGCGGTAGCACTGTCGACTCCGCCGCTTAATCCCAATAATACTTTATTCCTGTTCAGCTCCATGTTCGTCCTCGTCATCGTCTGCGTTCGGATCGTATCCTTCCAAAGCTTCATACTTCTTGCCATTCTTCATCGCATAATCGTAAATGGCATTCTTGATTGCTTTGTCTGCCAGAACGGAACAGTGGACTTTTACTGCCGGAAGTCCGCCGAGTTCATCGATAATTTCTTTATTTGTAAGCTTTAAGGCTTCTTCTACGGATTTTCCGATAATCATCGAAGTTGCCATGCTGGAGGAAGCGATTGCAGAACCGCATCCGAAAGTCTTGAATTTCGCATCGGTGATAATATCGTTTTCGTCAACCTTGATTTCAATCTGCATCATGTCGCCGCAGACCGGGCTTCCGTAGATTCCTTTGCCATCCGGATTTTCCATTTCGCCGACGTTTTTCGGATTGAGGAAATGTTCCATTACTGTATCGTTATATAATGCCATAATTTTACCAACCTTTCTCTGCATTAATCGGTGATAATGCTCTTAATTTTTCTACAATTACTTTCAAACTATCAATTACATAGTCGATGTCTTCCTTCGTCGTGAAATCGCCTACCGTAAAACGCACGGTTCCATGAATCATTTCGACCGGAACGCCGAGCGCAACCAGTACATGCGACGGTTCCAAAGACTTGGAAGAACATGCTGAACCTGTGGAAACGCTGATTCCGAACTGGTTCAAAAGCAGAAGAATTGATTCGCCTTCAATGAACTTAAAGGTGATGTTTGCGTTGCCTGGATGTCTGCCTTCCATCGTGCCGTTCAGCTGCGTGTCCGGAATTTCCTTCAGGATTCTGTCAACCAGATAGTTTCTCAGTTCGCTGCAGTGCTGAACATGTTTGTCAAAGTTTACTCTTGCAAGTTCAGCGGCCTTGCCGAAGCCTACGATTCCCGTAAGGTTTTCCGTTCCGGCTCTCTTGCTGTTTTCCTGTGCACCGCCGTGAATATAGTTGGAAATGCGAAGTCCTTTTCTCATGAAAAGAGCACCCTCGCCTTTCGGTCCGTAAATCTTATGTGAGGACATGGACATCAAATCAATTCCCATGTCTTTTACATCAATCGGTACATTGCCAAGAGCCTGAACCGCGTCCGTATGGAAGATAATCTTGTGTGCTTTCGCAATCTTTCCGATTTCTTTAATTGGCTGTACGGTTCCGATTTCGTTGTTGACCATCATAACGCTGATTAAAATGGTCTTGTCCGTAATCGCATTTTCGAGCTCTTCCAAGCTGATTCTGCCATTCTTGTCAATTCCCAGATAAGTAACTTCATATCCGTGCTTTTCAAGGAATTCGCAGGAATGTAAAATCGCATGGTGTTCAATCTTCGTCGTAATGATATGATTTCCCTTATCTTTGAGCTTGTCCGCAACACCCATGAGCGACCAGTTGTCCGCTTCGGTTCCGCCCGCCGTAAAATAGATTTCCTTCGGATCCGCATTAATCAAAGCTGCGAGCTGTTCTCTGGCATGGTCTACAGCCGCTTTTGCTTCCAGTCCTTTATCGTAAAGGCTGGACGGATTTCCGAATTTTTCGGTAAAATAAGGTATCATTTCTTTTAAAACTTCTTCCTTGACCGGTGTGGTCGCAGAATAGTCCAGGTAAACGTTTCTCATATATTATCGCTCCTTTTAACTAAGCTATGTACAATTTAAAAATCCAGCTATGAATATTCTGAAATTTTACTCAAACATTATACCAAAAAAACGCAGAATTTAAACACTTTTTTGCAAAAAAAATGTCATTTTTATTGTGCTTTTCCCGATGAATTAATAAAATTGAACGAACTTGAATATATTATCGCTTTTTTCAAGAATCACACTGTAATTTCCGACAATTTTTTGTAAATCCGAGCCTCTATAAAGCCCATCTGCACCGTTTACCTGCCATTCAACCGACAAAAATGCACAAATCACATCATCATCCTCGTAATGAATGACAACATCCCGCACATCATAATCAACCACCTCTTCTATGTCCGTTCCAAAGAAAGATTTCAGTGAATTCCTATCGTCATCAAGAAGCCTGCCTTGTTCTATTTCCGAAAGCCTCTCACACGCTTCCTGATAGGTCGATTTGCCCAAATAGAAATCGTTCATAGTGTTTGTACGCTTACACAATGCATTTTTCACAATGCCTTCGCTGCCGGTTCCCGATGAAAATAAAATCAGTATGAACACAAGCAGAAGTACAAGCAGTCCCTTTGTCAAAACCTTCCTTCTCATTTTTTGAATTCTCCTTCTCTTTTCGTATTTACACACATATACACTATAAAACAAAAGAGCCGAGAAATTTGTCAAAATCCCGACTCTGTTTTGTTTTTAATTAAATTTTTCTTCACTTTCTTCAAGCGTTTCTTCAAGCTCTTCAACTTCCTCTTCAATCTTTGCGACTTCTTTCTTATTATCGTCGACAATTTCGATTGTATCAAGCTGTGCTTTCAAATTCGCCTTGAATGCATCGATATATGCCCGGTAGAGGACTTTTTGTTCCGCTTGTTCTTCTTCAGTAAGTCCCTCCGTTTTCTTCTTCTTTGCTAACTCATTTATTCTGTCAATTTGTTCTTTTGTGACCATTTGCAACATCCCCTTTATTTAAATGCTTGTTACATTATACACCAATAACGGGAATTTCAAAAGGTCAAAACAGAAATTACACAACTTTTCTTTCAAGTCTGAGTTTGTCACTGATAATTGCAATAAATTCGGAATTGGTCGGCTTGCCTTTGTCGTTTTGGATGGTGTATCCGAACAAACTGTTGAGTGTCTCAAGCTTGCCTCTGTTCCATGCCAGCTCAATTGCGTGTCTGATTGCACGCTCCACTCTGCTTGGCGTTGTATTGTTCATCGATGCTACGGTAGGATAAAGTTCTTTTGTTACAGCGCTTAGCAAATCCATGTTTTCAACAACAAGAGCAATTGCATCTCTTAAGTATTGATAGCCTTTTATGTGAGCGGGAACTCCGATTTCGTGAATTAAGTTTGTAATGTCAATCTCAAGATCATTGTTGAGCAGCGAGTCCCTCAGCACCAGCGATTTTCTGAGCTTCCCATTGGCCGGTTCACCGACGAAGCTGTCGGTTATATTGTCGCTGAGCTGATTGATTCTCTTGACAAGCATTGCCAAATTAATCGGTTTAACAAGATAATATTGTGCACCAAGGGCAATGGCTTTTTGAATTATGGTGTCCTGCCCCACTGCTGAAGTCATGATTACGCGCGGATAGCTCTTCAGTTCCAGATTGTTCAAAGATTCAAGAACACCAAAGCCGTCCAAATGCGGCATAATTAAGTCGAGAACCAAAATATCCGGACAATTTCCGCTCTTCAGATACTCTATTGCCTCCATGCCATCATGAGCAAGAAAAGCAATTTCCATATTCGACTGCTTCACCAGGTAATCGGTGACAACATCACAAAAATCGCGATTGTCATCTACGACACCAATTCTTATTTTTTTCATTTTATCCTCCTTTTACATCGGTTTTCATCGAAAACACCAAAACACTTTACGACTTCATTGTAGTATCGTGTCGATATATTGTGTGTCCCGTTCGGTATCAAAAAGTTACAAAACAACATATTGTGTGTTTCTTAACTAAATCTTTTCAGCTTCCCGAACCATCCATTCGGCGAAAATCCCGTAGCCCTTGGTGGGATTATTAACGAAAACATGTGTCACGGCACCAATCAATCGATTATTTTGGATAATCGGACTTCCGCTCATCCCTTGAACGATTCCGCCGCAATATTTCAAAAGCCTGTCGTCAACAACTTCAATTTCCATACTCTTGCTGTCGGGGGTGCTCTGCCTGTTTACCTTGGTAATTTTGATATCGAATTTTTCTACGGTGTCTCCGTCAATTGTCGTCAGAATATAGGCATCGCCCTCCTCAATTTGATCTTGATACCCCATGACGATAGGTCTTGCTAAGTTCAGTTTCTCCGGTTTTTTGCCTTTTGCGTAGATTCCGTATAAGGAATTCTTTTTTACGTCTCCGATTGCCTCATCATCGGCATAAAAAATTCCGCGAATTTCTCCGGGCTTGCCGATATGCCCTTCTTTTATGGATTTCACCTCGGTTCGCAAAAGCTCGCCGTTCCCGGCTTCCAGAAGCGTCCCGGTGCGGCTCTCGTATATACCGTGGCCCAGCGACGCGATGACATTCGTCTTTGGATCATAGAATGTCATCGTACCGATTCCGGCAATCTTCTCTTTTACCCATAGACCGATTTTGTACTCCCCGCTTGTTTTTTCCTTTACGGGCACCAAATCAAAGGAGAGTTCTTTGTCCTTACGCCTTACTTTTATATTTATGGAACCGTTCTTTTTCTTATCTTTTGCGGCATTTACAATTTTAGACACATCACCCGCATATTGAACTTCCTCACCGTTTACAGCGGTTACAATATCGCCGATTTCAAGGCCTGCGGTATATCCCGGGCTGACGATTGAGTCTTCGGTTTCAATTTCTTCGAGACCGACAACCAAAACACCCTTTACGTTCATTTTGATGCCGACAGACTGTCCTCCGGGGATGAGGATTCGCTCACTTACGACCTCTACGGTCTGCTTCGCTTCGTTGATATAGTTGCTTATGAACCCAAAGGCCCCGATTACGGAGATGGTTAATACAAACAGCCCTATTGATTTTTTCCAGTTCATTTTCATTGAAAATCCAACCTATCCTAACTTTCAAAATCTTGCAGCAGGACAGCCAGTTCTTCTTGGGTTTTGACCTTATATCCTTCTTCAAATAAAGCCTGATCATCAAAACTCAACATATCA
The DNA here is from genome assembly GCA_022764365.1 of Bacillota bacterium. Taxonomy (GTDB): domain Bacteria; phylum Bacillota; class Clostridia; order Peptostreptococcales; family Anaerovoracaceae; genus CAG-238. The sequence goes on from JALERA010000035.1 coordinate 21,035, forward strand.
TAAAGAATGCTCGTGGTTTCAAGTTCCACCTCGTTGCCCGAATGATCAACAAAGAAAACCTTTATCACATCGCCTGCTCTCTTCACTAAATAGTATGATTCTCTTTCGTTTGAAATGTTAGTTTTTTCTCCCGGCGGGAAGTTATCTTCTTCATCCCAATCACTGTCCTCATCATTGCCGTTTTGAGCATTACCATCTTCCTTGTTCTCCCCATGCTCCTTGTTCTCTTGTGAAAGCTGCTCCGAATTTGCCTTCGCACCGGGATCATCATTGTTCTTTATTTCCGGGTCGGATGGCCATGCGATTGCAATAATCAATAAGCAAAGGGTAAATATGATGGTTACGAATATAAAGGTTTTGTAATTTTTTCTTTTTTGTGTAAACATAAAATCACCTCTTGACTATTGTTTACTCAATTGGAAAGAATTATACAGTTATGTACTCCTTTATGCTCTCAAAAGTTTTATTTCCGATTCCGGAGATGTTTTTTATATCGTCGATTTCGTTAAATTTACCTTCGGATTCCCTGTATTCAATGATTCGATCGGCCTTTGACGGACCGATTCCGGGTATGGTCTGAAGTTCAGCGGCGTCTGCGGTATTGATGTTTACTTTACCTTCGCCGGTATCCGTAACATTATTCGCAGAGTAACCCTCCCGGTTTTCATTCGGATTTTCCCCTTGCCTGCCAATCATAATTTTCTGTCCGTCCTGTACCGTTTCAGCCCTGTTAATCCCGTCAATATCCGCATCCTCGGTCAGACCTCCCGCCTTATCGATTACTTCAAACAAGCGCGTTCCGTCACTCACTTCGTAAACACCGGGTTTCATGACTTCACCACCGATATCGACATAAAGGTGACTCTGCGGTGGATTGACTTCTTGTTGGGAAACGCCATCTTCTTCAATCGCAGAACTGTTTGCCTCGTCGATTTTGATTTCGTCGCTTCCGGAGTTCAACCAAAAAAATAAAACAGCAGCAATCACCAGGACAGGGACTGCCACTATTTTAATCTTGTCTTTTTTATTTTCAATAAATTCTTTCAGTTCTTCCAAAAACTTATTGTTTCCAAAATGCTCCATGAAAATCCCTCCTCTTCTTACATAATATTACATTATATGCAGAGGGATGTCAAGTTAAAATTGTAAGTTATTGGTAAAGAATAATTCCTCGCGTTCCACTTCGATGTCATATCTCGGCGTAGCAATTCCGGCAGATTCGCAGAAAGATGAAATCACAAGTTCCGGGCTGCAATTTGACTGACTTCCGCAGTCAAGCAATATTTTTATCATCGCAAACTCTCCGAGTTTAAGTATTTCACCCTCACGGATCATCTGTCTAATATTGACCGGCTGAAGCTGTTTGGTTTTCTTCTGCCGTTTCATCGCGAGAATTTCATTCTGCTCCAAATATTTTGAAAACAATGATTTCAATTCAGCTTCGTCCAAATCTGTAGGTATCCAGATTTTATAGAGCGCCGCATCCGCACAAGCCGCCAAAGATTTTATGTCAGACGAAAGTGTGAAGCAGTCCAAAAGATGGATTCCTTCCGGCATCAATTCCTGCATTTTGTTCAATATCACTTTTTCATCCGTCGGAGAATTCAACTCAAATTCGATCAATTCGCACTTGCTTGAATATCCCAGTGATAAAGGCTGAGCAAACCCCATTTTCGGATGCGGATTAAATCCTTGCGAATATCGAAGGCCCAGCCCGGTCTTTTTAAAGGCTCTTTTGAACACACGCAGCAAATCAAGATGCGAGGTATATTTTACATATCCGTTTTTTGTAAATTTAATAACATATCTGTTTGTCAAACTAAGCCCTGCCTTTCTTTGCAGCCCCTGCCATCGGGCAAACAACTTTTGTGTTCATGCCGCACCCTGTACATCCGTTTCTGCAATCCGGAGTTATTTCTTCCTTCACGGCTTTTTGTGCTTCATTGATGAGGAATCGTTTGGAAATACCGCTGTCAACGATATCCCACGGCAAAATTTCATCAAACTCGCGTTTTCTTGTGGTATAAAAATCCTTATCGATTCCGCTTCTTTCAAAGGCGGTTTCCCACGCTTCCGGCCTGAAATGTTCTGTCCATCCGTCGAACTTGCAACCTGCACGGAATGCCTCATAAAGAAGCCTGCCGCATCTTCTGTCACCCCTTGCAAATACGGCCTCATAAGCACTCGTGGTGTTGTCGTGATAATTAAAGGTAACGCCCTTTATCTTCAAGCGTTCGGCCAGATAATTGTGCTTGTCCGCAAATTCCTCCGCAGTGTTCTGTGCTTCCCACTGAAACGGTGTATGCGCCTTCGGAACAAAATTCGAAACGCTGACCGTAAGATTAAATCTGCCGCCTTTCGGACCGTTGACCTTGTAATTAAGTTCCTTGATATTCTTTGCAATTTCAACAATTCCGTCAAGATCCTCATAAGTTTCCGTAGGCAGACCAATCATAAAGTACAGCTTAATATGTTTCCAGCCGAGTTCCAGCGCCTGCTCTATGGACTCATAAATATCCTTTTCCGTAACACCTTTGTTTATAACATCTCTCAGCCTTTGTGTTCCCGCTTCCGGTGCATAAGTCAAACCTGATTTCTTGTATTCCTGAATTTTATTCAAAACATCGAAAGCAAATTTGTCAATTCGCAGAGACGGGAGTGAAAGCGATACATTTTCTTTCTTCGTATAGTCAATCAGCTCGGTGGCAAGTTCCTCAAAACATGAATAGTCACTTGTCGAAAGGGAAAGAAGCGAAAGTTCATCATGTCCGGTGTTCTCAAGCTGCGTCTTTGCAAGCTGTAAAATGCGATCCTTGCTTCTTTCTCTTACCGGTCTGTAAATCATGCCTGCCTGGCAGAATCTGCACCCTCGCGTGCATCCACGGAAGGTTTCCGTAACCGCTCTGTCATGAACGGCCTCAACCATTGGAATGATTGGATTTACCGGAAAGTCGGTTTCTTCGATTGACGGGAGTATCGCGCGTGTAACAGGAAACGGTGCTCCCTCATAGAGTTCACATAATTCTTTTATCGTTCCATCGTCGTTATATTTTACATCATATAAGGAAGGTACATATACCCCCTGTAGTTTTGACAACTCACGCAGGCAGTCCGCCTTAGCCATGCCTTTTTTCTTGCAGTCAATGTATTTTTCGACGAATGCCGGAAGCAGTTTCTCTCCGTCGCCGATTAGAAAAACATCGATAAAGTCTGTGAGCGGCTCCGGATTAAATGCACACGGGCCTCCTGCAATAATCAGTGGTTCGTTTTCATTTCTTTCCGCTGCAAATACCGGTATCTTTGCAAGATCGAGCATATTCAGCACGGTAGTAAAGGACATTTCGTACTGAAGTGTGAATCCCACAATATCCATTTCTCTCAGCGGCATTTTTGCCTCAAGCGTCATAAGAGGAACACCCTCTTCGCGCATCAGTTTCTCCATGTCAACGGCGGGTGCAAAGACTCTCTGACAAAATATGTTTTCGCACTGATTCAGTTCATGGTACAAAATCTGAAGACCCAAATATGACATCCCTATTTCATATATATCAGGAAAGGCAAATGCAAAATTCGCGTCAACACTGTTCGGGTCCTTGCGGGCGGAATTGATTTCACCGCCGATATATCTTCCGGGCTTTTCAACCCTCTTTAACAACTGATCCAGTTTATACTGTAATTCCATCTTTTCTTTTCCTTTGTTCATTAATTTTCCCTAAGTATTTTAACATAGAATGGGTGTTTTTTGTATTAAGTTTGCAAATTTTCCTCTAAATTATAATAAAACTTTTTGCTGCTCCCGGATTCATAGGTGCCGATAATATCCCCTTTTTTTACTTTATCGCCTTGAACAACTTTTATTTCCTTGAGATTTCCGTATGTCGAAATCTTCGTATCATGCTGTATTTTAACGAAACTCCCGAGTTCTTTTCTTATGCCGGATGTAATAACCCTGCCTGCGTTCGTGGCATAAACGCAGCGTACCTTCTTGTCAGTATCCTCATCAATGGGCTGTCCGTATTCCCCAAGCTGATTTGCTTGTATGATTGTGCTTGCAATTACTTCGGGTGCACCTTTTGCCCTTTCAAGGAGCTCCGAACCCGCCTCTTTCACCTCGTCGACAGAATAATTCTTTTCAAACTGCTCTTTTACGGCGTTTTTTATTCCGTCGAGTTCTTTTATATTGAGTATGTTTCCTGCTTTAACTACCGTAAAAATCATGCAGCAAACGATTACCTGCAGAAAAATTTTTTCTTTATATTTCATTTCTTTCCTCCATACATCACCTATGTTTCATTGTATGAAGGAGTGCACAAAAAAACACCGCGGATTGCGGTGTTTGATTGGTTTAAAATTCGTCCCAGTATTCCAGGTCGTAATCCTCAATTCGGATAATATCGCCTTCTTCAAGGCCAAGCTCCTTGAGCTGTTCAATCGCACCCTTCTTCTCGATATATTTGTAAAGATATCTGAGAGAGCCCATATCGTTGAAATTCGTGGACTTAAATATCTTGGAAAGCTGCTTGCCGCTGAGCGTGTAAACGTCTTCTTCCTCATCGTATCCGCAGATGATGTCACGATAGGTCGGATCGTTGTCCTCCGCCTCAAAATCAAAGAATTCCGTCGTATCCTCTTCTTGCAGGCTCGGATCCTGCTCAATACGATTCAGTTCATTGAGTGCCGCACCCAGAATCTCTTCAACGCCCAAATTGAGCGGTGCGGACATTGGGAACACTTTATATCCCAAGTCCTCAACATATTTCTTGAATTCGAGGTACTGAGGGTCGTCCTCGTCAATCATATCAATTTTATTTGCTGCAACAAGCTGCGGTTTTTTGAGAATTCTCGGACTGTATGCCTCGAGTTCCTTGTTTATCTTGTTGAAATCATCAATTGGATTTCTGCCTTCGCTTCCCGAAACATCCACTACATGAATCAGCACTTTGGTTCTTTCGATGTGTTTCAGGAACTTAAATCCCATGCCCAGGCCTTCGCTCGCACCTTCGATGATCCCCGCAATATCGGCCATTACGAAGCTGCTGTCATAAATCTTAACCACACCCAGATTCGGATCAATCGTCGTAAAGTGATAGTTTGCAATTTTCGGCTGTGCGCTCGTTGCAACCGCTAAGAGCGAAGATTTACCCACATTCGGAAATCCTACCAGACCTACATCTGCAATTAATTTCAGCTCCAGAATGACATTTCGCTCTTTCGCCGCACCACCTGCTTCTGCAAAGTTTGGCGCCTGTCTTACCGAATTTTTGAAATTCGTATTGCCTCTGCCGCCTCTGCCGCCTTTTGCTGCCACAAAAGATTCGCCGTCCTCGGTTAAGTCCTTCATCACAAGGCCGCTGGCCTCGTCGATAATAACCGTGCCGAGCGGAACTTTGATAATCAGGTTCTCGCCTGCCTTGCCGAAACGCTTCTTTTTCATGCCGTTTTGGCCTGCCTCTGCTTCGTATTTTTTCTTGTATTTGAAGTCCATGAGCGTTCTGAGATTACGGTCTGCCATGAAAATAACATCGCCGCCTCTGCCGCCGTCACCACCGTCCGGACCGCCCTCCGGAACAAAAGGCTCTCTTCTGAAGGTTACAGCCCCGTCGCCGCCCTTGCCTGACTTAATATATATTTTGGCTCTGTCTACGAACATAATGGAAACCTCCTTTGCAAAAAAAGACCCTGTGCAAACTATGTACAGGGTCTAAAAATCTAATTAAGCTTCTTTCGGATAAACGCTGACCTGTTTTCTGGTCTTGTCTTTTCTTTCAAACTTAACTGCTCCGTCGATCTTTGCGAACAAAGTATCATCTCCGCCGATGCCAACATTGTTACCAGGGTGGAACTTCGTTCCTCTCTGTCTTACAAGAATGCTGCCTGCGCTTACGAACTGACCGTCGCCAGCCTTCAGTCCAAGTCGTTTGGACTCGGAATCACGACCGTTCTTAGAGCTACCTACACCTTTTTTACTTGCCATAAAAAGTACCTCCTAACCGTATAAGATAAATTACTTTAATGCTGCTTCAATAGCTTCGATGATTACAGCTTTAGTAGCTTTTTCGTCGATAGCGATATTGTTTTCTTTAGCAAAAGCAATTAATTCGTCTTTCTTCATGGAAGCGGAAACCTTCTTTGCAGGTTTTGCTTCAGCTTTTTCTTCAACTACAGCCTTTTCAGCCTTAGGAGCTGCTGCCTTCTTAGGAGCTGCACCTGTTAAGCTTTCGATCTTAACCATTGTGTATGGCTGTCTGTGACCCTGTTTCTTTCTGTAGTCTTTCTTAGCCTTGTACTTGAAGATAATAACCTTCTGACCTTTTCCGTTTTCTACTACTGTACCTGTTACAGCAGCATCAAGGTAAGGTGTTCCAACTTTAACATCCTTGCCTTCTCCTAATACGAGTACCTTATCGAAAGTAACCGCCTGGCCTGCTTCAACGTTTAATTTCTCAACAGTGATAACGTCGCCTTCCTGTACTCTGTACTGTTTTCCACCAGTTTCAATTACTGCGTACATTAATATTTATCCTCCTCTATCCAGTCTCGCCATTGCGGGTGTCCAAACCAAATCCGGAACTTACTTACCCGGTCTGCGCGGCTCAACTCAGTTATAATATCACCTAAATGGCTAAAAGTCAAGCTTTTTTTCAAAAAAGCTTGACTTTTCAATGTTTTTATTCACTATAAACTGTAAATTACTCCTCTATCACAACGCCGTCTTCATCAACAAACAAATCCATGATTGCGGAGATGTCTTCTTCCGGAATTTCCGGCTCTTTCTCCTGCTTGCCGTCATTCTTAATCTGGTCAAGAAGTTGTCCTTCGAGCTTATCCATAATCTCAGGGTGTTCCTTGAGATATACTTTAACATTCTCTCTTCCCTGTCCGATTCGGTTGCCTTCAAAACTGTACCAGGAGCCTGCTTTCTCGATAAGTTTGGCATCAACCGCACAGTCGAGAATATCTCCGGCCTTGGAGAATCCTTCTCCGTACATGATATCAAACTCTGCCTGTTTGAACGGAGGCGCACCCTTGTTTTTTACCACCTTAACTCTGGTTCTGTTGCCGATGACTCCGTCGCCTGCCTTGATGCTCTCGATTCTCCTTACGTCAAGACGCATGGAAGAATAGAACTTAAGTGCTCTTCCGCCGGTCGTAACTTCAGGATTGCCGAACATGACGCCGACTTTCTCTCTGAGCTGGTTGATAAATATAACACAAGTGTTGGACTTGTTGACCGTACCCGTAATCTTTCTCAAAGCCTGAGACATCAGTCTTGCCTGTAAGCCTACATGGGAATCACCCATTTCGCCTTGAATTTCCGCCTTAGGTACAAGTGCCGCTACGGAGTCGATTACGACAACGTCAAGTGCGCCACTTCGTACGAGCATATCACAGATTTCGAGAGCCTGTTCACCGGTATCCGGCTGCGAAACGATGAGCTCACCGACATCAACGCCAAGGTTTTTCGCATATACGGGGTCAAGTGCATGTTCTGCATCGATAAATGCAGCCTTGCCGCCCGCCTTCTGCGTTTCTGCTATAATATGTAATGTAAGGGTCGTTTTACCGGAGGATTCCGGTCCGAAAATCTCAACAATTCTTCCCTTCGGTACGCCGCCGATTCCGGTTGCAATATCAAGGCTTATCGATCCGGTTGAAATTGCACCGATGTTCATGTGTGCGGTATCGTCACCGAGTTTCATAATCGAGCCCTTGCCGAACTGTTTCTGTATCTGCGCCATTGCGGCTTCTAAAGCTTTATCTTTCTCGCTCATTGTGTTGTTTACACTCATTTTCTGTCCCTCCGAAAATAGAACATCTGTTCTTCTTGTTCTTATCTTATACTATTTTGTTCTTCAGGTCAAGTACTTTTTTAAAATTTATATGGTATTTATTTACATAATATAACGCATTCTGCCTGCTGTCAAGCAAAATGCGCCATACCCTGCTTTTTATTTGAACAAATCGTCAATTCTACAGCCGATGACTTCTTCTATCTCGTCAAGCAGATGCTGCATCTTCGCTTTGTTCTCCATGATTGTATCGAAATCAAGGACACCGTACTTCTTTGCTTTTTCGATGATATAATCGAAACGCTTGTCAATTCCGACATAAGTATCTTCTTTCACAAGGCGATCTCCCAGACATATGATATCCGCCTCCGTAATCTTATCCACCGGATTATATTCACCCGGATTCATATGCACCTTCACGATGGCAGCCTCGTCGTAATATCCCATTTTGTTAAGTTTTTCGGCCATCACGTCCCAATGTCTTTCCATGGTTCTTGCTGCGTCATGAGCAAGCCCTGCGCCGTTTATGAGAGCAAGGTCAAGATGAAATCCATGTGCATTGAGAGCTTTCGCGATTCTGACTCCGCAGTCTGCTACGGCTGCACAATGTCTTCTGACATGTTCCGGCGTTTCATATTCCTTATAAATTTCATTTACGACTTCCGGCGTAATTCTTTTGTGTTTGATGCGCTTGTAAATTTCGTTAAGCATTACAAGAAGCATATAATTTCGGTTGTATTTTCGCGAAACATTGCGGTGCTTTGTCTTCACCACGTCGGTTTTTCCTTCATAACAAATGCCGATGTATGCAAGTCCTGCAGGTCTTGCCTCATCGATGTCGTCGGGACCTGCAATCCCGGTTATCGAAATGCAAAGCTCAGAACCCGTCTTTTCCCGGAGTCCTTCTGCCATTTCCTTTGCGACTTCAGGACTTTCTGCTGTGTATTTCTCCAAAGTTTCGCGCTTTACACCCAGTTCCTCCATTTTTGCGTTCCATGAATAGGTTGCGATTCCCCGGTCAAACACTTTCGATATTCCCGGAATGTCCGTAAGCGACTTTGCAAGAAGCCCGCCCGTGCAGGACTCACAGCAGGAAATCGTGATTCCTTTTGCAAGGAGAATTTTGCCGACGACATCGATAAGCTCTTCATCATTTGTGCTGTAAATGTAATCGCCGATAATTTCCTTCACTTTGGAAAGCATTTCCTCAACCGCCGCTTTTGCTTCCTCGAGCGTTTTTCTCTTTGATGTTATGCGGAGAGAACACTCGCCTTCCTTTGCGTAGGTTGCAATCGTAGGGTCTGTCTGGCCGTCTATCAGTGGCAGGAGCTTTGTCTCCATGGTTGATTCCCCGAGCGCAAACGTCCGCACGATTCTGTAATAAATTACGCTGTCCTGCTTGGCAACAAGACGCGGTTTCAGCTGTTCTTCCCACATGAGCGTCATTTCTCTCGGCGGACCCGGAAGTGCTGCAATCATCTTGCCGTTTTTTTCGAGCAGGAATCCCGGTGCCGTGCCTCCGAAATTGTCAAGGATTTCGGCATGCTCAGGAAAATATGACTGCTTTGTGTTGTTTTCGGTCCAATTGTACCCTGCACGGTTGAAAGTCGTTTTCAGCCAGCACAACACATCCTTGTGACATACAAGCTCTTCTCCGAAATACTCTGAAATGATTTCCTTTGTCAAATCATCCTGGGTGGGCCCAAGCCCCCCTGTCGTGATAATCAGATCGCAGTCTCTGTATGCCAAAGCAATCAACTCTTTCAGCCTCTGCGGATTGTCTCCCACGGTATAGTGATACATGACATCATAACCAATGTCCTGAAGCTGCTGCGAAAGAAAAGCCGCATTTGTATTTACAACCTGCCCGAATAAAATTTCGGTTCCCACTGTCAAAATTGCTGTTTTCATTACTGTCTGAACACCTCTTTGTTCTTAATCACATATTCGGCACCGGAGTATACAGTCATTACAAGGCTCGCCCAAAGGAACGCATACGTTACATAATAATAAACGGTATAGATCATGTGCTCGCTGATACCCGAAAGTGCCGGCAGAAGCAAAAGCATCGGCACCGCAATCATCTGAAGAACGGTTTTGATTTTTCCGCTCATGCCCGCAGCGATTACAATTCCTTCGGACGCGGCCACCGTACGCATTCCCGCAACATTGAACTCTCTTGCCAAAATGATGATGAGCATCCAGCCCGGTACATAGTCCGGAATCAAAAGGCAGAATGCCGAGTAAACAAGTATCTTATCCGCAAGCGGATCCATGATTTTTCCGAAATTGGTTACAAGATTGTACTTTCTGGCGATTTTGCCGTCAAGCATATCCGTAAGTGATGCAGCGATAAAAATCACAAAAGCCGCAATGTGATATCCAAGCATGTAGAATGCGATGAAAAAAGGCACCGCAATCACTCTTACAACTGTCAATTTGTTAGGTAAATTCATACTGTTATACCTCCGTACCAACTAAATCATAGTCAAATGCATCCTCTATAAGGACATCTACGAAATCCCCTGCATTGAGCTGCCTATGTGAAGTGAATAAAACGGAATTGTCAATTTCGGGAGCATCAAACTCTGTTCTTCCGATGTAACTTCCGTCTTCATCGCGCTCTTCAACAAGAACTTTAAAGGTTTTTCCGATTTTTTCTTTGTTCGATTCAAGTGAAATTTCAAGCTGCGCGCGCATAATGCCGGTCAGCCGTTCCTCTTTTATTTCCTCGTCAACCTGATCCTGCATCTCTCCGGCAACTGTGTTTTCTTCCTGCGAATACGCAAACACGCCTAACCGTGCAAAACGCATTTCTTCGACAAATTCAAGAAGTTTCTCGTAATCCTCGTCGGTTTCACCCGGAAATCCGACGATAAGCGTCGTTCGGATGTGAATATCCGGAATTCGTGCCTTAAGCCTTGCAATCGTATTTAGGATTGACTCTTCTGTGGATCTTCGCAGCATCGCTTTCAGCACATCATCCGACGAATGCTGAATTGGTATATCAATGTATTTACAGATCTTCGGTTCTTCTGCCATGACTTCGATCAGTTCATCCGTTATCCGGTCTTCGTAGCAATACATAAGTCGAATCCATTCAATGCCGTCAATTCGGCACAGTTTTTTGAGAAGTTCCGGAAGCATATATTCTCCGTACAGATCGACACCGTAATTGGTAACATCCTGTGCAATGAGAATCAGTTCCTTGCAGCCTGCTGCCGCAAGCTGTTTGGTTTCCTCCAAAATATCTTCGATAGTTTTGCTTCTGTATCCTCCGCGGATCGAAGGAATTACGCAATATGCACATCGGTTATTGCATCCTTCGGCTATTTTTACGGTTGACGAAAAACAATTATCGTCAAGCTTTCTGCACATTCTCGGCAAAACATCCGCATACGAATTTGTAATGTGTTTTGAACGGCTGTCCAGTGTTTTCAATATTTCCGGGAGTCTTTCATATTCGTTTACACCTAGGAAGCAATCAACTTCCGGCATTTCTTCAAATAATTCGTTTCCGTATCTCTGCGAAAGGCAGCCCGAAACAATTATCTTTTTGCCCGCTTCTTTATATGCACAATAGTCAAAAATGCGTTCGATGGATTCTTTCTTTGCATCGTTGATAAATCCGCATGTGTTAATAATAATCGCATCCGCATTCTCCGGGTCTTGAACCGTTTCATATCCGGCACCCTCAAGAAATCCTTTCGCAGTCTGCGTATCGTTAAAGTTCTTCGGACATCCGAGTGTATCAATAAATACTTTCATGTTTTACTTATCCTCTGTATCTGAATTTATATCATTTTCAAGCTGTGCAAGTTCCTCCTGCGTCATCAGAACCTGTCTCGGACGGCTTCCGTCCTGAGGTCCTATGATGCCCCTTGCTTCCATCATATCTACGATTCTGGCAGCTCTGTTATAGCCGATTCGGAAACGTCTCTGAAGCATGGAAACAGAAGCCTGCCCGCTGCTTACCACAAGGTCAATCGCATCAGGAAGGAGTTCGTCCGTGTCATCGGCACCTTCCTGAACATTGCTTCGCTCTATTTTGCTCAAAACATCTTCGTTATATTCTGTCTTATCAACCTGTCCCTTGACAAACTCGATTACCTTGTGCACTTCTGCATCGGAAACAAATGTGCCTTGAACTCTTATCGGCTTGCCCATTCCCATAGGGTTAAAGAGCATGTCTCCCTTTCCGACAAGCTTTTCGGCGCCCTGCATATCAAGGATTGTTCTTGAGTCAACTTGTGAGGAAACCGCAAAAGCAATTCTTGAAGGAATGTTTGCTTTGATTACCCCCGTTATTACATCAACGGACGGTCTCTGTGTTGCAACGATTAAATGCATTCCCGCTGCACGTGCCATTTGCGCCAGACGGCAAATCGACTCTTCGATTTGTGACGGAGCAGCCATCATTAAATCAGCAAGCTCATCGATGATGATAACAACCTGAGGCATTACCTTGTCTTTTTCGTCGTTGGCAATCACAGACTCGTTGTAAGATTCGAGGTCCCTTACGCCCTCTTCTGCAAACTTTTTGTATCTGTCTGTCATCTCTGCCACAGCCCAGTTAAGAGCTGCAGCAGCCTTGGACGGATCGGTTACAACCGGAATCATAAGATGCGGAATTCCGTTGTAGTTTCCGAGTTCCACGACCTTCGGGTCAATGAGGATCAGTTTCACCTCGTCCGGATTTGCCTTATAGATAAAGCTTGTGATAATACTGTTTATGCACACCGATTTTCCGGAGCCGGTCGAACCTGCGATGAGCAGATGCGGCATTGCCTTTAAATCGGCGACGATTGCGCTTCCGCTTATGTCTTTGCCGACTGCGAACGTAATCTTTGACTTGCTGTGCTTAAATGCATCCGAGTCAATGATTTCGCGTAGTCTTACCATTGTAACGGATTCATTCTCAACTTCGATTCCGACCGCAGCTTTTCCCGGAATCGGAGCCTCAATACGAATGGACTTTGCTTCCAAATTAAGTGCGATGTCGTCTGCAAGTCTTACTATGCTGCTGACTTTGACGCCTACCGCCGGTTGAATCTCGTATCTTGTTACCGTCGGTCCCTGCGTTACCTGTATGACTCTGGCATCCACATGAAAATTCCGGAGCGTTTCTTCGAGTTTCAGAGCCTTTTCCTGCAAAAGCCCCGTCGTCGTTCTGCCGCTTGCGGTTGGCTTTTCCAAAAGGCTTATCGGTGGTTTCTTGTATTTTTCGGGAGTCTGCGCTTTGTTGATTTCTGCGGACGAAAGCATTGCTTCCTTCGCCTCTTTGTTGGAAATCTTCTGAACCGGCGCAGCCGCCGGTGCAGCATTTAATCCCATACTTCCGGTCGATGCAGCCGGTGCCGGTGCTTCCGGCGATTCGGGTTCAAGTCCGAAGCCGCTTTCGGTTTTTCTTCCTTCTTCCAAACCGAAAGTGCCGCTTTTGCTCCTTCCGAAAAGCGCATCATCGTTCATATATTCAAGTAAGCGGTTTGATTTTTTTCCATTATGTAACTTCGTCTGCTCCGGAATTGCCTTTGGCGGAGTCGGTACGGATACCGGTATCATCCTTTGCGGCGGAGGCGCCGGTGCTGTAGTCACAGGCTCCGGATTTGTCTGTTTGATGACAATGTCAGGTCTCATAGCCACCTGAATCCCCTGTTCATCTTCAGAGGCAATATCCAGATGTGCATGTTCCTTGATTAACTTTCTTTCTTCCACTTTATCCGAAATCTTCTCAAAGAATCTCGAAACAGGCGTGTTAATCAGAAGAAGCAGGCAGATAAATGTCAGCACCAGAGTAAAAATCCAACATCCTGCCACACCGAATCCTTTTACAAGCAAGGTCGCAAGAATCATTCCGAGGAATCCGCCGCTGGTCAGTTTCACACCGCTCGCATAGAACCCCTGCATAATCTGCCAGGAAAGCTCAAGCTTATCCTGATCCACAAATCTTATGGAATTCATCGTTGCAAGCATGAGCAAAATCACGAACAGATAGATAATGGTCTGTATGGAAAAGTGACTGGTTTTCCTTGCAAAAAGCAGCACACCGAAAATAATGAGATAAAACGGAAGTACATATCCCATAAGCCCGAACACACCCTTGAGTGCAAGACCTATCGCTTCCCCAACCTTGCCGGCTCCCTGTGTGAATGTGGCCACAGCAAGAAAAGCGCCTATTGCAATGGCAATAATCGCCCATATCTCATCGATGACTCTTTTATCGGCTTTTTTCTTTGCCTGAATTTCCTGTGCCTTTTCTTTTGCTTTGGAAGTATTGGTTTTCGATGTCTTATTTTTATTTTTTGACCCCGGAGGTCTCCCCGGTCCTCTTTTCGTTTCTGCCATCATATACCTCTTTATTGTTTTATCTGAAGTGTGTATCCTGCCTACGCAACAATTCCATAAATAACAACAACCAATCCCAAAATCCAAACATAGTATGAGAACCAGCTCAGTTTTTTGTCTGAAACGATTTTTATCATGGACTTAATTGCAACGATTCCGGCAACTGCCGCAACTGCCATTCCCCAAAGCACCGGTCCGAGCTGAGATAAGGATACCCCCGCTTCGATGGCTGCAGGTGCTTCTAAGATTGCTGATCCGAGTATAGACGGAATCGAAATGAGGAATACAAATTTAACCGCAAATTTTCTGTCTAAATTGCAGATAAGGCTTCCAAACAGCGTGGAACCCGATCTTGATATTCCCGGGCAAATCGCAATTCCCTGCACAGTTCCAATGAAAATCGCATTTCTCAAATTCATTTGCTTGATTCCTCTGTCAGACTCGCCCTTTTTCTCTGCAAAAACAAGCAGGAATCCCGTAATGATCAGTCCGACGCCGATTGGAATTACGGATGTGTAAAGCGAATCGAAGAAATCGTTGAACAATAATCCGATAATTGCCGTAGGGATTGTTGCAACTATAATCATAACTCCGAGTTTTCTTACCGGACGTTCCTCCATCCGCAGGCCCTTACCTGTGCAGAGATCTTTAATTGTAAGCACAAGTTCCACAATGAGTTCCCAAATATCCTTCCAATACATGATGAAAACGGAAATCAAGGTTCCCACATGCAGCAGCACCGTGAACAGCAAAACCTTTGTTTCATCAATTCCGAACCAGTTCTGCAGCAGGGCAAGATGTCCCGAGCTGCTTATCGGCAGGAACTCCGCAAGTCCCTGAACAAGACCTAAAACGGTCGCTTCAAAATATGTCATACTTTCTTACTTTCCTTTTCTTTTATTTCTTATTTCTTGGTGATGTAGCCTTTTGCCTTCAGCGTTTCCGCGCAAAGAATTGCGCCGCCTGCAGCACCTCTTACAGTATTATGTGACAGTCCGATAAATTTAAAGTCGTAAATGCTGTCTTCTCTGAGTCTGCCGATGGAAATTCCCATGCCCTTATCTCTGTCGACATCCGCCTTTACCTGTGGGTGGTCGTCTTCCTCGAAGTATTTGATAAACTGCTCCGGAGCCATTGGAAGTTTTTCCTCCTGCGGGAAGCCCTTATGCGCATTCAGCTTTTCAATCAGCTGTTCTTTTGTCGGTTTCTTTCTGAATTTTACGAAGCCTGCTGCGGTATGTCCGTTGAGTACCGGAACTCTGACGCACTGGCAGGTAATCTTCGGTTCTTCCGCTTTCACAATTTCACCGTTTTCAATGTGACCCCAGATTTTCAAAGGTTCCTGTTCGCTCTTTTCTTCTTCTCCGCCGATGTAAGGAATGATGTTTTCCACCATTTCCGGCCACGACTTGAAGTCCTTGCCGGCTCCGGAAATTGCCTGATAAGTCGTGATGACACATTCATACGGCTCAAACTCTTTCCATGCGTCCAAAGCCGGCACATAGCTCTGAATTGAACAGTTCGGCTTAACTGCAATGAAGCCGCGCTTCGTGCCCAGACGCTTTTTCTGATGTTCGATTACCTCGAAATGCTGCGTGTTAATTTCCGGGATTACCATCGGAACATCCGGTGTCCAGCGATGTGCACTGTTATTTGAAACAACCGGAGTTTCGGTTTTGGCATAAGCTTCTTCGATTGCCTTTATTTCATCCTTGCTCATGTCAACGGCGCTGAATACGAAATCTACGGTTTTTGCAACCTTTTCAACCTCGTTTACATTCATTACGGTAATATTCTTTACAGCTTCCGGCATCGGTGTATCCATCTTCCATCTGCCTTCTACGGCTTTTTCATAAGGAAGCCCCTCGCTCCTTCCGCTTGCCGCCAATGTCACAACCTCAAACCATGGGTGATTTTCCAAAAGCGCGATAAACCGCTGTCCGACCATGCCTGTTGCTCCAAGTATTCCCACTCTTAATTTTTCACTCATTTTTCTACCCTCTCTATCCTTATATTTCTAAGATTTTGATACTCTTATCCATAATATTCTATAACAATTTATTGTACCACCTTTTCGCGTGTATTTCAACAAAATAGCGTATGCTTCATATAATAATTTAACGAATTTTTTTAAAAAACGGAGGTGATTTTTTTGACATTGTTTAAAGGTGCGGCAACCGCCCTGATAACTCCGTTTAAAGACGGCAAAATCGACTATGTTTCCATGGGAAAACTTATAGAATGGCAGATTTCGCAGGGAATCGACGCCCTTGTAGTCTGCGGAACTACCGGAGAGGCTTCTACTCTCTCCAAAAAAGAAAAACTTGAACTTACGAAATTCACCATAGATTTGACGGCCGGACGCGTTCCTGTCATCGCAGGCACCGGCGGAAACTGCACAGAAAGCACCCTTGAACTTACAAAGGAGGTCGAAGCACTCGGTGCGGACGGACTTCTCATCATTACCCCATACTACAACAAATGTACCGAAAACGGCTTAATTTCTCACTTTGAAAAAATTGCAAACGCCGTAACAACACCTATTATCATGTACTCTGTTCCTTCCAGAACAGGTGTAAACATGACATCCGAAGCTGTGGACATATTGAAGGAGCACCCGAACATAATCGGATTGAAAGAGGCTTCCGGGAACATTTCGCAGATATGCAGAATGGCAATGCATATCAGTGATAATTTCAACATTTACTCCGGAAATGACGACCAAACCGTACCCATCCTGTCGCTCGGCGGCATGGGCTGTATTTCAACGGTTTCCAATATTATTCCTGCGCGCTACAGTCTGATGATACATGATTTTCTTGATGGAAAGGTTACAGATGCGGGCCTCGAACAGGTTGCTCTCAAACCTTTGATTGATGTGATTTTCAGTGAGGTAAACCCAATCCCGATAAAAGCGGCTCTGAGCATGATGGGAAAATGCGGTCTGGAATACAGACTCCCGCTCTGTCCGCCAAGCAGTAAAACCCAGTTTGCATTATATGACGAGCTGCGCAATTACGGAATATTATAAATGATTTCATTACAAAACGGCAGACTATTAAGTCTGCCGTTAAAGTCATTCCGTTATGAAATTACGCTTCAGTTGCTACAACTTCTTTTCCGTCATAGTAGTTGCAGTTCGGGCAAACTCTATGTGGAAGTTTCGGTTCGTGACACTGTGGACAAATTGCTAATCCAGGTGCTGTCTTCTTCATATTCGGTGATCTTCTCTTATCTCTTCTAGCTTTAGAAGTTCTTCGTTTAGGTACTGCCATATCGTAACACCTCCCTCGTGAGTATTCTCTTTATATTAATCTCAATAATCGTCAACTATTAGAGTATATACTGAAATTACATCATTTGTCAACAACTAATTTCACTATATCTCTTAAAAATAGATGGTTTTGACAAATATTTTTGATTATCTGAGGCCTCTTACGATATTATAAGTATCTCTTGCAATCATAAGCTCTTCGTTTGTAGGGATAAGAAGAATCTTAACTCTGGAATCATCCATGGAGATTACAGTTTCCTTACCTCTTACCTTATTCTTAACAAGGTCAAGCTTGATTCCGAGGTTGCCCATTTCGTTACAGATGAGTTCTCTCATTGTAACGTCATTTTCACCAACACCTGCTGTGAATACGATTGCATCTACGCCGTTCATTTCTGCAATGTAAGCTCCGATATAGAACTTAACTTTGTGTGCGAATACTTTGAGTGCAAGAGCTGCTCTTTCGTTTCCTTCAGCAACGGCTTCTTCAAGGTCTCTGAAATCACTGGATACGCCGGAAATGCCGAGTACGCCGGATTTCTTGTTCAGGATTTCGTTTGCTTTACCCTGCGGAAGACCTTCTTTTTCTCTGATATATGTAACGATAGCCGGGTCAATGTCTCCGGATCTTGTTCCCATTACGAGACCTTCAAGCGGTGTGAATCCCATGGATGTATCGATACATTTGCCTCTCTTGATTGCGGATACGGAAGCACCGTTTCCAAGGTGGCAAGTGATAATCTTCAAATCATCAAGGTTTACATTCAGCATCTGAGCAGCCTTTTCTGCTACATATTTGTGAGAAGTTCCGTGGAAGCCGTATCTTCTGATTCCGTATTTTGTATAGTATTCATACGGAAGTGCATAAATATAAGCTTCAGGCGGCATTGTCTGGTGGAATGCAGTATCGAAAACACCTACCATCGGAGTTGTCGGCATCAGTTCCTTGCAGGCTGCGATACCTAAGAGGTTAGGCGGGTTGTGAAGCGGAGCGAGTTCTACGCACTCTTCGAGAGCTTTGATAACGTCTTCGGTGATTAAAACAGAAGATGCATACTTTTCGCCTGCATGAACAACTCTGTGTCCTACAGCTCCGAGTTCGTCCATGGACTTGATTACGCCGTGTTCCGGATCCTGAATTGCAGCAAGAACCTGTGCGATTGCATCCTTGTGATCCTTCATAGGAACTTCGTTCTTAATCTTTTCCTGTCCGATCTTTTCGTGACCGATTACGGAACCGTCCATGCCGATTCTTTCAACTAAGCCTTTGCAAAGCAGATTTTCGTTTGTCATATCAAGAACTTGATATTTTAACGAAGAGCTGCCGCAGTTAATTACTAAAACTTTCATTTTTTTCCTCCGTATATTAAAATTTTACAAATTAATTAACAAATTCAAGCAATTAATTATACACCTTAAAAATCTCTATTTCAATGGGGTTTTCGTAAAATAAAGTTTTAACAATCCTGCAGCCTTCTTCATTTAATATGCTTTCATCAATTATTTAAAACTATATTTTCCTTTGCCATGCCCTTTCACAAGCCTGATAATGCCATTATCCAGCAGAAGTTTTACAATTTCATACGCCCTTGTTGCTTTCAGACCCGTTACAGTCTCAACATCTTTGCGATTAAACATTTCGCTTGTTCCGTATTTATCATATAAAGCCATAATATGTGCTATTGTCTTATCGAATATTTCATCGTCAATATTCGATAATTTCTTCTGAATATTCGCTTTTGATGTTTCAATATTCGCTTTTACATCATAAATATTCACTTCTTCCTTTACATAAAGCTTGCTGCTGACATGCATACTTCGGTTATGCAGTTCATTTTTTTCATCAAGCAGAAGATTTTTAAGAAAAAGTTCAAGATATTCTGTTGTTTCGTGGATGTCATTTTTTAAGTCGTTATAGTTTGCTCTGACAAGGGCATTTCTAAAGTACCACGCGTTTTCCGCAAAAATATCATTTGTCACATCAAATCCCAATGTTTTCAGATATTTTATAAAAAAGACCGCTGTTGTTCTTGTATTGCCTTCCCCGAAAACATGAATCTGCCATAATCTTGAGACAAAAATTGCGAGGTGTCGAATTATCTCATCCATACTGAGACCTTTATAGTCAAATTTCTTTTCTTCAGAAAAATCATATTCTAAAGTTGTCCGGAGTTCGGATGCGCTCCCGTATAACACAGTTGCGCCGTCAAGAACCCATTCTTTTTTCGTAATATTGTAGTCTCGCAGGCTTCCTGCATGCCTATAAATCCCTGTAAAAAGTTTCTTATGAATGGAAATATATTCATTCGGCGTAAAAGAAAATGCTTTTTCTGATAATAACTTAGCTATTCGCAGAGAAACTTTATCCGCTTCCTCGGTTCTGTTCTGCCCGTCC
Organism: Bacillota bacterium; assembly: GCA_022764365.1. Taxonomy (GTDB): domain Bacteria; phylum Bacillota; class Clostridia; order Peptostreptococcales; family Anaerovoracaceae; genus CAG-238. The sequence goes on from JALERA010000035.1 coordinate 40,839, forward strand.
TTTCCGGAGCTCTGCTCATAGTAAGTGTTTAATAACTCTTGGGCATCCTCAATTGATATTTCGCCTTCGATATTTTTAATGGCAGTGTCAATCAGATATTTGGACGGTCTTAGCCCGTCCACAGACTGCAGTCCGATAGCCGTGTGCCAAGCATAGCCTTTTTCTCTTATGCTCGGTTCCGATTGTTTTATATAATCTTTAAATGGATCTCTATGCATCTTTTCTCCTTGTCGAAATGTTTATCTTTGAAATGGCATCAAAGTTGAATGGATATCCTTACGATAAAGATTAATCCGCAGGCCGATTCCCATATCAATAAATTCCGGTTCCTCCAATCCGTATTCGCGCATACTCTCCATCAGCTTCGGAATTCCGCTTCCCCATGTCTCAATCATATTCATATACAGAAAGGCTTGCGCTAGTGCGCGGTTTCGTATTTTCGAATAGCCTTCTTTCATTCGTTCTATCGTCACACCCGGAAGCAGTCCTCCCGGTGAGGTGATTTCCAGTCGGTCATCATAAACCGCAACCTGTATATGAGAATTTTGGAGAAAGCTGCAGTTCATTACGGCATTGATAATCAGTTCCCGTATGCTGTCCGGTGGCAGCTCGTAGATGTCCTGTCTGTAGATTCCTTCAAGCTTCGCGCCCAGACGGATATTTCGCAGTGCGAACTGAAACGCATCCTCAATCTGCTGCCAAAGTGGCCCGGTATATTCCCTTTTATCAACGAAGACAGCCCTGTTTTTCCCTTTAAACATCCCGCATTGAATTTGTGAAAGGAATTCGTCTTTTCCCTGCAGAAAAACATATCCGTTTGTCGGGTGGATGCAGCCATCCTCATCTTCTGCGAGAAGTCCCCAGCTGATGAGCTGATTCTTCGTCAAATCCTTTACCGTAGCCTTCTGCGCTTCGGTCTTAGCATTCGCAATTGCGACCTGCTTCAT
>JALERA010000039.1:0-61259 GCA_022764365.1 Bacillota bacterium
AGTCCCGTTTTGCCTCCCGGTGCGTATTCGTCGGTTTTGCGTCTGTGCTTAAACACCGAGTAATTGTTCACCATGGAATCAACCACACCGCTGTTGATCAGAAACCCGAGACGCGGTTTTCCGAATATGCGAAAATCCTCAGCCGACTTGTAGTTCGGCTGAGGTAAAATCGCAACTTTATATCCGTATTGTTCAAGCAATCTGCCGATGATGGCAGTGCCGAAAGAATGATGGTCAACATAGGCATCGCCCGTAACCAGCACAAAGTCCGGCTGCTGCCACCCTCTTTCTTTCATTTCTTTTTCGTTGATTGGTAAAAAACTCATCGTTGTCCTTTGTCGTAAGGGATGCCTTCTGCTTTCGGAACTCTGGAACTCTTGGATGTGAATGCCAAAACAATCAGAGTAATCACATAAGGCAGCATTCTGTAAACATACGGGCTGATTCCGATTTCTGCGAGCATGTACACACCATCTCCGTTGATGTCAAGGGAACCGTAGATTGCGGCAATGCACTTAAACAGTCCGAAAAGGATGCTTCCGAGTGCAATGTTCAGCGGTGTCCAGTTACCGAAAATCATAACTGCGAGTGCAAGGAAACCATAGCCTGCAACTTCGCCTGTCGATGTGCAGTTTGCGGTCGTCATCGAATATACAAATCCGCCTACACCTGCAAGGAAACCGGAAAGTCCCACTCCCAGATATCTCATCTTATATACGTTAATTCCGAGCGAATCCGCCGCCTGCGGGTTTTCACCGCAAGAACGAAGTCTCATACCCGTCTTTGTCTTGTACAGGAATATGGATACTCCCACAAAGATGAGCAGGCACACATAGGTGCTCGGATAAACTTTATTGATAAACAGGTCGATGAGAGCACCCCAGCTGTAATCCTTCGGAAGCCCGAAAGTCGAAGGACGAACCATAAACCAGCCTGCAGCACTTCCCGTTGCCATTCCCAAAGTGTTCTGCTGTGCAATCATATAGATGAAGAAGAGCACAACTGCCGGAGCGAGCATGTTGAGCGCCGTACCGCCGATGGTCTGGTCAGCCCTCAAGTTAATTGCGGAAAATGCGAGGAGCATGGAAAATCCCACACCGCAGATGCCTGTCAAAAGCATTGCCAGAAGCATAACAAGCTGCCCCTGATCCGATGTAAAGCCCATGCCTTGGAACATGCGGATAAACACAACTCCCATGAATGCACCGAAGATCATGATACCTTCAAGAGCGAGGTTGATAACACCCGAACGCTCCGCACATACACCTGCAAGCGCTACAATCATAAGAGGTACTGCATAAAGCATTGTTTGCTGAATCAAAAATACCATTACTTGTTACCTCCTTCCGCTGCTTCTTTCTTTTTCTTTCTGCCGTTGAGCAACATTTTAAAGAACATTGCAAAGGCTGACAAGTAAACGATGGTTGCGATAATGATATCTGCAATGTACTCGTTGTAAGCGGTCAGATACTTTAACTGAATACCCGCAACATTGAGTATCGACATGAAAATACCCGTAAATACAACACCGATCGGATGATTTGATGCAAGCAGAGCAACCGGAATTCCGTTGAATCCGTCCGTCGGAAGCGACATATAGGTCGACCAATAAAATTCTGTGTTTCCGGAAAGGAAATACAGGCATCCGCCCGCGGAAGCCAAAGCCCCTGCGATAACCATCGACAAAACAATATTTTTCTTATCATTGATTCCGGCATATTTCGCAGCATGGCGGTTCAGTCCGCAGGCACGAAGTTCATAGCCGAAAGTCGTCTTCGTCATAACAACCCACATTGCAACGGCAATCAGGCAAGCAATCCAAAATCCGCCGTTTGCCTGTGAACCCGGGAACAGCACATCCATTCCAAGCTTCGGTGTCAGAACATCGACATTCTTCAGTGGGATCGTATAACCGACTTTACCGCCTTCTGCGGCATTTTTGAAAATATCATGTTCTTCAAACCACCAGGTAACAAGGTTCGCTGCAATCCAGTTGGTCATAATACATGTAATTACTTCGTTGATGTTCAGGAAAGCTTTAAACAGTCCCGGGATTGCTCCCCAAAGTGCACCGAGCACAACGCCCACGATAAATGCACAAAGCCATGCAATCCACGCCGGGCATCCGCTCCAGCCAAGCCAGAGGCCGACGGAAATACTTCCCATCGTTCCCATCAGATACTGTCCGGCAGCACCGATATTAAATAATCCGGTTTTGAAGGCAACCGCTACGGAAAGTCCCGTCATGATCAATGGGGTCGCACGGAAAAGCATATTTCCCATGTTTACCGGATTGAATCCGAAACTCAACTGGCCGCCGTCGCGTCCGGTACTGAATACGCCGAGGAATACCAAACGAATTCCGTCCCAGACACCCTTCATTGAAATATTGTCCTTTACAAGTCCTACGATAATAACAACAATCGTGCCGACTGCAAGACCGATTAAAATTGAAATCAAAGAGGCATAAACAGATTTTGCACCGTCGGATTTATACCATTTCACTTTCCCGCTTTCGGGTTCCAATCTAGGCATTCTGCTCTACCTCCTTTCCCTGACGCTTTGCTCCGGACATGTAAAGTCCAAGTTCTTCCGGAGTTGTTTCTTTCGGATTCAATTCACCGACAATTTCTCCTTCGTACATAACGAGGATTCTGTCTGAAAGTCCGAGTACCTCGTCAAGTTCGAGTGACACAAGCAGAATTGCTTTCCCATCATCTCTTTCCTGCACGAGTTGTTTATGAATGTGCTCGATTGCGCCGACATCAAGACCTCTTGTCGGCTGTACTGCAACAACCAGCGGCTCGTTTCTGTCAAGCTCTCTTGCAATGATTGCCTTCTGCTGATTACCTCCGGACATGGAGCGTGCAATCGTAATTGGGCCCTGTCCCGAACGCACATCGTATTCTTCGATGAGTCTGTCCGCATACTTACGCACTTCGTCAAAACGAATGAATCCGTGATTCTGGAACTGCGGCTCTTTGTATTTCTGAAGCACCAGGTTCTGTTCAAGCGTATATCCGAGAACAAGACCGTGCTTATGTCTGTCTTCCGGGATATGCGACATGCCGGATCTGCTTCTCTTTCGAATCGAAGCACCGGAAATATCCGTCCCGCAAAGAGTAATCTTGCCTGCGGAGGCTTTCTCAAGTCCGGTAAGGCCGTAGACAAGCTCCGTCTGACCGTTGCCGTCGATTCCGGCAATACATACGATTTCGCCTTTTCGCACATCGAACGAAACATTCTTCACGGCGTCATTTTTGTGAATCTTGGAAGGTACCGTAAGCCCTTCAACTTCCAAAACAACCTCACCCGGTTTTGCCTCGACCTTGTCGATTTCAAGCTGTACGGGTCTTCCTACCATCATATTGGAAAGTTCCTGCTTGTTTGTGTCCTTGGTATTAACCGTACCGATACATTTTCCCTTGCGAAGAACCGTTACCCTGTCGGATACAGCCATGATTTCATTCAATTTATGTGAGATAAACAAGATGGATTTGCCTTCTTTCGCAAAACCTCTCATAATTTCCATAAGTTCGTCGATCTCCTGAGGGGTCAGAACCGCCGTCGGTTCGTCAAAGATCAGGATCTCGTTTTCTCTGTACAGCATTTTGAGAATTTCAACTCTCTGCTGCATGCCAACGGTAATATCCTCTACCTTGGCATCTACGTCAACCTTCAGACCGTAGCGTTCCGAAAGTTCCATAACCTTTTCTCTTGCTTCCTTTTTCTTAAGAAAGCCCAATTTATCTGTTGTTTCGGCACCCAGAATAATATTGTCAAGCACCGTAAACACATCGACCAGCTTAAAATGCTGATGCACCATTCCGATTCCAAGTGCGGTTGCATCATTCGGGTCGTTGATTTCCACAATTTCTCCGTTCTTTCTGATTTCGCCTTCTTCAGGCTGATAAAGTCCGAACAAAACGCTCATAAGCGTTGATTTACCTGCTCCGTTTTCTCCCAAAAGAGCATGGATTTCTCCCTTCTTAAGCTGAAGGGTAATATCATCGTTTGCCACAATTCCCGGAAACTCTTTCCTTATGTGGTTCATTTCAATTATATACTCAGACATGTTGCTTCCTTCTCCTCGATAAAAACAAAGGGGGAAAGAATTTCCCCCTTCATTATTTCGGTTTTAATCCATTAAGCCGTAAACTATTTTACGAATTTAACGTTTTCAAGACCTGCTTTGCTTGGGTCAGCCATTTCTCCGTCGTTATCAACAACGATTTCGCCGGAAACTACCTTGTCATAAAGATCCTGGTATTCTTCAACTGTCCAATTTTCGAACTGCCAAGTATCAGTAGGGATACCTACTGCATTGTCCTTAGCGCCGAGAACCAATGAACCGCCGTATACAGCTCCACCTTCGTAGAACTTAGTGATAGCATCGATTACGGACTTAGCAAGGTCCTTCATAGCGGAAGTGATAACTGCATCGGACTGACCGGACTGGTCAACGTCAACGCCTACAAGTTTGCCTTCTGCAGCCTGTGCAGCAGCATCTCCGGAGTTGAACATGGAACCGCCTGCTACGAAGATAACTTCTGTACCTGCGTTGTACCATCCGGATAACATAGCCTGAAGGTCAGGAGAAGCTGAGAAGCTGGAACCGTGTTCCCAAGAATATCTCATTTCAACAGTTTCGCCCTTAGCTGCAGCTGCATCGTTAGCACCCTGTGCGAATCCGTATCCGTATTTGATACATGCAGGGTTGGAGCCGCCGCCACCGCCGGAGAATCCTAACTTAGTGTAGCCTTCCATTACTGTTGCATAACCTGCAAAGTAACCAGCCTGTTCTTCCTGATAGGAAACGCCAACAAGGTTATCCATTCCCATATCCCATCCATCGATGAAGATGAATTCAACATCAGGATACTGAGGAGCTACTGCTTCAAGAGCAGTTGCCTGTAAGAATCCAGGAGTTACGAGAACTTCTGCACCTGCTTCGCAAGCGTCTGTCATAGCTTTGATTCTGTCTTCGTCAGTTGCGTTGGATGCATTACCCGGCTGATAGTACTTGTATGACAAACCGTTGTCGGAAGCATACTTCTTAACGCCGTTCCAAGTGAACTGGTTGAAAGAACCGTCCTTTAACTGTCCAACGTCTGTTACCATTGCGATCTGATATGTACCGTCTTCAGATTCATAGTTATCAGAGATGGAATCGTAGTCTACTGCGCTTGTAGTAGTATTGTTGCCGCAAGCAGCAAATGTGAATACCATTACCAGCATGAGCAATACTGTTAATAACTTTTTCATTTGTTCCCTCCTAAATGAAATTAAGAATATATTACATTCACATTATAATACATTAAGGAGAAAAGTAAAAGTTATTTTTTGCATATTCTTTGCACATTCGCCTTTTTTTGTTATTTTTTTGTTAAGTCTGTGCGTTTTCGGAGCCTAACCCTTAAATATCTGCACCCAATAAGTGGTTCCGTCTGAGGATTTTGCATATTCGACACCTATTTTCGTGTAGTCGGACTTGAGGATGTTGGCTCTGTGGCCGGACGAATTCATCCAGCCGTCCATCACGGACGCAGCCGTCTTCTGACCCTTTGCAATATTTTCTCCGGCAGTCTTATAGGAAACGCCGTATGTCTTCATCATGTCAAATGCCGAGCCGTATGTCGGTGAAGTGTGCGAAAAATATCCGTTTTTTGCCATATCCTCTGCCTTCAGCTGCGCCAGTTTGGCAAGCTGGCTGTCCGAAGAAAGCGCAGAAAGCCCGTTTGCTTTTCTTTCCTTGTTGACAAGATTTACAACCTGACCTGCCATGCTTCCCTTCTGAACGATTTCCGAAGCAGAATTATTGTCATCGGAATTGCCTCCGATATTTCCACTGTTTCCAATATTTCCGATGTTTCCGGCATTGCCGAGATTTCCGCAAAATTTCTCAATCAGTTTTGAGCAATCTGCCTTCAAAGTTTGTTTAATCGACACAGGCTCCTGTGTCTGCCTGCATTCGGATGCATATCCGAACCCTGTTGCGCTGACGAGCACGCTCGCCGCGATAAGCATAGTAAATAGTTTCTTTTTCATAGTAATTACCTCCCTGCAAAAAACTATAAACTATTGCCCGGATCGTTTCTACCCCTCAAAATATGGCGGTCCTGGCACTATTTGCAGAAGAATTCCTCTGTAAATCTCTTCACTATGGCCGCTGTAAGACCCCAGATTATCTTGTCCTCATATCTGTATATCGCGATCGATTTGTGACCGACCCTCCACTTGTAATCACTGCGGATTCCAAACTGCTCATAGGGAAAATCCCTGACATCCTGAATCACATCGTACTCGTACAGGTACGGCTCATTTTCGGCAAAGAAGCGAACGGGCACCGTAAAGACTTCCGCCACTTCCCCTTCGTTTATCCGCATTTCCGACAGCTTTTCTTCACGGACAAATCCCGCAAGGGAGTGCATGGCAATGGACGTGAGCTCATACTGCGTCGCATACTCTCCCAGCAGTTCTATCTCCGTAAGTCCGATTTCCTCCCGTGTTTCTCTGAGGACGCATTCTTCCAGGCTTTCTCCCGGCTCGACTTTTCCTCCCGGAAAACAGATGTCGCCCGGCTGCTTGATTCCCGCAGCACGCTTTTCAAATACGAAATGCAGTCCGTCTTCTTTTTCCGTCAGCAAAATGAGGACCGCAAACTCCCGCATGATTTCAAGTGTTACAGGATGTCTGTCCCGAATTATATTCTTTATCTCGTCAATTTTCATTTTTTCTCTCCAAATATACAATAAGGCGATGGAAACCCATCGCCTGATATCTCTAAGCAAATTATTAATTTAAGATTTCGCAGCCTTCGAAATTAACGCCGATCATCTCTTCTTTCTCAGCGCTGAGACTTACAACGAAGTTCATGCCGTAGTTTTTCGAAATGTCTTTGAGTCTGTCAACGAATTCAGGCAGGTCGCCCAGTGTGAAGTCAGCATGCTTGAGAATGCTGTCGATGAAAATCGTTTCGATATCGTGATCGGAACTGATGATTCCATACAGGAAACCTATGTATTCGTCGCTGTTTGTTACATGTTCAAAATCTTCCATGCAGATTACTCTGATTCTGTACTTAAGATCATACATCAATCTATGATTCTTATTAATAAAAATAATACTTCCTTTGCTTGTTTCCACGGACTCGTTGGCAAGATCGATCATTTGTTTTGTCTTTCCGCTTCCTTTGTGTCCCACTAATAATTTAACCATGATAACCGCCTCCTAAATCTTTTTGCTTATACTTTTGGTATTTCGTTTATTATACACTACTTTTGGACGGCTTTCAACCTTTATTTCATTCTGCCTGCCGTTTAAAAATATCCATTTTTTCGATACGGTCAAAAGCCTCCTTAAGCTCCGAAACATCGACGGTACATGCAATTCGAAGGAAGCCCTCGCCGCATCTGCCGAATCCGTTTCCCGGAATCATGACAACATGTGCTTTCTCAAAGATTTCCCGGGCCGCTTCCACGGAAGAAAGTCCGGTGTCCTTTATATTGATAAAAAGGTAAAAACTCCCCATCGGCGGATAAATCACATGCATGTTCGGGATTTGGTTGATTCTCTCCGCAGCGTAATAAACCCTTTCCCTGAAAGTCTCTATAAGCTGCGGCTGCACTTCTTCCCTGCACCGGAGCGCCTTGAGTGCCGCCCGCTGTGAGACGGAAGGTGCCGAATAAACCAAATTTTCGTTTATGTTTTTTATTGTATTTACGATATGCGGCGGAGCAATAACCATTCCGAGCCGCCAGCCTGTCATTACGAAGTTCTTGGAAAAGCTGTTAATCGTAATGGTTCTTTCCCTCATTCCTTCGAGCGAAGAAAACGGAATAAATTTCTGTGCAAAACTGTAGATGGTATAAATTTCATCGCTGATAACGACCAGGTCGTGTTTTTCCGCCACTTTTGCAATCTTGTTCATCGTATCCGGGCTCAGGCAGCTTCCGGTAGGATTGTTCGGCGAGTTGATGATGATTGCCTTTGTTTTCGGCGTAATACAGTTCTCAAGACGATCAGGGTCAATCTGCCAGTGCTCTTCTTCAAAAGTCTCAAGTTCGACAATCTTTCCGCGCGCAAGTTCTATCTGCGTCTTGTATATGGTAAAATACGGCGCCGGTACGATAACCTCGTCACCGTCATCCAGAATTGCTTCCAGTGCAAGGTACATAGCAATGCAGGCTGAGGCCGTAACCATGATTTCCTCGTCGAGCACCTGCATGCCAAACTCCTCTTTGTAATACTTCGCAATCTCCTCGCGAAGTTCCTTATATCCTCTGCAGTCGGTATACTTGGTGTATCCGGCCTTTGCATCCTCAAATGCCTGCTCTATAATCGGCAGCGGGGTGATGATATCCGGGTCGCCAATGCTCAGATTAATGACATCGTCATAGTTTCCCGCAAGCCCGGTTACCTGACCCATAACCGTTTCCGTATCAACGCAGTAGCGTTTTGACAAAAATCTTTTTTCCATATTGTCACCTTCTTAAACCATTTCCGCCAGCTCGTAAATCAATCTTTCCGTCTTTTCCCATCCCAAACAAGGGTCAGTAATGGATTTTCCGTATGCGGTTCCGTCCACCGGCTGACATCCGTCTTCCAGGTAGCTTTCCACCATTACGCCTTTCACCATCTTGCCGATGTCCTTGCTGAAGCGTTTCGAATGTAAAACTTCCTTACAGATTCTTATCTGTTCATGATATCGTTTGCCTGAGTTTGCATGGTTGGCGTCAACCATAATTGCCGGATTCTTCAGCCCGTTTTCGTGATACATATCGCATACGATTCTCAAATCTTCGTAATGATAGTTTGGAATCGACTGTCCGCGCTTATTCATATAACCTCTGAGAATTGCGTGGGCATACGGATTGCCGTGGCTGGCAACTTCCCAGTTTCTGTAGATAAAAGTGTGTCCGCTCTGCGCCGCAACGAGAGAATTCATGAGGACCGAAAGATCTCCCCCTGTCGGATTCTTCATGCCGACTGCGATGTCCAGTCCGCTTGCCGTCAGGCGATGGAACTGGTTTTCCACTGATCGCGCACCGATCGCAACATAACACAAAATATCACTTAAGTATCTGTAATTTTCCGGGTACAAAAGCTCGTCTGCGCAGAAGAAATCTGTTTCCTTCATCGTCCGTATGTAGGTTTCACGGATTGTGATAATTCCCTTGAGCATGTCGTCCCCGAGAAGCGGATCTGGCTGGTGGAGCATGCCCTTGTAGCCTTTGCCTGTCGTTCTCGGTTTGCTCGTGTAAACTCTTGGAATTATGCAGATTTTGTCCTTCACCTTGTCCTGTACTTTTCGCAGTCTCAGAAGGTAGTCCAGCACAGCTTCCTCGTTGTCTGCCGAACATGGCCCGATTACCATCAAAAGCCTGTCGTCACTGCCGTCTAGAATTGCCTTAATCTCCTTGTCGCAGACCTCTCTCTTTGCTTTGTATTCTTCACTGATCGGAAACATTTCTTTGATATCCTTTGGAATCGGAAGTTTCCGCTTGAAATCCATATTCATTTTGCATTCCCCCTTGTGTGTTTATTTTTCCGGTTTTTCCTTGTCAAACAGCTTTCTGCGTGCCGTCGAACGCCTCATCATATCCTTAATTCCTTCTTTGTCCGCTTCCATCAGCATTCGCTCCAGCTTGGAAATTTCCATTGTAAAAAGCTTGAGCTGATGCAGCAGAGCGTCTTTGTTCAGCAAAAACAGTTCGCTCCAAAGCGTTTCGTCAATACGCGCAATCCGCGTCAGGTCGCGGAACGAGTCGCCCGTGTAATCCTCGACTTTTTCCATGTGATTGCAGGTCATCAGCGACATTGCGATGCCGTGCGTAAGCTGAGAAACGAATCCGATCATCTCATCGTGATCATACGGAGAAAGCTCGGAAATTCTTGCAAATCCAAGAATTTCGCCAATCTGCCTGCAGACATCCTTTCCCTCTTCCGTATTTTTTTCGGTCGGCACAACGATATAGTTTGCCTCATAGAAAATTTTCTCGTTGCTGTTTTGAATCCCAAGTTTTTCGCAGCCTGCCATCGGGTGTGCCGCGATGTATTCGCAGTCTTCGCGCAGCATGTTTTGGATATCGTCAACGATGCAGCCCTTTACTCCGGTTACATCCGTGATGAAAGTTCCGGGCTTGAAATACTTTTGGTTTTCGGCTATCCATTCTTTGAAAACATGCGGATAAAGCGCAAAAATCACCAAATCCGCTTTCCCGATCATTTCCGGATCGGGAGTAGTCGCTCCTTCCGCTATGATGTAATTGTCAAGGGCGTATTGAATGGTATCGGGGTTGCTGTCAATCGCACAAAGGTCAAACCCGTTTTTCGCAAAACCTTTTGCGTAACTTCCTCCGATCAGTCCAAGCCCTACGATTAAAATGTTTGTACTGTGATCAATTCTCAATTCTCTCTACCTCAATTCCCAAAGAAGCAAGCTTTTCGAAGAAGTCCGGAAAGCTCTTGCTCACTGCTTCCGCCCCGTCGATTACGCCTCCGGTCTGTGTCAGAAGGACCGCCTCGGACATCACAATTCTGTGGTCGTTGTGTCCGTCGAGGTTTTCTTCCGGCTTTCGCAGCCCCTGTCCGCTGACGATGACTTCATTTTCGCGGACTTCCGCCGTCACGCCGAATTTATGAAGTTCCTCTGCCATCGCTTCTCCTCTGTTGCTTTCTTTTATTCTTAACCGGCTTGTTCCGGTAAATTTTCCGCCGTGCTTCGCCGCTGCCGCCGCAAACAGCACCGGCCCCAGATCCAGGCAGTCGGAAAGATCGATCTCCGCACCCGGTCTTTTTAGTTCTTCGAACAGCTCTTCATATACGCGGTCACCCTGAAGGCTGTCCTTTCTTAAATTCTCGATTTTTACCTGTCCGCCGAGCAGATTCAGTGCCGCAAAAAACGCCGCGTTCGAGTAATCCCCCTCTACAAATACTTCGCCTGCCCGATAGCGCTGATTTCCTTTTATATATAAAACATTTTCCTCCTGCCAGCCGGCTTCGACTCCGAACAGCTTCAGTGCCGAAAGCGTCATGTCGATGTAGGAGCGGCTTTCCACCGGAGGACGGAGCACCACGCGGCTGTCACCGTCAAGAAGCGGAAGCGCAAACAAAAGCCCCGTTACAAACTGGCTGGAGACATTGCCGTCCAGTTCAAAATCTCCGCTTTGGAGATTTCCGCAGATTTTGATTTCCCGTTCCGTTTTGCGAAAGGTGATTCCTCGCTGCCGGAAAAGTTCTTCGTATACACTGAGCGGGCGCTCCAGCAGTCTCCTGCTTCCGGTCAGCACCGTTTCCATTCCCGTCAGAAGCGCAATCGGGATAAAAAATCGAAGAGTGCTCCCGCTTTCTCTGCAGTTCAGCTGCCCCGGTGCTGCCGCCTTGCGAATGTCGATTCCCGCTGCTCTGACGGTATCTCCGTCTTTTTCACATTTTACGCCAAGAGCTCTAAGGCAGTCCATCGTAGCCCGCATATCCTCCGATTCGGAAATGCCGTGCACGACGCATTCCCCATCGGAAAGCCCTGCGCAGATCAGCAGTCGGTGCGCCATGCTCTTTGACGGAGGTGCACAAACCGTTCCACGGGCAATTCCTTTCTTGATTCTTACCTTCATTTCGTCCTCCTGAGCAATTCATGCAGATAATCCAATGCTTCGAGGTATCCGTCGGTTCCGTGTCCCATAACGGTAAAGCAGCATGCCTTGCGGATATAGCTTACCTGCCTGAAATCTTCGCGTTTGGAAACATCCGAAATATGAACCTCTGCTGTCGGTATCCGCACCGCATTCACCGCATCAAGGAGTGCTATGCTCGTATGCGTATATGCTCCCGGATTGATGACGATTCCGTCTGCCTTTTCGAAATACGCCTGCTGGATTCGGTCAACCAGCGCGCCTTCGTGGTTCGACTGGTAAAACTCACATTCCAGGTCCTCAAAATTCGCGTGGCAATAGTCCGTTATCTTGGAAATCAACATGTCATAGGTTTCGTTTCCGTACTTGTCCGGCTCCCGAATTCCGAGCATGTTCAGATTCGGGCCGTTGATTACAATTATCTTCATATTTCTACCTCAAAAAATTCGTTCCGAAGCGTATAGCAAGAAGGTCACAGATTGTCAGTGCCGTTACTGCATCCACAACCGCTCTTGCCCTATGAATCACTGCCGGATCATGCCTCCCCTGCAATTCCAGTTCGGCATTTTCCTTTGTGGAAAGATCTACGGTGTCCTGCTTTTTGAAAATGGAAGGCGTCGGTTTTACGACGGTCCGGAAAAGAATCGGCATTCCGTTCGTGATTCCGCCGTTGATTCCGCCGTTGTTGTTTGTTTCCGTCACAACCCTGCCGTTTTCATATCGGAACGCATCATTTGCCTCGGATCCTCTCATCTTTGCAAAGTCAAAGCCCATGCCGAATTCGATTCCTTTCACGGCGGGAATCGAAAAAACAGCATGTGCAAGCATTCCCTCCACGGTGTCAAACCAAGGCTCGCCAATGCCTTCCGGAATCCCGATAACCGCAGTCTCTAAGATTCCTCCCACACTGTCGCCGTCTGCCGCAGCGCGTTCGATCTCAAGCCTCATAGCTTCCGCAGCCTTTTCGTCCAGCACCGGAAAACGCAGCCCGGCAAGCTTTTTAATGTCGCCGGCATATCCCTCATCAAAGTTTCGGTCACTGACACCGTGACAATTTAAAATGTGAGTGCCGATGTATACGCCCTTGCTTTCAAGGGCTTTCATAGCCAGAGCCCCGGCAGCAACCAGCGCTGCAGTGAGCCTTCCCGAAAAATGCCCGCCGCCGCGATAATCCTCGTATCCGGCATATTTGCAATGTCCGGTGTAGTCGGCATGCGACGGTCTCGGAAGATGCATCCTGCCGCCGTAATCCTCACTCTTGGTATTTTTATTTTCGATAAGGAGGGTGAGCGGCGTTCCCGTCGAGTATCCCCGGAACACTCCACTGATAAATTTAACTTCGTCCTCTTCCTGCCGCGCTGTGGAAATTTTTCCGTAGGCTTTCCTTAGATTCATTTTTTCGCGGATATATTCCTCATCAATAGGAATCCCCGGTGAAAGCCCGTCTATGACAGCACCTACAGCCTTGCCGTGACTCTCGCCGAAAAGCGTTACCGTAACGGCATTTCCGAATGTGTTCTTCATATGAATACCTCCTCATAGAGTTTTTCCAGTTCTTCTTTCGTGCATTTTGCAAACCGGAAGCTGCCCGGCTCATCGACCTGTACGGTAGAAACGGAGTCTCCTTCCGCTTTTTTGTCATGCATCGCAGCTGCAATCACCCTGTCCGCACCTGCATTACAGGATACCGGAAGATCCGCCTTTCGGAACATGTCAATCAGTCTTTCCCGCACCGCTTCGCTGCACATAGGAAGCATTCCGAGTGCGACCGCTTCCCCGTGGAGAAAATCGGTGCAGCTTTCGATTCCGTGTCCCAAGGTATGCCCGAAATTCAGCACCTTTCGGAGTCCTGCTTCCTTTTCGTCCTTTTCGACCACATCAATCTTTATTCTCAGTGCTGCTTCAATAACAGATTCCAGATTTTCTGTGCCGATTCCCTCCGCCTCAATTTTCTCAAAGAGGGATGCATCAGAGGTCGCTGCCATCTTGATGATTTCCGCTGCTCCGCACGCAAACTGTCTTTTGTCCAAAGTTTCAAGAAGCTGAGGATCAATCAGCACACCTTTGGGCTGGTGAAAGGCCCCGACGATATTTTTGATTTCTTTAAAGTCAATTGCTGTCTTTCCGCCCACCGAAGAGTCCACCTGAGAGAGCAGCGTCGTCGGTATATTGTAAAAGTCTATCCCCCTCATATAGCAGGCTGCGGCAAAACCCGCGAGGTCTCCCACAACTCCTCCGCCAACTGCCGCTACGCAGTCTTTTCTCGTAAAGCCCTCAATGAGCATATGGCTCAATATGTCTTGCAGAATATCGAAATTCTTCGACGCTTCGCCTTGCGGAATCAAGTGTATACAGCCACTGCGGCACTGCTCCAGAAGCTTGTTCGCATACTGCGGTGGAACCCCATCATCTGTTACAATCATCACTTTGCGGCCTTCGTTTTCCAATCCGAGTGCTTTCGCGGCGTATTTTAGCGCGCCGCGCTCAAGTGTTATATCATAGCTGTCCTGCCCAAGATTTACAGGTATTATCATTTATTTTTCCTCCCGCAAGCAGTCGTTAAGATTATTGTAAGATCCCACGATTTTTATTTTGTCACAGCAATGCTTCATTTCCGCAATGCACGCCTTGCCTTCTTCTCCGTAAATGTCGCCTTCCGCCTCAACATAGAAGTAGTATTGCCACAGAAGTTCTTTCATAGGTCTTGAGCGCAGGGTTCTCATGTTAAATCCGTGCCTTCCTATGATGCTGAGTGCCTCGGCAAGCGAGCCTGCTTCGTTTCTTGCCGTAAACAGCAGCGAGAAAAACTGCTTTCCCGCCTGTCCTTCGGCACGGCTGTCAACTCTCGAAAAAACGGCAAACCGCGTCGTGTTGCTTCTGTCATCGTTTATGCTCCTTGCAATTACGGAAAGGCCGGTTCTCTCCGCCGTTTCCGCACTCGCAATCGCCGCGATGCTCTTGTCGTTTTGTTCTTTGACATATTCTGCCGCGAGTGCGGTATTGGAATATTCCATCTCCTTCAATCCATGTTCTTTAATGAACAGACTGCACTGCGACAGTGCCTGCGGATGTGTCACTACGGTTTTTACATCCTCAATCCGCGTTCCTTCCAAGCCCAAAAGGTCATGAGTCACCGCCAAATCGTACATGCCGTTGACAAAAAGAGTCCCGAAAAACATCAAATCGTTTACCTGATCGACATCTCCCGCAAAACTGTTTTCGACAGGCAGAACCGCGCAGTCGCATGCTCCCTTTTCGACTGCTTCATAGGCTTTCTTGAAGCTTCCGAAGGCAGTCAGCTTGGATGTCGGAAAAATTCTGCCCGCCGCAATGTGTGCAAATGCGCCCTCGGTTCCGCAATACGCAACCGAAAGCCCTTCCATAAGCCTGCTTTGATAATTGCGCGAAAGCTCCATCACTTTCTTTTGAAAGTTATAATAATAGGACTGGATTTCCGGGTCGCTTATCCGTGCGGCGCCGTTTCTGAGCACTTCTTCCTCTCTCTTTGCGTCGTAAATCGGAAGACTGTTTGCCTTCTTGTATGCAGCAACCTGCGAAGCAAGCTGCATCCGCTTTTCGAAAAGTTTTGCTATTTCATCGTCCGTGCGAGTAATATCTCTTCTTATCTCTTTGATGTCTCTAATCATTCCCTACCTCATTTGTACTTTGTATAGTTTCGCAAATTCACCGTCTGCGGCAAGCAGTTCCTGCTGCGTTCCTTCTTCCTGAATTCTTCCGTCCTCAATCACAACGACTCTGTCCGCATTTCGGATGGTTGCCAGTCTGTGCGCAATCATGAGTGTTGTCCTTCCTTCGGAAAGCTCGTCGAATGCCTTTTGAATATGCGATTCCGTAACACTGTCGAGTGCGGAAGTCGCCTCGTCCAAAATTAAAATCGGAGGATTCTTTAGGAATATTCTGGCGATGGAGATCCTTTGTTTCTGCCCGCCCGAAAGAAGCGCACCCCTCTCGCCGACATAGGTGTCAAAACCATCCTGCATTTTCATGATGTCATCGTAAATTTCCGCCTTTTTTGCGGCTTCCATGACCTCTTCATAAGTCGCCGACGGTTTGCCGTAGCGTATATTTTCGTAAATCGTGTCCGCGAACAAAAATACATCCTGCTGCACGATTCCGATATTCCTTCTGAGTGAACTTTTGGTGATCTTTCGTATGTCGATTCCGTCGATTAGAATGCTCCCTTCCTCGACATCGTAGAACCTTGGTATCAGCTGGCACAGAGTACTTTTGCCGCCGCCCGACTGTCCGACGATTGCCACACTCTGCCCTGCATCTATTTTGAGCGATATGCCGTGAAGCACATCCGTATCTTTCTTATATCCGAATGCTACATTTTCAAGAACGATTTCGCCCTTTACCGATGTAAGCGTAACCGCATCATCTGCCTCTTTGATGCTTGGTTTTATCCTCATAACCTCTGCGAACCGTCTCAATCCTGCAAGTCCGTTCGTAAAGATTTCCGCCAGCGTCGCAAGCTTGCGGACCGGAGTCACGAATGCGGTAATGTAAAGTGTAAATGTAATCAGGTCAATATAGTTCAGGCTGCCCTTCATGATGAGCCATCCGCCCGCCGTAATTACGGCAATCTGCAGGAAGCAGATAAAAAATTCCATCGAAGCGTTAAACCTGCCCATTGCCTTGTAATATCCTTTTTTGGAGCCCTTGTACATCTCGTTGGAACGGTCGAAGCGTTCAAAGTCAACTTCGTGATTGTCAAAGGCTTTGGAGGTCTTCATTCCGGAAAGCGTGGATTCGATGTCCGCATTGATATCCGCCATTTTTTTCTTTACGCGGACTGAAGAGTCCATCATGTCCTTTCTGCATGCGATGACGATGAAAACGAAGATCGGCACGATGACAAGCACAATCAGCGCAAGCCTGTATTCCACCGCAAACATTACCGCAAGTGCCCCGATTATGGTAATTGTCGAGATTAGCAGATCCTCCGGGCCGTGATGGGCGAGTTCGGTGATTTCAAAAAGGTCGCCTGTCAGCCTGTTCATGAGTTTTCCCGTCCTGTTTCTGTCAAAAAAGTCAAAATCCAGTTCCTGAAAATGCAAATACAAATCTCTCCTTATATCTGCCTCAACGCGTATGCCGAACTGGTGTCCCCAGTAGGTAATGATATAGTTCATAAATGCCCTTGCAACGAATGCCGCGGTTACAACCGCCATGACCGTAAAGAATGCCCGATATGCCTTGTCCGGCAGAAGATCATACATCACATGCCTTGAAACAAGCGGGAACGCAACATCGATTGCAGCCACAACAAAGGCGCAGCACATGTCCAGAATGAAGAGCTTCTTGTGTGCCGGAAAATACGATATAAAAATTCTGAAAAGCGATTTGTCGTAATTCTTTTCGTTTGTTTTCATCTCCAATAAACCTCATAAGGGCAGTCATGGAAGACTGCCCTGCTTTTGATTTTCAATAATAAAATTACAGATAAGCGATTGCTTCGATTTCAATCAAAGCATCTTTCGGGAGTTTTGCAACTTCCACCGCTGATCTTGACGGGAATTCGCCGCTGAAATATTCGGCATACACTGCGTTCATCTTTGCGAAATCTCCCATGTTGTCCATAAAGCATGTAGTCTTTATTATCTTGTCCAATCCGCTTCCTGCCTCCTCAAGAACCGCCTTGAGATTGCAAAAGACCTGTCTTGTCTGTTCTTCGATTCCGCCTGATACAAGGTTTCCCGTCGCCGGGTCGATTGGAATCTGTCCTGATGTAATCACAAGATTTCCGAGTATATTTGCCTGTGCATAAGGACCGATTGCTGCCGGTGCCTTGTCGGTTGCTACAATTTTTCTCATTTTTCTTTCCTCCCTGAGTGATATGTTTTATCTTAACCCATTTTTTGTTGTGTTTCAATGGATTTTTTTATTTTTTTTGTGATAATTACATAACAAATGATGTGTGCCACCGTCGTAATTGCCCATGTAACCGGATAGGAAGCATACACAAATTCAACATGATGAAACGCAGGCAGCTGACACACCGTCAGAATCCATATAATACGCAATACGCATGCTCCCAAAAGGGATACAATCATCGGCAGGATTGAATAGCCCAGGCCGCGTATCATCCCTGTCATCGTATCCATGATGCCGCATATGAAATACGGAACACAAATGAAAAGCATTCGTTTCAATCCTTCCCGTATCACAAGCGCGCTCTTTGAATAAATGCCAAGAAGCGGGCTGCCGAATAAGTAGGTCAGATTTCCAACCGTGATTCCGGTCACTGCCGCACAGGTTACCGCGCAAATCAAAATTTTCTTCACGCGTTCGTACTTTCCTGCGCCGACATTCTGGCTCGTAAACGAGATTGCCGCCTGATAAAAAGCATTCATTGCAAAGTATGTGAAATTTTCCAGGTTCGACGCCGCTGCGCTCCCCGCCATTACATACTTACCAAAACTGTTAATCGACGACTGTATAATAACATTTGACAGAGCAAACAGCACTCCCTGAAACCCCGCCGGAAGGCCGATCTGCAAGATAACCTTCAGTTTCTGTCCGTTGATACGCAAAAGTTTTGCTTTCAGCCGAAAAGCATCCGGCTCTTTGCTGAGGCAGCGCAGAACCAAGAACGCAGATAAGCACTGCGAAATCGAGGTTGCCGCCGCAACTCCCTCCACATCCATGTGCAGGGATATAACAAAAAACAGGTTGAGCCCCACATTCAGGACACCGGCAATCGCCAGATATATCAAAGGTCTTGCCGTATCTCCTTTTGCGCGCAGCACCGCACTTCCAAAGTTATATATCATCATTGCCGGCATTCCCGCAAAGTAAATCTGCATGTAGATCGTTGAAAGCGGCAGGATTTCATCCGGTGTAGCCATCATTGCCAGAACCGGTTTGGAAACCAGAATTCCGATTACCGCAAGCCCCACGCCGCAGACAATGCTCAGCGCAATCGAGGTATGCACGGTCTGGCTGATATCCGCATCCCGCTTAGCTCCGTAATACCTTGCCGTCAGCACATTGGCCCCGATGGCAAGCCCCACGAAAAGATTTACCAAAAAGTTAATCAACGACGATGTCGCACCCACGGCTGCCAAGGAATTATCCCCCGCAAAACGGCCGATCACAATAATGTCCGCTGCATTAAACAAAAGCTGCAGAATGCTCGATCCCATCAGCGGGAACGAAAAGAGCAGCATCTTCTTCAGAACCGAGCCGTCGGTCATGTCAATCTCGTGCTTATGCTTTTTTTCTTCCCCGATTTCTTCGTCTTCTATGTTTTCTTCCTCTATTATTTCCATCTCTCTAAATCTCTTTTTCCACCTTTTCAAGTTTTCCTATGTCATCTGCCCAATATCCCCATACTTCCTGAAGCAGTTTGCGTCCGGCGAACATCGCAGCCAGCGATGGGTCGAGAGCCGGTGCGATTTCCACGACATCAAATCCGATTACCGGAAGGTTCGTAAAAAGCTTTTCGAGTAAAGTCAGTGCCATTCTCGGCGTGAGACCGCCGAACTGCGGCGTTCCCGTTCCTGCCGCAAAGCCCGGATCAAGGGCGTCAATATCAAATGTAATGTAAATCTTCTTGAATTTTTTCATTCTCTCGATACAGCAGTCCGCAACGGCTTCGATGCCTTCGTGGTAACAGTCGTACGCAGTTTTTACCTGTATCTTGTTTTCCTTATGGAATTCAAACTCGTCCGGCTCGATGGAGCGGATGCCGATGAAGAACAGATTCTCAAGAGATTTGATATTCTTAAGTTCGAGTGCCCTTCTCTCGGTGTTGCCGTGCGAAAGGTAATCGCCTTCAAGCGCATCGCATAAATCCATGTGGGCATCGATATGAATGATTCCGAATTCCTCGTCGAGCGCATCATCTATGCCTCTCTCAACCGGGATGGTAACGGAATGGTCTCCGCCCACCATTGTGAAACGCACATTGTTTTTTACCAGTTCCCGTACATATTCCTGTACCTCGGCAAAAAGCGCGTCCCTGTCCTCATTCACAAAATCCCCCGCATCGAGGATGTTAAATTTATCGTAGTAATACAGCCGCTCGGTAGACGGTGTGGAATGTTTCGTGTTTGCACGCAGAATTTCGGGCGCTTCCGCAGCACCTCCGCGGTAGCTGACTCCGCCGTCAAACGGAATTCCGAACAAAACCGCATCAACTTCGGTTTCTTTTCTGTCAGGTCTGTTAAGTCCGCACCACGACTGTGGATCAAGTGCATCTTTGGATTTTTTGAGCATATGTTTTTCCTCCTCGTCTTTGATGAATCCGGCATGGCTGTTTGAGCGCATCCGTCAGCTATATTCTACCTTTTTTCGATGGATTTCGTCAATACAAAATACCGAATGCAGTTGAAAATCATTACTGCATTACAAGCTTCTTTAATGCAAGCGTATACACTTTCATGGCGATTTCAAAGTCCTCTTCTGAAATATGCTCGTTCTTCATGTGCTCCGTGCAGGGATGTCCCGGGATAACCGGTCCGAATGCCACGATATTCGGCATTGCGCGTGCATAAGTTCCGCCGCCGATTACGGTCGGCTCGTCCTCGATTCCGGTAACTTCTCTGAATGCTCCGATGAGGGTTCTGATTACATCCCCGTTCTTATCCATGAATACCGGATCCATGTGTTCCGGTATCTCCGCTGCAAAGCCGTGAGTCTCAAACGCCGTTTTTATCTTCTGCTTGATTTCGTCAGATTTGAGTGTCACCGGGTAGCGGATGTCGATTCCGAGCGTGATTTTTTCGTCATCGGTTTTCAATAGGCCGACATTCATTGTCAGCTTTCCACTCTGCTCGTCGCTGAAATCCAGTCCGAGGGCTTCTCCGTGCAGATGATATCCGATTAAATCCATGTATTTTGCCGCGAACGCGCAGTTTTCCGCTGCTGCCTCCATGGCTTTGGTAATCGCATTCTCTCCCTCTTCCGGCGTGCTGCCGTGTGCCGAAATGCCGCTCGTCTGAATTGTTTCATTGTCCTCGGTGACAATTTTCGCAAGGTCTGCGACCATGTTCACGGCATTACCGCCTTCTGCGGTTTTGATTCCGCTTCCTGCAATTGGATGCGATACATACAGGGAGATGATTCCTTTTTCGCCATAGATTGCAGGAAAATCCGCGTCCGGCGTAAATCCGTACGACGGCAGTTCCTCATGCTCCTGGTAATACTGCATGTCAAGCCAGTCTCCAGTCTCCTCCTGGCAGCCGAAAATAATTCTAACTCTCTTTTTAAGCGGCAGACCGCTGTCCAGAAGTTCTTTCATCGCCATGACTGCACAGAATGCCGACCCTTTGTCATCGACCACGCCCCTTCCGTACATCTGCCCGTCCGCAATCGTCAAATCATACGGAGGATAATCCCAGTCGTTTCCTGCAGGCACGACATCGAGGTGAGCAAGAATTCCGATGAGCTCTTCCCCCTCTCCGATTTCCGCCCAGCCGATGCGGTTTTCGCAGTTTTTCGTCCGAAAGCCCAGGCTCTCGCACAGGTCAAGCATGTATTTCAACGCTTCAAACACGTGACGACCGTAAGGCATCACGCCGTATTTTTCGTCATATTCTTCACCGCATCCCGTTTCACTCGGAATACGCAGTAACCCCTTTAACGCTTCTGACATCATTTTTTCGTTCTCCCTTCTGCACAAAAATCCGCTGCATCCGTTTTGCGGGGCTTATCCTCACAAAACCCGGCACACAGCGGATTCCATTTCAACTTATATTTTCAGTATACTATAAAAACGGCTTATATGCAAAGCCCAATTTGAAGCTTTCCGTGCTGAACACTTTCCGGCCTTCCGGCGTTTTCCAAATCTCCGGTGCAGGAAGTCCGATCATGGATACTTTCTGCCCGATTGTCCAGTTCGGGTTGGTAACAGGTCGACCTTTGTCGTCCAGCATACAGATGAGATCAGGCACACAGATGTCGAGCTCACCGTTTCTCGTTGCGTAAATATTTTCGTTTTGCATGAAAATCATGTAATTTTCTCCCGAAAATTCATCGCAGCCGGCGATATGTATCTCGCCGAAGGTAAATCCGTCTCTGAATTCCCAAGGTGTCTCTTCAACCGTGCCGCGGAAGAGAAGTTTTCCTCCGAATTCGTCTGCGATGGCTGCTGCTGCATCCAAACCGTTTTCGTTTGCTTCACGCAGGGTTCTGCCGATGTTCATCGCATAGCTGATTGCTCCTTTTATAACGGATTTTTTGAACACATTCCCCCGCATCGGGTGATCGGTCACTCCGACCTCGTTTCCGCTTGCGACTGCAATTGCCCTTACAATTGCCTCGGCTCTGAGATCATTGACAACATCTTTGATGATTACCGTCTCACCGAAATTCGTGGCACATGCCAGCGGTGTAATGGGGATTCCTGCCAGATAGAAGGTGGAATGCTGCAGCTCCGGAACGGATCTTCCCGCAGGGTCGCTGTCTGCAAGCGGTCTGTCGAGCGACATTGCGATATGCATTGCCTCCGCGGTGTTTTCGCCTCCGAGTTCCGTTGAAGAAACCGCACAAAACTTTTCTCCCATATATTCTTCCAGTGTTTTAAACGCAAGTACTGCGGATGAATCGCTAAGACGCGGCAAGTCTTTGTATTGCGGATCTGCCTCTTCGCCCTCGCAGAGCGTTGCACCGCATCCGTAAGGTGAAGCCACGAGACCGTCGTCCGGAATTTCTTCTAAAGACAACAGTTTCAGTGCTTTGCCTTCGTCATAGTCCTTTTCAATCATCCGAAGCCCTGCGGCGAGGCTGCCGCCGCCGCCTGTTCCGACGACCGTACAGCCGTACAGAATGTCGATTGCTTCTTGTCTTGTTAAAACTTTCATGTCATACCCCTGTTTCTTATTTATTTATTGTCGGTCTTGATGTGGAAGGCCAGATTTTTTCAAGAATCAGATAGATAACGATTGCAAATCCGATTCCCGCAAAGTCGAGCTGTACCAGATACGAGAGCACAACCGAGATTATCCAAGTGAGCACACCTGCGATATAAATGCCGTCTCTGGAATGCCAGTTCTCCGGTTTGCCTTTGCCTATGATGAAGTAATCTGTAAACATGATTCCTCCGAGCGGGCAGACCATGTATGCAAGATATCCGAGGAAAATCTCGATATTATCAACGATTCCTGTCAGTCCGAGCAGCGTTCCTAAAACGCCTACGATAACCGTTACTTCTCTTCTTCTGTTGTCCGGTGCATTTACTGCCAAAACAACATCGAGTGCGCCGCAGTATGCATTGGAGGAGTTTGTTGTCCATGTCGAAAGAATAAGGGAAATTACGCCAAGTACCGGAATTCCAACAACGATAAGTACCATGCTGATGTCGAATTCCCCTGCAACTTTTGTGAGTATAGCTCCGAGAGCTAGAGTGATAATTCCCATCGGGAATACGCCTACTGTCGTTGACAAAATCGTTTCCTTTCTTGACTTTTGGAATCTTGCAACATCGGCTGCCGTAATTACGCCGCATGCATAGAAATCAAAGGATAAAATTACGCCGTCCAGGAAAGACATCGTCGGTGTGATTTCCTCATCAATCGCGCTGATTCCGTTTTGCTTAATCGCAAGGTAAGTTCCGATAATCATAACGATGAGCAGAAGCGGAACCGATACATAGTCCAGCTTTTCCATTGCCTTCATTCCGAAAGCCGCTGTGATTGTCATGATTACACCCCAGAAAATGCAGGAAAGCGCATAAGGAACTGTGATTCCAAAGCTTGAGTCAAGGAAGTTTACGAAAGATTCCGCACATTCCTGGTTGTTGATGCCGAACCAGCCAACAAGGTTGATGGCGAAGACAATAGCCGCGATGTATCTTGCGCCCTTCTTTCCAAGTGAGGACTCTGTAATCGTGCAGGATGCAAGACCCAAGTCGCTTCCGATAAATCCAAGCACAGTCATTGCAATTACAACGAGTATGTACCCTACCGTACCGGAAAGAATTGCAGGTCAGAAATTCATTTCCTCAACCAGCAGAGCTCCCTCCAAAAATGACGGCACGCATACGCATATGCCAGCCTGAATGAATGCCAGTGGAATCCATCCTTGTTTTTGTTCTTTGGTGATAGGTGATAAAGCATTGATTTCTTGATTATTATTGCTCATAATAGCTCCTTTCTCCCACGCGCGGTGGGATTTTCGCTTTTTTTCACATTATATAGTCTCCTATCACAAAAGTAATTAAAATATTAACGAAGTTTTAGCTTCTTTTTTATGCACGTGCATAAAAAAGGGTTGTGTTTCCGGTTTTTCTGTGCTAAAAAAGAAGAAAAGCAAAATTTTTCTTGTGGAGGTAAACCATGAGCATAACCGTAAAAGACTGCCTGAGTCTTCCATCGCTTTGCATGGGCCGTGTCATCGCCGGTAGGAATGGACTTTCCGGCATCGTAAGTTCCGTCACCGTTTTTGAGTTTGATTTAACATCGGATGATATTTTCACACCTAACGAACTGGCGATCACTGCCTTCTACGACATCCGAAACAGCATACTGGATCAGGTTGAAACGATAAAAGCCGCAAAACGCAGCGGCATCGTTGCGCTTGTTTTGTTCTATTCCGATATGGTTCTCCATGGCGTGGACCGCAAAGTCGTGGAAGCCGCTGACCAATGCAACCTCCCGCTGATTCTGCTTTCCGGGGATGATATGGGGCTGAAATACAGTGATGTGATTCACGATATCAGCGAGGCGATTTTTCTTGATGCGCGCTCGGAAGATTTCTATATAGACAATACAATTGACCGAATTTCGCAGATGGATGACCGCCACCGCAGCCTTGATACGGTTCTTGGGCTCATCAGTGAATACAATCGTTCCAGCATCGTGCTCTGCAGCCCGGATAACCGGATTTTGGGCTCTTCCCTCTGGCCTGCCGGGAGTGCGCTTAATGTTGAGCAGCTTTTTGCGGACGCTTCCGATGATGATTTCTCCGAAAAGATACTTTCCTATGAGTTTAAGAACAAGGGCGGAACTCCTCTCAAGCTCTGCTTTGTCAATCCTTTCGCTTCGATTTCCAGAAATATACTCTCGGAAACCGCGCAAATCATCCAGCTTTATGTATCGATTTGGAATGTGAATCTCGATACAAACAGCCGTGAAAGCGTGATTCCGCTGATTCTTGAGGAAAAGTACGACGCACTCGCAGAGGTTGCCCGCATCAACAATCTCGAACTTGATAATTATAGGTCGATGCTGTTTTTCAGTCCCAAAGATGACACCTCCGAAATACGCCGCATGATTGCAGAATACGACCGCACTGCTGTCACCGACCGCTACGGCAATACACTGCTCGCCTTCCTCTCATCGGATTTTACGGACACAAAAGGCCAGCTGCTGATTGAAGAGCTGACCGAAATATGCAAAGAAAAAATATATAAATTTACCGAGAAAAACATAACAAAGAACGCCGCGCACATTTATATTGAAATGCGTTCGGCTTCTTCCGCAATCGAAAAGATTTTTCCTATGCGAAAAATCGTAATGTATGATACGCTTCGATTTGCCGCAAACTGCATAAAACTGCAAAACTCTGCGCCCACAGATGTTTCGTACTATCGCACACTCCTTTCGCCGCTCGATGCCGAAAAAAGTGATGATTTGCTCCTGACTTTGCAGACTTATCTTTTTGATGCGGATGCCTCTGTAAAAAGAACTGCAGAACTGCTCTTTCTGCACCGCAACACGGTGAAATACCGTCTGGATCGCATTCGCGATTTTCTCGGACGTGATTTCGAGCAAATGCCTCTGTACCAAGACATCTATCTGTCCGCAGCGCTCGAAAGAATCCGTGAACTTTGAGCTGGGAAAATCAGCGCACCCGAAACTTGACGCCAAGTTTCGCCGCAGTCTTACGGCATTCCTCGACATCCTGCGATGAAATCGAACCGCTCACCACAGACATTGTCACATCAGGCACATACTGCTTGACCTCTTGCGTGAAACGCAGAATTTCGTCGAAGGACTGAATTCCGAATTTCGGTCTGCATAACTCATTGTATTTTTGAGCGGTGGGTGCATTCAAGCTGATTGAAATTGCGTCCAACCTGCCGGAAAACTCACGCGCCGTCGGTTTGTTATTGATGAGATCAGATAAACCGTTGGTGTTCAGCCTCGTCTTCAGCTTTCCTTTCAGCAGCGGGTCGTTTTTTACATAATCGCAAACAGCTATGAGGCAGTCAAGCCGTTCCGTCGGCTCACCATATCCGCAGAATACAATCTCGTCGTATGCAGCAAGATTCTGCTGTTTAAGCATCGCAAGCAGCTCTTCCATGCTCGGTTCCCGCTTCAGCCATAAGCTGTCTGCGTCTCCGAGCGAGTCAACCATGTCACGTATGCAAAAAGCACACCTGCAAGGGCACTTATTTGTCATATTGACATAAAGTCCTCCGCCGTAATCATAAAACACATCTCCGATATATTCCATAAGTGTCCCTCCTTTACCGTTCAGAAAGTCTCAGCTGCCCGCAGGCGGCATCAATATCATCACCGAGTTCCCGCCTGATCGTTGCAGGAATCCCGTTTTCGTTCAGTACTTTTTGAAATTTAATCACAGCACCGCGTTCCGTCGTGTCATATCCGGTTTCTTCCACTTTGTTAAGCGGTATCAAATTCACATGGCAAAGCATGCCGCGGAGCCTTGAGGCAAGCATCTTTGCGTGTTCCGTACTGTCATTGACACCCTTTACCAATGTATATTCAAACGTAATGCGGCGGGAAGTCTTCTCCGTATATTGCTTGCAGGCCTCAAGTAAGGTTCCCATCGGATAGGTCTTGTTTACCGGCATGATTTTGCTTCGCATTTCGTCGTTTGCCGCATGAAGCGATATCGCCAGGTTTACCTGCGGGAAATCTTCCGCAAACTTTGCAATCTTCGGTACGAGTCCACAAGTCGAAACCGTGATGTTCCGCATTCCGATGTCGAGACCGTTTCTGTCGTTTATGATGCGTATAAAAGCCGCTAAATTCTCGTAATTGTCGAACGGCTCGCCCGTTCCCATCACCACGACATGGCTGATGCGTTCCCCTGTCTGCCTTTGTGCCGCCAGTATCTGCCCTGCAATTTCGCCGGGCGTGAGATTTCGTTTCAGTCCTCCGATGGTCGATGCACAAAACCGGCATCCCATTCTGCATCCCGCCTGAGAAGAAACGCAGATGGAATTTCCAAACTTATATTTCATAAAAACGCTCTCTATCGCATTTCCGTCCTCAAGCCCAAACAAAAACTTGCGCGTGCCATCCAGCTTGGAAACCTGTTCGCGCAGAACCGCAAGCTGCACAAGCGCAGCGCATCCTGCCAGCTTTTCACGCAAGGTCTTCGGCAAATTATTCATATCCTCGAACGATTCCGCACCCATGCGAATGCCTCCGTCCTTTGCCGGACCGCCGTGAATCCAGCCGAATATCTGCTTCGCTCTGAATTTGGGTTCGCCAAGCGTCTCAGTCACATAATTCTCCAGCTTGCTATATTCCAAATCGGTCAAGTTAACCTGATTGCTCATCCTCTGTTTTCTCCCATTTTTTTCAAAGTTCTCATCACGATTTCTGCTGCGGTGTCCGACGCTTTTTTCTCGAATTCATCATAGTCCTCATGCGCAGCCCCATCCGCAAGGTCCGAAATGCAGCGTACAACGGCAATCGGAATCCCGTTTACAAAAGCGGTATGCGCCACCGCACAGCTTTCCATTTCCACGCAGAGAGCTTCCGGGAATCGTTCTTTCAATTTTGCTTTACTCAAAGCATCCGTAACAAACAAATCTCCCGTCAGAATAAGCCCCTTGCGAACGGATTTTTCTCCGGCATTTGCAGCCAGGCTTTCCGTAAGAGCGGAATCCGTCGGAAAAATTTCCCGGAACGGGAACAGCTCCGTAAGCTGTGATTTTCGCACATCATGGTAGGTAAGACCATCCGCAGTTACCACATCCAAATGTTTGACTGCGGGGTCAAGGCTTCCCGCAATTCCGGTATGTATAATCTCGTCCGGTCCGAATTTATCAATCATAAGCTGCGTATAAACCGCCGCATTGATTTTGCCGACACCGCATGTGGAAAGCACCACATCGCAGCCGCAGAGTTTCCCCTCGTAAAATTTCATTCCGTTGTATTCGTATTCTTCGACCGTGTCCGGTTCCATAGCCTTATGCAGCTTTTCAGCTTCCACCCACATTGCCGAAATAATGCCCGTTTTTTTCATGGATTCGCCCTCCGCATGCAGTTAATTCCAAATGATTATACCCTAATTATAGGTCAGATTCACGGCTTTTGCAAGCAGCTAACGGATAAGAGGATTCTTGCTCCCGAGGGAAGTTCCTCCCAGTTCAACTTCAAGCTGCACGCCGTCCTCTTCATTTTCTTCCTTAATGCCCATATGCATCTTTTTATTCACGGTTTCCGGAATAAAATATTTGCCAATCTTATAGTCAATGCCGGCCTTATGTGCCTGCGAAAGCTGATATGCACGCTTTATTCTGTATAGCTTCCCGTCTTTTCTGAAAAAAGCTCCTGTCTGGTGAAAGAGGAACGGAATTTCTTTTTCCACGCACTGCCTCCGCATGTCGAGAATCCAGTCATAATCACAGACTCTGGCATTCACACCGGATTCACCGCCCGTCGCAACCTCCTCAATGCTGTCATCTAAATACGGCGCAAGGTCGATTCGCTCAAGCAGCGGCGAGGCTATGATGGACTTATGCTTAATCGGTGCATCCAAAAAAATCGGCAGGCGGTAATCGGCTCTTCTCTGATCCTCCACCGTGCAGCCAACGAGCACATTATCGTATCCGTCTCCCCAATCGTCCGGAATGCATTGCATAAATCGCTCAATTCGCTTCGTAAAAAAATAAAACAGGCAGTCGCTTCTTTGTCTCATCATACTCCAACATTCTGCCCGCCACTCATCTGCGTCCTTCAGCAAAAAATCGGAGGTGAAACAGGTAAAGACAATCTTCCCACTTGGCAGTTTATAGCTTCCGTCCCTTTTTCTTTTAATCGGGTAATCAAAATTCCCTGTCTTGCGGCAAATGCTGCTTGCGCCGGCTGCCCCATACATCTCATCCTGCCTGTACACATAGCAGTATCTGCATCCCGGGCTAATTTTGGTGCAGCCGTGCCAGGGGTTCCAGTCCATATAAATTTTGTAATCCGGGTTTGATTTCGCTGTCATATTCCTTCTCCTTAGTTACATTATATCACAAAAAGAACGCGAGAACAAATGTTCTTTTTTCATCCATGAAGATGTCGAAAACAGCAGATACCCCGTTTTATTCTATACCCCCTCTTTCAGCTTCGTGCTTTGCCTCAAGCTGACTGCTGTATTTATCGGCTGTAATTGCTTCCCAAAGTTCTGCATTATTCAAACCAAGGTCGGAAGGCTCGAAGACCGGATCGATTCCAAGTTTCTTCTGTCTTTCATAATCCTTAAGGATTTTAATTGCCTTTGGCGAAAGCACAAGGAGCGCCACAAAGTTAATCCAGCACATAATTCCGATACCGATATCCGCAATGTCCCATGCGGTTGCCAGATTTCTGGTCGCTCCGAAGAAAACAATCAAAGTGACAATTAAACGGATTACATTCGTTACTGTTTTTCTCGTTTTTTCACTTGAATTTCGGAGTACAAAAGCCGTGTTTGTATCGTTATACAGTGTGAAGGACAGCAGAGTCGTGAATGCGAAGAAAAATATCGCAATCGCAATAAATGATGCTCCGAATCCGGGGAAAACAGAATTAATTGCACTAATCGTATACTGACATCCATAATCCACACCCGGAAGATTTTCGGTGATGAGTGTGGTTCCGTCTGCCCCCAGAACATTGTAAGCACCTGTGCACAGAATCATAATCGCAGTTGCCGTACATACGAACAGCGTATCCACATAAACCGAAAAGGACTGCGCCAAGCCCTGCTTTGCCGGGTGAGAGGTCTCGGCAGCCGCTGCTGCGTGAGCGCCGGAGCCATATCCGGCCTCGTTGGAGTAAATGCCTCGCTTAACACCCCACATAATTGTGCTTCCCCAAATAGCGCCGTAGAGCGAATCCATATTGAATGCACATTTGAAAATCAGCCCAAACATTTCCGGAATTTGTTTAAAATTAATTCCCAGAATGATGACTGCAAGCAAGATATAGATAATTGACATAACCGGAACGATATATCCTGCAACAGTTCCGAGCCTCTTGCTTCCTCCGAACGCAACGAGAGCGAAACAGACTGCGATGAGCGCGCCGCTTATCCATGGATTCAGTCCAAATGCCATATGCGCGGAATCTGCGAAATTAAATGCCTGAATGGTAGGTCCTGTAACCGCATTTGCCAGGATTGCCGCAAGGGCATATACGATTGCAAAAATACGAATCCCGGTTCCTTTTTCAATATAATATGCCGGTCCGCCTTTATACTCGCCGTCAACCTTAACTTTGTATGTCTGTGCCAGTGCCGACTCGGCGAATGCGGTTCCGGCTCCGATAAATGCAATCACCCACATCCAAAAGACCGCTCCCGGTCCTCCGAAGTAAATCGCAGTTGCCACCCCTGCAATATTTCCGACACCGACTCTTCCACCCAGTGCAAGCGCAAAGCTCTGGAAGGAGCTCATGCCTTCCTTACTGGACTTTTCGCTGTCTTTCTTATCTTTTCCGATTAAGAAACACCACATATCTTTGAACAAACGAAGTTGTGGAAATCTCATTCTTAAAGAGAAGTAAAGTCCTGTACCCAGCGCCAAAATAATCAACGGCAGCGCCCATAAATAACCGTTAATAATTCCTACAATTTGTGATAAATTCATAAGCTTTTCCTTTCTCTAAAAGTGTAATAACCTATTCGTAACAAAGTATAAACACTTTTCTAAAAAAAAATGCAGGACACTGCTTAATCAATGTCCTGCGCTTTATTTTTGTATGCAAAAAGGAATCTATATTCTTTCAACCTTGATTCCGGTCTTGTGACCGTTCAGGTCGTAGGTGTTTTCGCATGCGCCGTCTTTCAGATCTATGGCAAGAGTTTCGCCCTTGATGTAGTCAGCGTGTTTTGCGATGGCTGCTTTTACAGCGTCGTCTGCGTCAACCGTGATTACGATGTTGTCCATCATTTCATAGTCCGCCTGCTTACGAAGCTGCTGAACTTTGGAAATCAGTTCTCTTGCAAGACCTTCGTCAATCAGCTCAGGTGTGAGCGTCGTGTCGAGGATGGTGAAGATATTGTTTTCCATTGCCACTGCGAAACCTTCCTTCGCGCTGATTCTGATGTCGAGGTAATCCTTTACGATGTCAAAATCTTCGCCGTCGAGGTTCATAACCACTTTTCCGTTTGTCTCAACTTCGGAGATGAATTCCTTCGGGTCTGCCTTTGCAACCAGCGCGCCGAATGCTTTAATCTTCGAGCCGAGAACCGGGCCTGCAGCCTTGAAGTTTGGCTTCAGGGAGAAGTTCATATACTGGTCGAGGTCGTTTTCAAATACCACTCTCTTGACATTCAGCTCCTCTTCAATGAGCGGAGTGAGGTCTCCAATCAGTGCTTCGTATTTTCCGTCAACGAGAACTTCCGAAAGCGGCTGTCTTACCTTGATTCTTTCCTTTTCACGAGTTCCGCGTCCGAGCGTAACGAGTGCTCTTACGATGTCCATTCTCTCTTCTACGCCTTTGTCAACAAGATCCATGTCTGCCTTCGGGAAGTACGCTACATGAACGGTTTCTTCACCGGTAAGGTCTGTGTAGATTTCGTCTGCGATGAACGGCGCGATTGGTGCGATGAGACGGGCAACACCTACGAGGATTTCGTAAGTGGTTGCATATACGCTCTTCTTGTCATCGGTCATCTCTTCCGCATAGAATCTGCGGCGTGCTCTTCTGATATACCAGTTGGAGAGGTCTTCCGCAACAAAATCCGTAATCGCTCTTACCGTCTTCATGTGGTCGTACTGATCCATGTACTCGGTCACATCGTGGATGAGCTGGTTGTATTTGCTGAGAATCCATCTGTCAAGCTCCGGTCTTTGTGCATAAGGAACATCGAATTTTCTCGGGTCGATGTCGTCCTGGTTTGCGTAAAGAACGAAGAAATTATATACATTTCGGAGTGTTCCGAAGAATTTGCTTACAACATCGCTGAGGCCTTCCTCATCGAATTTCGTCGGTGTCCATGCCGGTGATACGGAAAGCAGGTACCATCTGGTAGCGTCTGCGCCGTATTTGTCGAGCATTTCGAACGGAGATACGGTGTTGCCTTTGTGCTTGGACATCTTCTTGCCTTCTTTGTCAAGAATCAGGTCGTTTACCAAAACATTCTTGTAAGGCGCGCAGCCCTTTACGATTGTGGAAACCGCCATCAGCGAGTAGAACCAGCCTCTTGTCTGGTCGATGCCTTCGCAGATAAAGTCTGCCGGGAAGAGCTGGTCGAAGTCATCCTTATGCTCAAACGGATAGTGCCACTGTGCAAAAGGCATGGAGCCGGAGTCAAACCAGCAGTCCATAACTTCCGGGATTCTGTGCATTACGCCGCCGCATTCCGGGCAGGTAAGCGTTACATCGTCCACATACGGTCTGTGCAGTTCGATGCTCTCGTCGATTTTTTCGTTTGCGAGTTCCACGAGTTCCTTACGGGAGCCTACGCAGTGCAGATGTCCGCATTCGCATCTCCAGATCGGAATCGGAGTTCCCCAGTATCTGGAACGGGAAATTGCCCAGTCCTTTACTTCTGCAAGCCAGTTTCCGAAACGCTTTTCGCCTACGAATTCCGGGTACCAGTTTACGGTATTGTTATTTGCAACGAGCTCATCCTTGAGCTTGGACATTTCGATGTACCAAGACGGTTTTGCGTAGTAAACCAGCGGTGTATCGCATCTCCAGCAGTGCGGATAGTTATGCTCTAATTTTTCTTTCTTATAAATCTTATCGCCTTCTGCGAGGTATTTGATGATTTCAACATCGAGGCCTTCTTCCATTACAAAATGACCCTTCCACGGTGTTTCCGTGTATTCGCCTCTTTCGTCTACCGGCTGAAGAACCGCAAGGTTGTATTTGCGGCCGCACTGATAGTCGTCTTCACCGAAAGCAGGTGCGGTGTGAACGATTCCGGTACCGTCTTCCGTGGAAACATAGTCCATGCAGGTTACAATGAAGGCATTTTTGCCTTTTTCCGGGGTGCAGAACGGCATGAGCTGTTCGTATTCCCAGTATTCCATGTCGCGTCCCTTGAGTTCTTCGAGGACTTCGTATTCGTCCTTGCCGAGAACCTTTGCTGCGAGTCTTTTTGCGAGATAGAAGATATTGCCTTCGTTGTCGCCGGAAGTCATCTTAACTTTTACATAGTCGATGTCCGGTCCGACGGTAAGCGCAATGTTGGATGCGAGCGTCCAAGGTGTTGTCGTCCATGCGAGGAAATACTCGTTGTCTGTGCCTTTTTTCTTGAATTTGCAGGTAAGCGTGTTTACCTTGACCATCTTGTAGCCCTGTGCGACTTCGTGGGATGCAAGTCCGGTTCCGCATCTCGGACAGTACGGCAGAATCTTGTAGCCTTCGTAGATGAGGCCCTTGTCGAACGCCTGTCTCAAAATCCACCAGCCTGTCTCGATGTAGTCGTTGTCGAGCGTGATGTATGGGTTGTCCATGTCCGCCATGTATGCCATCCGATCGGACATTTCCGTCCACATGTTGGTATAAGTGAAAACGGATTCGCGGCATTTTTCGTTGAATTCCTTGATTCCGTATGCTTCGATGTCCTGCTTGCCGGAGAAGCCGAGCTGTTTTTCAACTTCAATTTCTACCGGAAGGCCGTGTGTATCCCAGCCGCCTTTCCTCTTAACCTGATAGCCCTGCATCGTTTTATAACGGTTGATGGAGTCCTTCAGGGTTCTTGCCATAACGTGGTGGATGCCCGGCTTGCCGTTGGCTGTCGGAGGTCCTTCGTAAAATACAAACGACGGAGCACCTTCTCTTGCCGTCACGCACTTATGGAGCAAATCTTCTTCTTTCCATTTCGCCACTTGCTCTTTCTGAACTTCAGCAACCGGCTTTTCTGATAGGTTTTTGAACATTTTCCTTATTCCTTTCTTTGGGCTGAGGGATAAAAAAAGTCCCTAAGCCGATTTTCATCGATTTAGGGACGATTAAAACTTAACCGCGGTACCACCCTAGTTGCATGCCTCTGTCAAGGCTGCCTCTCATTAGTGTGTCAGGCTCCGGAGTGATATTCGCCTGCGGCTTCACCACAGTCCTCTCAGCGCATGCCTGCCGCATCTTTGCGAACATAGGACACTCGGACTGCTCTCTGTAAGGCTCTTACACCGGGCTACTGGTTCCTTCACTGCCTGAATATTCAATTCATTTACCACAACATTTTACTTGGCTTTCGGGTAAAAGTCAAGGGCTTTCTAGTTCTCGGCTTCTTCGCCTTCCGGTGTTTCTTCCGGTCTTCTGTAAGTAATCAGGTCTTCTGCAATTTCGTGTGCTGCAATGGATACCGGTCTGTCGATGTCAACATCCGTGAGAATCGGCTTGCCGTCGATGATGTCTCTAGCTCTTTTTGCAGCCAAAATAACGAGTGTATATCTGCTGTCCGCTTTCTTTCTGATTTCGTTAATGGATGGATATAACATTATTCTTCCTCCTTATATCTCTTTACCAGTTCCTCTGCGGTAATGGTTACTTTTGAATGTTCAGCGATTACGATGGATTTTACTCTTGAAACCGCCTCATCAAGTTCTCCGTTTACGACGCAGTAGTCATATCTTTCTATAAAGGACAACTCCTTCAGTGTTTCGCCGAGCCTCATCTCAATGGCTTCTGCTGTTTCCGTTCCGCGTCCGGTGAGGCGCTTGCGGAGTTCTGCCATCGACGGCGGCAGGATAAAGATGAAAACCCCGTCCGGGTAGTTTTCTTTCACCTTAAGAGCGCCCTGGATGTCAATTTCCAATATGACATCAATGCCTTGCTCAAGCTTTTGGATGACCGGTTCTTTCGGCGTTCCGTAGCGCCTGCCGTAAACTTCGGCATGTTCCAGAAAACCGTCTTTGCTTATTCTGTCCAGGAATTCCTCTTCATCCACAAAATAGTAGTGTACCCCGTGAATTTCTCCTTCGCGCGGTGCCCGGGTCGTCATCGACACGGAAAGCTGCAGATCCGTCTGCGCCAAAAGCTCCTTGCAGATCGTTCCTTTGCCTGCTCCAGATGGTCCTGAAAGAATAAAAAGTTTTCCGGCATGTTTCGTGTTTAAATTCATCAAAAGCTCTTCTCCTGCATTTTGTCATTGGTTTCGTTAACTCTGAAAAAATATTTTATCACAGTTTTGCGATTTTTTCAAGCTTTAATTACTCGATGTTCTGTACTTGTTCTCTGATTTTTTCAATCTCGCTCTTGATTTCGAGCATATATCCGGTAATCGTGATGTCGTTCGCCTTGGAGCCGATGGTGTTCGCCTCACGGTTCATTTCCTGAACAAGGAAGTCGAGTTTCTTGCCGTCCGGCTGCGTGCTCTTCGTTACGATGTTTTCAAGCTGAATCAGGTGGCTGCCAAGCCTTGTGATTTCCTCGTCAATCGCACATTTATCCGCAAAAATCGCCGCTTCCACGAGAATCCGGTCTTCCGGCACTTCGATGCTGCCTCCGATAAGCTCCGTAATGCGTTCCCGAAGTCTTGCGGTATAGTCAACGGAAACCTGCGGCGCTCTTTCCGCAATCTTATCGAGAATGCTGCGGATGTTGTGGCCTTTTGCGATTAGATCCTCTGCAAGCTTTTCGCCCTCGACTGCGCGCATTTTTTCCAGGTTCACCGCCGCTTCCGCTACCGGAATCAGAATCGCTATCGTGATTTCTTCTTCATCCTCAACATCCGGGATTGCTTTCATTACATCCGGAAGTCCTGCAAGGAACTGCAGCGTGATATCGCCCTCCACATCGAACTCTTTTCGCAGCTCAAGCAGATTTTCGTAGTACTGCTTGGCAATCATCGTGTTGAGCTTGATATTTACATCGTTTTCGGTTATGTTCTCAACCATGATGGAGACATCCACTTTTCCTCGCCGGATGCGCTCCTTAACCGCATTCTTTACCTTGTCCTCCGCGAAGCCGTAGCGACGCGGCATTTTGATGGAAATGTCGGAATATCTGTGGTTTACCGATTTGATTTCCACTGTGATATTGCGCTTTCCGTCCGTGTATTCGCTTCTCCCGAAGCCTGTCATGCTTTTGATCATACCTGTTTTACCTCGTTTCTTTCCGTATTTTTGTATGATTCTATCTTCCATTGTACAGGAAAAACGTGTGGGTTGCAAGGTGTGGTTTTTGCTTTACAACGTATCTATAATGCGATATAATTTTGATATAATAAATGTATGACAATCGAAGGGAGTTTCATCATGTATATAAAAGCATCGGCGTCTTTACGCAATGATTACGCGGCAATTTCCGAGCTGGCAAAGAAAATCAATGAGCCCATCTACATCACCAAGAACGGCGAGGGCGATATGGTCTTAATGTCCATCGAGACATACGAAAAGCGCGAACAGCTCCTCGAAATGCGTGCCAAAGTGCTGCGCGCGGAAGAAGAACGCGTTTCCGGCAGCCAGGGCTGCACCATTAGCGAAGCCCGCAAAATGCTTCAGGGCAGAACAGAGAAAGGGAGCTTCCGCGAATGAAATACGAAGTGAGGATTTTACCGTCCGCATGGGAGGATTTAAAAAAAATCGAAGATTATTACACGCTTACTTTCAATGCGGAAACAGCACTCAAAGTAACCAATCACATTTTGGATGTTCTGGAGCGGCTGGAAGATTTTCCGGATTCCGGCTCCTATACGCCCGACCCATGGCTGAATGAAAATGGTTATCGCATGGTAATCGCTGATAAGCACATCGCGATTTATCGGCATATAGGCGAAACCCTATGGGTTTACCACATTGCGGAAACGCGAAGCGACTATACAAAGCTGTTCGGCTGATTTTGGGTCCAAACGCAAAAACTTACATAACAGGAGGCAATTATGGCATTTGACGGAATCGTCACGCGGGCAATGGTCCGCGAACTTCAGGATAGAATTTTACTTGGAAAAATCGAAAAGGTTTATCAGCCCGAGGCGGATGAGCTCGTTTTTCACATACACACAAAGAACGGCAATGTGAAGCTTCTGGCTTCGGCAGGCTCGGCGCACGCGAGAGTCTGCTTCATCACGGAAAATCCGGTCAATCCACCGGCCCCGCTCGCATTCTGCATGCTTCTTCGCAAGCACCTGCAGGGCGGCCGCATTACGGAGATTTCCCAAAAAGACTCGGAGCGAATCATCGAAATTTCACTTGAAACGCTCAACGAACTGGGCTTCACGATGTCGAAGAAACTCATATTCGAAATCATGGGCAAGCACAGCAACATCGTGCTCGTGGACATTGCAAGCGGCAAGATTATCGACTCGATTAAGCGCGTCAGCTTTGATGTCAACCGTGTGCGCCAGATTCTGCCCGGCATGATTTATCAGTACCCGCCGGCTCAGGATAAAGTCCCATTCGGAGAGATTTCGGCTGAGCAGCTTGAGACTCTTCCCGCAGACGGAAAAGCCATTCTCAGAAGCGTCGGCGGAATCGCGCCTGCCTTTGCAGAGGAACTGGCACTTCGCACAGAGAAAGCTCGCAGTGACTTTATGTCCGAGGTTATGACGGCTATTGAATCGCCAAATCACGATGAGTCACGCGTGTACCTTGATGAGGGCGGCGCACCAATTGATTTCTACCCGTTTGCGCTTTCGGATTTGGAAGAAAGCTGCCGTGCGGAGCGTTTCGACGACCTCAGCAGCGCGATGGAGTTTTACTTCGGAAAGAAGGAATCCTCCAATCAGGGCCGCCAGAAATCCCACGATCTCATAAGGTCGGTAAACGCCCTGCTCGACAAAATTTACCTCAAGAAAAAGCGACTTTCCGAGGATCTTTTGAAGGCCGAAAACTCGGAAGACTTGAGGCTTTACGGGGAGCTTTTGACCGCAAACATCCACCTGATTCAGCCCGGCATGAAGTCCGTGGAAGTCACCAACTATTATGACGGCTCAGCGGTCACGATTCCGCTGGATGTCAAGCTCAGTCCATCGAAGAATGCCCAGCACTATTTCAAGAAATACGGCAAATCAAAGACCGCAATCAAAGAAAAGCAGATTCAGCTTGACGAAAATGAAGGCGAAATCAAGTACCTGGAATCCGTGCTTTCTTTCCTTGAAAATACGGACGATGTAGCCGAAATCGAAAGCATCCGCGCAGAGCTGGTCGAGACGGGCTATGTCCGCAGACGCAGACAGGCAGGCGGCTTCAAGGAAAAGAAATATAAGCCTGCCCCTTACCGCTACACGCTTTCCAACGGCATGAGTGTTTTGGTCGGCAGAAATAACAAGGAAAATGATATTTTGACCTTTAAGACCGCAGGGAACAAAGACCTGTGGCTTCACACCAAGGACATTCCGGGCTCGCATGTCATCGTCCAAAGCGGCGGCGCAGAGCTTGACGAAAAAGCGGTCTGGGAAGCTGCGGCGATTGCCGCTTACCACAGCAAGGCGCGCACTTCGGAAAATGTCCCGGTCGATTATGTACAGATAAAGTATGTTAAAAAGCCTGCGGGCGCAAAACCCGGCATGGTAATCTTCACAAACAACCGCACGGTTTATGTGAATCCCGCAGTTCCGAAATAAACAAAATCGGCAGCCCTCGTCGGGCTGCCGCAAAAGCCTTTATTTTGTTTCCCCTATGCGACAACAACCATCAGGTTGTTGTCCTCTTTATATACCGGAACGTACACTTTATGTCCAAGTGCGAATAAAGTCTGAATATACGGATCATCCTCTATTTCCTCCGGCGAAAAGTCATTTGCCATGAAGAAAGCCGCCTTTTGCTTTGAAATGGCCTTTTTTATTGAGCGATAAAATGTGCTCTCCTGCATCTGCCGAAGCAAATCAGCATCTGCTTTCCCCTTATATTCGGCAATATATGCCGCCGATTCCGTATATTGCAGAGGCTCAGCATCCGGCGGAAGAAAATGCGCGGCAGACCAGTCCAGTTTCCCGTCTCTTTGCAGCTCGCGCATCTGCGAAACCGCTTGCGGATTTGTATGTAAAACACTCCACCCGACCGCTTCGTTTTTTGAAGCATCATACAGACGCGAAACAACTTTAAAGATCCCTCTCAGTTTCTTTTCGTAATCCGCTTTATCCGTTTGACTGCCGGCAAAGATATTGGACGCAAAACTGCACACAGTCGTCGGATCGTGCCTATGCACCGCGGCCTGTTCCGCAAGTTCCGACATAATCGCATACTGTATTTCCACATCATTTGAAATAATTTCTTTTAGACAGGATTCTTCTGGCGGTCTTTCCTGATCAGTATTTTGCTTATGTCTGTATCCACAGTAAAGGAAACCATATCCGGCAGATACTCCTCCCAAAGTTCTTGCAATGTGATCTTTTTCATAGTATTTCCTCCCTATGCTTATTCTGTTTTGATTGCTTCCAGTGCCGGTATCTTAACCGCCTTGTTTGCCGGATAGTAGCCGGAGGCCAATCCGATGAAAACCGAAAATACGATTGCAAACGCTACCAGCCATACCGGAATTACCGAAATCCGGCTGACGCCTTCACCGCCAAGGATTGCCTGCAGCAGTGCCTCTTTCGTAAAGCCCATGCCGATGGCGACAATGTTGATTCCCCACGATATGAGGAAACTGAATATACTGCCGACAATTCCGCCCAAAAGTCCGATTGTACCGGCTTCCATCAGGAAAAGCGCACGTATATCTCTTACATAACAGCCGAGTGATTTCATAATGCCGATTTCCTTGGTTCGCTCAGAAATGGACATAATCATCGTGTTCGTAATGCCGATTGCCGCTACGAATAGGGAAATCGCGCCCAATCCGCCGAGCATCAGCTGCATCTGGCGGGCGCTCTTCTGCATTTCCTCACGCATGCTTGCCATGGAATAGGTATTGTATCCCATCGCCTTAATCTGCGACTCCACATCGGCAACCGTGTTAATGTCCGTTGCCTTGACGTTCATGCTGCTGTACTCTGCTTTTCCGGGCGGCATCCCCGTTATTTTCGATACGATATCCCTGAGCGTGTCGATGCTTATCATCATTCCCTGCGATGTTTCATAACCTTTGCCGTAGTCTTCTTTTACGATTCCGGTTATTTGAATCTCTCTTTCATACGTATTTTGGTTCGAATCGATGAATTTGAGCGTTACCGGCGTGTTCAGCGGATTGAAATACGGATCCGGATAAACGGGATCTTTGATTTCGTTGCCCTGGTCATCATACATCGCCGACCAATAGTCAACCGTGTTGCTGCCGTCTGGCAAAAGCGAATCCTTAAAAGCATATGCGAAGAACTGTCCGGCAATCCCTTCGTCCTTGCCTTTTCCGGCCGTTTTGCCTTCGATAAATTCGTAGCCCATGTCTTCGAGTGCTTCCGTGTCAACGCCTATCAGCGGCAGCCAATCTTTGTTCGTATATCTTTGATTCGGTCCGGCATACCCTTCAACCGTATAATCATACACTTCATATTTCGGAAGGATAGCCTGCACCCCCTCAATCTGTGAAAAACTCTCAATCGCATTATCATCGAGTTTCATTGTTTTTCCGTCCTGTGATGTGCCTTGTGAAACCTCAACTATGGTCAAATCCCCCATGTTTTCAAGCATTTGGTTCTGAGATTCCGTCATCCCGATGCCGATTGACACCATTACGATGATGGAACAGCAACCTATAAAAACGCCCAAAACCGTCAGGAACGTCCGGCCTTTTCTTCTTTTGAGATTATCGGCACACATTTTCCATATGTCTGAAAATCTCATTATTTATCCCCTTCGTTTCCGTTTCCTGCGTCTGCTGTGTTCGCCGTGCCGTCTGCATCTCCGGTTCCGTTTAATTCATCGTCCCAGCTGTCCCAAAGTTCTTGTTCTTTCTTTGCGGCTTTTGCTTTCTTTCTCTTTTTGAGAATTACGACAGCTGCGATTCCCAAAACAACCACGATTGCAACGACAATCCACCAGTTGAATCCGCCCTCTTCGGCATCCGGATTGTCAATATTCGGGTCATCAGGACCCGGATCATATGGTTCCATCGCCTGAATATTCAGTGTAACCGGGAAAATTCTTTCTTTGGAATCTCCGTTTCCGTCTTCATAGCTTACCTTTATGTCGAAAGTGCTTTCTCCGGCCGCCGCTGCGGTTACCGCAAATGCGATTGTTCCGCTCTTTCCCGGCTCGAGATTTCCGACCGTCTGCAGCGGGCTGGATGACTGAACGTTACCTTCGAGGCTTGCTTCTACATTTGAAATATCGGTTTTACTCTTGTTTACATAGTTAAGCGTAATGCTTATTTCGTCACCTTCGGTTATGTATTCCGGAACAACCGGTTTTGAAATTTCAAATCTATCCGGCTGATAAACCGGTACGGAAAGCTTAATATCCGAAGTTGCTTGTGTTCTCTTTTTGTGGTCCACATATTCGTACTTAAAGTTTATGGACACCGGCTGCGCATTACCTGTAACGGTTTTGAGTGCTTTCATCGGCACCTTTACGACCTGGGAATGCCCCGCTTTGATTTTATCAAAGAAGAAAGAGTTGGACGTTCCGTTCAGCAAAAGGTTTTCTCCTCCGTCCACCGTCACTACGATATTGTCGATGTTAAGTTCGCTGCTCGTGTTTTTGAATTTAAACGAGAAGTTGAAATTGCTGCCTGCAGCGACTGACTGACCGCCATAGTTGAACTTGGTAACGATAATGTTTGGAACGGGACTTGTGGTCTCATCATCCTGCTCGCCCGCAGCACCGCTGAGTTTTGCCGGAATGGTGATTCTGCCCTTTGCACTTCCGCTTGTTGTACTTACTCTGTTATAGTAATCATATTCTACTTCTGCATCGATGTACTGCGTTGCACTCTGAATCGTCTTGAGTGCTCTCACCTGAACGGCAATCGTCACATCCTTGCCGATGTTAATGTTATTCAATTGGAATGCAGTCGTTCCGCCCACAACGGTCAGTGCATCCGACGGCGTCAATGTGATAATCGGGTTCTGCATAACCGCCTTGCCTACATTCTTGACTGTGATGTTGAGCGCCATGGTTTCTCCCGGTTTGATGTCATGAGAAAGCTGATTTCTGCTGATGATTGCTTTCGGTGCCGGGATTGGATCCGGTGTGGATGGCTCGGACGGTGTATAGTCCGGTTCTGTGTAAACCTTTGCTTCAGAAATCGGTACTTCGATGTCATCGTATTTGTCTCCGTTCCGAACCATCAATACGAGTTTCTGATCGACACCTTTGTATTTCAGGCCGGTGGCAGTGATTTTATAAGTGCCTTGTTTGTCACTGATTTTTGTTATCACAGCTTTGCCGCCGCTGAAGCTGTCGACACGACGCGATACATCCAAAGTGTCTCCCGGATTTGCCGCGGCTGAATTATATTTTATAGTCACTTCAATATTCACGACATCGCCTTTGGTAATCGTGTAAATTCTTGAAGTGTTGTTTATGTCTTTCCCATTCAGATTTGTAATGGTATATCCTGTAACTTCAAATCTTGCGGAGCCGCCTGTCGTGTCAGGACCCTCTGTAGCTGCGAAAGCAAATGCACTCATTCCTGTGAGAGTTATTGCAAGTGCCATGCATAAGATTAAACTCTTTTTAAAAATCTTTTTCATCTTCTTTTCCCCATTCTTATTGCTTATTGTTGTCTGATTCAGCTGCCTGATCGGTTCCGTTGCCGGTTCTTTCGTCGTTTACAATCTGTCCGTCTATCAGCGTCACAATTCGGTCTGCGTAAGTAGTCATTTCCGGATCGTGTGATACCAAAACGATTGTCTGATG
Organism: Bacillota bacterium; assembly: GCA_022764365.1. Taxonomy (GTDB): domain Bacteria; phylum Bacillota; class Clostridia; order Peptostreptococcales; family Anaerovoracaceae; genus CAG-238. Next base: position 42,463 of record JALERA010000039.1, read on the forward strand.
AAAAGTCCTCGCAAACCTGCGAATCATTTCCATAACCTCTTTGGTTGTCTTTGAATCAAGGTTTCCCGTCGGTTCGTCAGCGAACACGATTTCGGGTCTGCTGATAAAAGCTCTTGCAATGCCCGCACGCTGCTGCTGTCCTCCTGACATTTGTCCCGGGAAATGATTCATTCTGTTCAAAAGACCCACTCTGTGAAGCATCTTCTTTGCCTCAAGTTCGCGCACATCCTTCGGAACACCGTGAAACATCAGAGGCATCGCCACATTTTCCACGCAAGTCAGTTCTTTCAGTAAATTGTATGACTGAAAAACAAAACCTATGTGCTCTTGCCGGAATGCCGCAAGTTCATTCTCGTTCATCCTCGGAATGGACCTTCCGTTAATCAGGACTTCACCCCTTGTCGGTTTCTCAAGACCTGCAAGCTGATTCAGCAGAGTACTTTTGCCGGAACCGGATGTACCGAAAATGCAGCATATCTCCCCTTTGTTGATGGAAAGATTTACATTCTTCAAGGCAATCACATGTTCCTCGCCCATTACATAAACCTTACTCAGGTTTCTGACTTGAATAATGGTTCTTCCTCCGGAATCTTTTTTCTCCATAAGTTACCCCTTCCTTATTTAGTTTTTTGCATGAGTGTTAGTACATACATTTGTATTTTATTATATATAAAAAGCAAATACAAGTAGCAAAACGCTAAAGGTACAAATTATTACTTTACATGACTGTATTTTACATTTTTTTCTTTTTTTTGCTTTATTTTTCCTTGGTGGTATTGTATGATATTCCTACATCTTAGAAAGGACTTAATTAATCAAAATTAAGGAGGTATAGAAATGAGAAAAATGTGTAATTGCTCGCTATGCGGGAATGAATGCCATATCGTTGCCTTCCACAGAGGCTACGTATGTGAGAGCTGCATTGATTATATTAAGTCGGGTGACTGAGATGTAATTCAATTCAGAGACATTTGAGTGAAATCCCCTTTTGGAGGCCGCAAGCGGCCCTAAATCCCATTATATCTGAGACATGAATGCAGCTGTTCCGAGAGCCGCACCGTCTTTTGCGCGTGAGCGGTGCGGCTCTCTCCTTTCACTCCTATTTGTTCTTTGCGGCGCGTCCGGTTCTGTTCTTCTCGACACGCTCCATATGCTTTTGTTTATTCAACCTTCTGCGAGTCTTCGGCTTCATAACGGAATATCCGAATCTGCCCAGCGGGGACTTCTTGATTCCGTAATATTCACCGTGCACATAAGCCACAAGGCCCGCCGCCGCAAAGTCAATTTTGCCCTTCGCATCAACAAGTTCCTCGCTTACATGCATACTCACGATCTCGGCGATGAACATATCGTGCGAAGGATATTCATATACTTGTTTAACCTCGCATTCAAGGTTCACCGGGGCCTCGGCAATCATGGGGCAGCCTACCGCCTCCCCCGGAATTGCCGTAAGATTCATCTCTTTGAATTTGTCAACATCGCGTCCCGATTTCACGCCGCAGTAGTCCGCAGCAAATGCGAGCGGCTCATTTACGAGATTAATTACAAATTCGCCGCTCTGCTTGATAATATCATGTGAATATCTGGATTTTCGCACGGAAATATAAGTCATAGGCGGGTCTGAATTTACAATCCCCGTCCATGCAATTGTGATAATGTTTTTTATAGACCCGTCGCCGCAGGAAACCATAACGGCAGGCACGGGACTGAGCACCGCACCGGGTTTAAAAGTTTTCTTCTTATCTGCCATTTCGTAACCTCTCAAGTAAATTTTGGAATTCCAAAGGTAAAGGCTGACGGAATTCCATGTATTCGCCACTTGTCGGATGCACAAACCCCAGCACCTCGGCATGCAGCGTCTGCCCGTTTGACGCAAGAGACTGCTTTGCCGGTCCGTAAACGGAATCCCCGACAAGCGGGTGCTTGATATATGCCATATGCACCCTGATCTGATGCGTTCTTCCCGTTTCCAGCCTTGCCTCTATCAGGGTATATCTTCCGAAGCGCTCTGCAACCGTCCAATGCGTGACGGCACGTTTTGAGTTTTGTTCCGTAACCGCCTGCTTGAGGCGATTCTTGGGATCCCTTCCAATCGGTGCATCGACCGTTCCGCTGTCCTCGGCAAAGTTGTTGTACACAAGTGCCTTGTATCTTCGCGTAATGCTGTGCTCCGCAAGCTGCTTGGAGAGCGACTCATGCGCCTTGTTGTTCTTGGCAATCATCAAAAGTCCGCTCGTATCTTTGTCAATCCTGTGAACAATACCCGGTCTGATAACACCGTTTATGGAGGAAAGTCTGTCTCCGCAGTGATACATAATCGCATTCACAAGCGTCCCCGTGTAATTTCCGACCGCAGGATGCACAACCATTCCCTTCGGCTTATTCACAACCAGCACATCATCATCCTCATATACGATGTCAAGCGGGATGTCCTCCGGTTCCACAGAGAGCTTCTCAGGTTCCGGAACGGTAATCTCAACTTGGTCGCCTTCGCATGTTTTGTATTTTTTGGAGGTCATAACCTGTCCATTTAAAAGCAGGTTTCCTCCTTCTATGAGCTTTTGTATGAAACTCCTCGATGTTTCCGGTAAAAGCAAAGAAAGCACTGAATCTATTCGAGTGCTTTGGTTTTCTTTGTCTATTGTAAATGTGTAGCTATTCGGCTGATCCATTTTTTCCCTCCGTTTTGGTTCCTTCGCTTCCGTCAAATTTGAAGATATACAGAACGATAAGAAAACATCCGACGCATACGGCTATGTCCGCAATGTTGAATACCCAATTCCACAGGGGCAAAGATGTAAAATCCAGAAAATCTGTTACATATCCCTGCCACACACGGTCAATCAGGTTTCCTATGCCGCCGCCGACAATCAGCTCAATTGCCAGGATCAGTGACCAATGGGCGGCTTGATGTTTCTCCATGTACCAAACCGCAGCAGCCATTGCCAGCACCGGAATCGCAATCAGCAGGAGTGTGCTTCCTTCAAACATGCTGAGAGCTCCGCCCGAATTTGAAATATGCGTTATCGAAAAGAAATTCTTTATAACGGGAATCGATTCCCCGACCTGCATATTGCATCTGACTGCGAGTTTCGCCGCTTGATCCGCCAAGATAATCAATGCTATAATCAGATAACGGAATTTTCTCATCTGATGTTCACCATTGTCTTCTTCATTTCGTCTTTTACGGTTTTGACATCCTCTTCCGGAGTTTCGGTCCGTTCAGCCGTCTTTTCCTCTTTGCCGTCCAAATCCGTCATGGAAGCCGGGAGAAAATCTTTTTCGAAGTCCTCAAACAAATCATTTCCCATAAATTCAAGGCGTTCGAGTTCGGTTTCCAGTAAGTTCTTGTATCTTCCTCTCAGCATTTCAACCTTCGTCCGCATGCGGTTTGCTTCTTCGGTAAGCCTCGAAATGGATTCTTTGGCCTCTTTCGTTATGATTCCGGCTTCCATCTCTGCGTTTTTAAGCAGAATCTCCGCCCTTCTCTCCGCGCTCGCCGCGATATCGTTCATAAGAGACTTTGCCGCTTCGAGGGTTTCATACACCGTTGTTTCCGTATTCATGTGCTTGTCCACCTGCACATGTGCCTTACCCAATTCCTCTTTTAACTGCTTGTTTTCCCTGATAAGCTTCTCCATATCGAGAATCACAAGATCCAAAAAATCATCGACCTCGTCCGGGTCATAGCCTTTCTTAACGCGTGCAAACTGTTTGTTTTCAATATCTGAAGGTGTAATCATCCGTTCTCCTCCTTATCTTCCCGCCCATGGGCTTTTGTTCGTGCCGAAGTCAAATCCGTTTCGTTCCTCTTGGTTGGTTGTAATATCAACCTTTTCAGGCGCAAAAATAAAGATGTTGTTTGCAACCTTCTGCACGTTTCCGTTCAGCGCATAAGTTGCACCGCTGAGGAAATCAAAGATTTTCTTTGCTGTTTCGGTTTCGATTTTTTCGAGATTAATCACAACCGGACGTCTGCCCTTGAGACTGTCAACAAGCTTCGGACACTCATCAAAACTCTTCGGTTCAATCACTACAAGTGTAAACGTGTTTGTTCCTGCGATTGAAAGCTTCTTTTCAAGCGGAATTGCTTTTGGGTTGTCCGGCATTGAAGTTTTTGGCTGGAATGATCCGCTTATCGGCTTTCTGAGGTTTTCTTCTCTGAGAACCTGCTCTTTTGCTGCCTCAATCTCTTCTTCCGTGAATTCATCTTCGGTTACTTCGTCAATTCCTACCAGCTTCTTAAAAGTTTCTGAAAATCCCATATCAGTTTCCTCCCATTTTCTTAGAATAATCTCTGACCCCAAATATAGATGTTCCTACTCTGATTAGCGTGGAGCCTTCTTCAATCGCAACCTCAAAGTCGTTTGACATTCCCATGGAAAGATATTTAAAATCGATTCTCGGGTTGTCGAGTCTGCCGTATTTGTCGTAAAGTTTCTTTACTTCCGCAAAATATTCTCTTGCATCGTCAGGGTTGTCCTCAAAAGGAGCAATGCACATCAGTCCTCTTATCCTGATATTCGGACAGTTTTCCAAAATGCTTTCAATCATCGCGCCCGTTTCTTCTGTCGTAATTCCGAACTTGCTCTCTTCCATTGCAGAATTAACCTGAATCAATATATCCATTGTAAGCCCGTGCTGAGCAGCACGTTTGTCTATTTCTTCGGCAAGTTTGAGTGAGTCAACCGAATGAATCATGCATACCTTGTCGATGATGTATTTCACCTTGTTTGTCTGAAGGTGTCCGATGAGATGCCATCTTACCGGTTTGACACCGTCATATTTATTCATGATTTCCTGGACTTTGTTTTCGCCGATGTCCGTAATTCCGCAGTCGATTGCTTCGTTTATCTCGTCTACGTCATGGAGTTTGGTCACGGCTACCAAAAGCACATCGTCACCGCTTCTGCCGGAGCGTTTTGCGGCCTCTTCTTTCAGACTGTTTATGTGCGCAATATTTTCCTTAATTGACATCGTATCACTCTCCCTTTAATATCTCATCATAGTTCTTAACGGTGGCGACAGTTTTGCCCTCGTCATCGTAGTAATAATTTTTTTCGACAACGCTTACGCCCTTGTCCGATGCGAGTATGCTTACAGGCGTAAAATTGTAATTTCCGAATTTGTCTTTGATATATACGCCTTTTTGCCCGTCCTCTTCGACTATGCTCGAAGATTCAAGCAGAATTCCCGTCCTGCTCGATCGTATGAGCTTGCATTTCCGGGTCCTGTATTTATCAAAAAATTCATAGTATCTGTTACAGGAAAGAATCACTTTCTGCCTGCCGTTTTCCTCGGTCACGGATTTTACTTTCAGCTTAAGGCGCACTCCGTCGTGAAAGTCGACCTTTACGTCGTTTCCTGCCTCAAATCCCTTGGCGTCATCGCTTGACAGCCATGCAGCAAGAAACCACTCCTTGTTATCGACAACCTTAAAAATCTTGTCGCCTGCTTCGACATTTTTTTTCTTGCAGTCGTGTACCTTAAATTCATCCGTCTGCGTCTTTTCCATGTCCGAAAGAGTTATCTTGTCAAGATTCTCAGATGTCAGAAGTTTCTCCATACCGTCATAATAATAACTTATGACTCCTCTCTCCTCGGTATAGCAGCCCGTTCCCGCAAGCGTAACAACCTTGCTTCCCTTTCTGACAAGCTTCCCCTGAGAAAGAACTCTCTCGACCTTTCCGGCACTGCCGGCACTGTAAACGGTTTCATCCCTTACAAAAAGACAGTCCGCTTCAACTCCCGATTCAAGTGTTCCGTATTCCGCAATGTATGTCTCCACGAAAATATCCGAAACCCTCGGCACGACATAGATGTATAGGTACAGCGCCGCAAAAAGCAGAACAAATCCCAATATGTATATTTTTGCTTTTGAATTGCTCTTTTTTGTGTTATTACTCATCACTTTATTTTACCACAACAGCTTGTGCAATACAACCTAATATCTATGCTTTTGACACAATCTCTTCCAGTATTTTTTTCTCGTCTTTTGTCAGGTCTTTTGCCTTTTCGACATACGCCGCAAAAAGGTCCGGCCTGCGTTCCTTTGTGAGTCTGAGCGAATTTTCGTACTGCCACAGATGTATCAGCTTATGGTTTCCGTTCAGCAGAACTTCCGGCACCGCCAGACCCTCGTACTCCCGCGGTTTTGTGTACTGGTCATATTCCAGCAGCCCGGAATACACCGATTCTTCGGTTGCCGATTCTTTCGTTCCCAAAACATCCGGAATAAAGCGCGAAACACTGTCGATGAGCACCATTGCGGCAAGTTCTCCTCCGGTCAGAATGTAGTCGCCGATGGAGATTTCTTCCATATCCCATTCGTCTATGATTCGCTGGTCGACGCCTTCGTAATGCCCGCAAAGAATTGTCATTTCCTCAAGCTCCGCAAGTTCTTCGATCTTTTCGCGGTCGAGGATTCTGCCCCTCGGGGACATGTAAATCATCTTTTTCTTTGGCGTTTCGTCTCCCTTCTCGGGCTCAACGGGCTCACCGGACTCAGCGGATTCAAGCGATTTGAGTGCATCAAAAACAGGCTGCGGCAACATCACCATTCCCACACCGCCGCCGAACGGATAGTCATCCGCCTTGTTGTGCTTGTCCGTGCTGAAATCCCGTATGTTTATCAGATTTATGTTAAGTATTCCTTTTTCTCCGGCCCTGCCCAGGATGCTGCTTTCGGTTACCGCTGTGAACATTTCCGGAAAAAGCGTCAAAATATTTATTTTCATTCTATTCTACCTTTACTGTATCCTCGTCTATGAATCCCGGGATCAGGTGGATTTTCACGTACTTTTCCGCGATGCTGACTTCCTTCACAAACTCTCCGACAACCGGAATCAGTGCCTCTTTGCCATTTGTGAGTTCTATTTGGTAAATATCCTGTGCGGAATTCTGCAAAACATCCTTGATCCTGCCGATTTCGGCTCCGTTTTCTTCGTTTATGACCCTGCAGCCGATTAAATCCTTCACATAAAAGGTATCTTCCGGCAGCTCGCGAAGGTCTTCTTCCGTGATGTACAGGTCGCGTTCTTTGAGCGCTTCTGCTGCGTTTCTGTCATTTATGCCTTTGAGCTTGAGGATCACCATCTCTTTTTGGTACCTCACGCCCTCGATTTCGTATTCTTCGTATTCTTCGTATTTTCCTCTGTGTTCGACCAAAATCCTGTCGAGTTCTTCAAATCTTTCTTTGTAATCCGAGTAGTGATAAACTTTCACCTCTCCGCGCAGTGCAACTGCGTTTACTATCTTTCCGATCTTAATTTTTTCCATTTTTCTCCTGCTTATACAACAGGCACATACCTAAACATTTTAATCTTGTCTAAAGTATGTGCCCGAAATTTCGCAATTAAACCGTTACTCTTTTACGATTTCTACTGTCACTTTTTGATTATTTCTTGTGGCCGCAGCCTTAACAACGGTACGCAAAGCTTTAGCAATTCTTCCTTGCTTACCAATAACTTTACCCATGTCTTCAGGAGCGACTCTGAGCTCAATCACCGTTCCCTGACGGCCTTGAGTCTCGGTCACAACGACTCCTTCTGGGTTGTCTACAAGTGACTTTGCAATTGCTTCAACCAATTTAGTCATTAGCTTTCACCGTTTCCTTATTATTCAATAATTCCTGATTTTTTAAATAAAGTCTTTACAGTTTCTGTCGGCTGCGCACCGTTTCCTAACCACTTCTTAGCTTTTTCTGCGTCGATTTTGATTTCCTTCGGTTCTGTCATAGGGTTGTAGTAACCGATTTCTTCGATGAACTTACCGTCTCTTGGTGCTCTTGAATCTGCTACAACTACTCTGTAAAAAGGCTGTTTGTGTGCACCCATTCTCTTTAATCTGATCTTTACCATTTTTAATTCCTCCTTAAAATAATCCTTTAAATCTTTTATTCTTTTTCATAAAGCCCGGATTGCTGAATTGTTTCATCAACTTTTTAGTATCCTCGTACTTTTTGATCAAGTTATTTATCTTGCTGACAGGCTGTCCGGAGCCCGCAGCAATTCTCTTACGCCTGCTGGCGTTAAGCAGCGATGGGTTGCGGCGTTCTTCGATGGTCATGGAATAAATGATGGCTTCCATCTGTTTGAATTCCTGTTCTCCTTTTTCGATATCTTCGTCGCTCACTTTGTTGGCTCCAAGGCCCGGCAGCATGCCTATCATCTTGCCGAGACCGCCCATCTGGGTTATCTGTCCCATCTGGTCCAGGAAGTCCTCAAGTGTAAATTCGTTTTTCTTTATCTTTTTCTCGAGTTTGGCTGCTTTTTCCTCGTCAAAGGTTTCCTGTGCCTTTTCGATAAGGGAAAGCATGTCGCCCATCCCGAGGATTCTGCTTGCCATTCTTTCCGGGTGGAAAGGTTCGAGCGCGTCGGTTTTTTCGCCGACACCGATAAATTTCACAGGTTTGCCGGTCACTTTCTTTGCGGAAAGTGCCGCACCGCCTCTGGAGTCACCGTCCATCTTCGTCATGATGATGCCGTCAATTCCGAGTGCTTCATTAAAGCCTTCGGCTGCGTTGACCGCATCCTGACCGGTCAGTGCGTCCACAACGAGCAAAATCTCATGCGGTTTCACCGCCTTCTTGACTCTTACGAGTTCGTCCATCAGTTCGCTGTCAATCTGCAGGCGGCCCGCCGTATCGACAATCAGAACGTCGTATCCGCGTCTTTCGGCTTCTTTTCTCGCTTTGAGTGCGATGTCCTCAGCCTTGTTGTTGCCGCGGTCGGTAAATACCGGAACGTCCACGGATTTTCCGACAACTTCGAGCTGGTCAATCGCCGCCGGTCTGTATATATCGCACGCCGCAAGCATCGGCTTCTTGCCGTTTTTCTTCAGGTATGCGGCGAGCTTGCCGCAGGTCGTCGTCTTACCGGTACCCTGCAGACCGACCATCAGCAGAACGGTAAATCCGCTCGGCGAAAAAGTCAGCTTGCTGTTCGTACCGCCCATCAGCTCGACCAGCGTGTCGTTTACGATTTTAATTACCTGCTGCCCGGGGGTCAGACTTTCAAGCACGCCCTGCCCCAGCGCTTTTTCTTTTACCTCTGCGACGAACTCTTTGACAACTTTGAAGTTGACATCCGCCTCCAGCAAAGCCAGTTTGACTTCCCGCATCGCATCATTGATGTCTGCCTCTGTCAAAACCCCCTTGCCTTTGAGCTTCTTAAAGGTTCCTTGCAGTTTTTCGGATAAATTCTCAAATGCCATTTTATCTCCTTACCCCGGCTTCGGTCTTAATGCCGGCGCCTGCGGGTTCTCTATTCCAATTCGTTTATAATTGCCTTGACTTCTTTCAATTTTGAAATGATATCTGCGGTGTCCGCCGTGCCTTGGGATTCGCCTTCCCGCGTCAAATTCGAAATCATGCGGTCGATTTTCTCATCGATGTCAGCGACGGCGTCCTTTGACCTCATCATACGCGCCACCAAGCCGAGTTTCTCTTCATATTCCCCGAGTGCCTGTTCTGCCTTCTTCAGCGTGTCATGCACCGCCTGCCTTGAAATTCCAAACTCTTCTGCAATCTCCGAAAGAGAAAGATTCTCTTCGTGGTACAGTGCCATGACTTCCTGCTGCCTTTTGCTGAGAATCTGTCCGTAAAAGTCGTACAGGAGGCTGTTCTCCGCAATGCTTTCAATTTTCATAAAAGTACGCGCCTCCTCTCGTTTCGGCTTCTGTAAACGCCGCGTTTGTCAAGCTGACAGCTTGACACCTTGCCTACTATAACATAGTTTTGTGGCAGTGTCAAGCATTTTTGCTTGAAAGTTATAAGCTTCAATCCCACAGAAGCGTCTTTTAGAACAAACGAAACAAAATCAAGTACACATTCTAAATATTTTCGTCTTCGTTTAGAAGTTGATATCCACTTTTAGCTTCGCATTCTAAAACAAGCCGTTTAATTCGCCCCAAACTTGTTGAATTGTGTTTTTCCCCACGCATGTATACAGGTATCCTTGTGTAAATGGCATGCTGTGCTCTTCTACGCTGCCTGTTATCATCAAATTCGCATTTATTTTGCTTATTTTTAGAATGCAAACTCAAACTCCGTCCTTTTGTTCTAAAAAAATTTCTTGAAACTTAGAATTAAAACTCAAAACCTGACCTCCACATCTAAATTGCTTTTTTAAGTTTAAATGCAGAGTTTCTATTTACATTTAATTTATTTTATGGTATTATATTCCATAAAATAGCCTTATTGTTTTGGAAGAGGAGATTCGAGCCATGAGCAGATTTAAAAAAATTCTTTCGGACGACATAAACGAACAAAAGCGTTTGCTGAAAATCTGTGAAAAACGCTTGAAATCAGCGCCCTCCGGCTGCATTTCCGAATATTTCAGCAATAACAAGAAGTATTACAAATTGTCTACGTACGAAACGGATGAAATCAGTGGATTTTCCTGCCTCATTCAACGCAACCTTAAGCCGGATGAAATGCATTTAATCGCGCAGTACGCCGAAAAAGCTTATGCCGCTGCAGCATTAAGAGCCATCAAACAAAACCTTGAGCTGCAGGAAAAGCTGCTGACCTCGTATCAGCCCTATGACTTTTTCACCATCAAAGCGAGCTTGGGGAAGGCATATCAAAATTCCGCATGCCTCCCCGAAGATCCTGCGGCAGACATCCGCAAACTTCAAGCGGAAACTTCCTTGCATGCAATTCATCCCGAGAATCTCACACAGCCCACACTGGCGGGCCTCAATGTACGCAGCAAGTCGGAAGCCCTCATCACAAATACGCTGACGGAAAGAAATATTCCTTTTGTATATGAGGAAATATTGACGGTTTCAATTCCGGGGTGCGGCGAAATCACTTTGCATCCGGATTTTGTGATTCATCTGCCAAACGGCAAAAAAATAATATGGGAGCATCTGGGGATGCTGTCGGATGATTCTTACCTGTCGGCGTTTGCGGAAAAGCTGAAGCTTTATCACGCGGCAGGGTATCACATAGGCAGCAATCTTTTCTTGACCACAGATACTCCCGACGGGCGCCTCGACATGGACGCCGTCATGAACGTTATTGAGTTTATTTCCGATTATTTCTGAACCGGGCAGATGTAGCTGAACTCGAACCTGCCGTTCATGTCGATGAGACCCTGCAGTGTGTCAGCACTCACTGTGCTCGTGCCTTTTGCAATGGCATCTGTTGCAGAGCCGAGCAGTGATGTCCAGTCGGATGATACCGGACTCTCGAAATATTCAAGTTCGCATTCACCGAGTTTGTACGCCGTTTTCATATCGGCAGCTGCCTCTTCAAAAGTTCCGATTTCGTCAATCAGACCGTTGGTGAGTGCCTGTTTCGCGGTGTAGATTCTGCCGTCTGCAAGTTTCTTGACCTCGGAAGTTTTCATATCGCGTCCTTTTGCGACAATTCCCACGAACTGCTCATAAGCTTCGTCAACAAGTGACTGGAAAATTTCGCGCTGCTCGCTTGTCATGGCCTCGACACTGCTCCCCATTGCTTTGTTTGCACCGGAAGTAATCGTGTTTGTCTTCACTCCGATTTTGTCCAGAAGTTCGCTGACATCGTACATCGTGCCGAGCGTAACGCCGATGGAACCGGTCCAGCAGTTGCGGTTTGCAAAGATTTTGTCGCACGGAGCCGAAATATAGTAGCCGCCGGATGCCGCCATGGACTGCATGGATGCATAAACCGGGCGTTTTGTCTTCTTTTGATATTCTTTGATTTTAAAGTAAAACTCGTCGGATGCGAATACGGAGCCGCCCGGCGTGTCAAGATAAAGAATCATGCCTTTGTTCTCACTGTCGTCAATCATCGCATCGATGGAATTCAATATGTATTGATGGTTGTATGTCTCGCTGCCGTCTTCGCTGATGGTTCCGATAACATCAACAACACCGATATAATCATATCCGAAATCGGTAGTGACCGAATTGTCGGTATCGCTGAAAATCGAGTCCGAAAAACCTTTTATCGCATTGTTGCAGCCCGTTGCCAAAAGAGCAATTCCCGCAATTACGGCTGCGATGATGATAAGCGCCTTGCCCCATGCAGGCAGGTTTCTCCAGCCCTTTTTCGGTTTTTCCGCGTAAATCTGCTGCGCCTCCGGACTCTGCTCCCGGCCGGCCGCTGCGTTCTCGGAATTTACCGGCTGTTCATTGGACTTTACGAATTCCCCGTTACTGTAATATTGCTTTTCTTCATGCTCAAACTTATCCAAAATCATTTCCTCCTTTATTGTTACTGTGATAAGTATAACACGCGTGTATGCGAAAAAAAACAGTAAATTTTCGGCAGATAAATTTTTTCAAAAAAGCGTTGACAGTGTACTATGTATCATGGTACACTTAATTCGCAAAAGGGACTATTTTAAAAAAATAAAGAAAGGGGTTCATGCTTTATGTTTCAGCTTGATTTAAAAAGCCGAAAATCCATCTATGAGCAGGTGATTGACAATCTCAAAGAGCTCATCATGACGCGGGTGCTTTCCACCGATGAAAAGCTGCCGTCTGTCAGAGAGCTTTCCAAGGCGATAACCGTCAATCCGAACACCGTGCAGAAGGCTTACCGCGAACTTGAGCGGCAGGGCTATGTCTACACCACAAGCGGAGTGGGGACCTTTGTGGCAGACATCGTCGGCGTTCGTCCGGACACGAAAGAACTGGAACTTGCAAAAGCCAATCTTGACGACGATTTCCGTCAGCTTCTCTATCTGGGGCTTAGTTTTGAAGAAGCAAAAGAAATGGCTTTAAAGATTATAGACGAAAGGAGACCGGCAAATGATTAAACTTCAACATGTCACCAAGCGTTTCGAAGATTACAAAGCGCTTGACGATTTCAGTCTCACGGTTCCGAAAGGCTCCGTTTACGGGCTGATGGGCCTCAACGGCGCGGGCAAAACGACGATTATCAAGCACCTTGCGGGGTATCTGGTGCAGGATGAAGGTCTTGTGACCATCGACGGCGAAGAGGTTTTGAACAACGAAAATATCAAAAAACGAACCGCTCTGATTCCGGACGATCTCTTCTTTTTCAGGGGATATTCGCTTAAGGAAATGGGAAAATACCATAAGCACATCTATCCGAACTGGAATGAAGAGCGTTTTCAGGCAATGATCAGCGATTTCGGGCTTAATCAAAAAGCCAATCTCGCAAAATTCTCAAAGGGAATGAAAAAACAGGCGGCGTTCTGCCTTGCAATGGCAGCTATGCCCGACTATCTCATACTCGACGAACCGGTTGACGGGCTCGACCCGATTGTGCGTCATAAGCTTTGGCACTACATCATGGAAGATGTTGCGGACAGAGAAATGACGGTTCTGGTTTCGTCACACAACGCAAGAGAGATGGAAGATGTCTGCAATTACATCGGCATTATTGCGGACGGCAAAATGGTTTTCGAGGGCGACCTCCTGGAACTCATGCCGGCTTCCATCGAAGAAATCTTTATTGAAAAACTGGGAGGTGACAGCTATGAAAAATAAGAATCTGTTCGCTTTATCCCCTGCTCTGATATTGGAAAATTTCAAAATGTACTGGTATCTTCCGGTGCTTTCGCTGATTATTTACTTTTTCGGTGGGATTTTCCCGATTATCACAAATTATGATAATCTTTACAGTATCAATTATCTGATTCAGAACAATTTCAACAACCTGAGTTTGGTATTCATACCGCTTCTGATCATCGTGCCTCTGACTGCGGCGTGTATCGCGATGAGCTTTTTCCACAGAGAAAACCGTGCGCTCGCAATGCACGCACAGCCGTACAGCAAGTCGAGACTTTTCAACTCGCAGGTGGCATCAGGCTGGCTCATGTGTATTCTTCCGCTTTTGGTCATGGCGCTTCTGTATCTCTGCTTTATGAAGGAAGTCGCGCCTGATGTGACTTCTTCGGTAATTCCGCACACGCCGGAAGACAATGTATACACGGCGGCGGCTGTATTCGGATGGCTCGGTGATTCCGTTGTAATTGCAACATTCTTCTACGGAATGTTTGTGCTCGCGGGTGCTTTGGTCGGAACCGTCATCATGCAGGTTCTGCTTTCGGGAGTGATGTTCGTCATCCTGCCGCTGATGATTTTTATCGTCAATGCGTTTTGTGACAGCTTTCTTCTCGGATATGTCGGCATGAGCGATTTTGCGGAAACTCTGATGAGGGATGCAAATCCTCTCCTTCGCCTCGTTTTCGGCTGGGGAACAGGCCCGGGACTTCAGCTTGAGCTGGCTTACCTGCTTGCAGGAGTGCTTATGCTCGTTCTCGCGCGTTTTGCGTACGGCAGAGCTAAGCTTGAAAAGGTCGGTGATTCCATGATTTTCATGGTTATGGAAGAACTTATCACCTACCTGATTGTGTTTGTTGGAATGACCGCTTTCGGCTGGATTTTTTACAATATGGCGGCAAGCACGAAAACCATGCTCGTGTTCGGCATGGCGGTCGGCTCACTCATCACCTTCCTGGTTGTGAAGATTATCCTTGCCAAGTCCATCAAGGTATTTAACAAAAGGAATCTCATTTCCTTATGCATCTACCTTGTGGCTGCGGCGCTCTTTACAGGGCTTACGGTGTTCGACATCGGCGGTTTTGCAAAGCGCCTGCCGGATGAAGATGCGATACAGTCCGTGGAGCTTTCGGATTCGACCTTCCGTATCGGATACGAAAATTCCTATTACTGCGATGACCTGCTTTTGAAAGACGGGAGCAAGCCGGTAATGTCAACCGATTCCGCAGTGATTTCGGCAATGTATGAATTGGAAAAATATATTGTGGAAAACGAACGCTATGCAACCGAAGCCATCGCTTACGACACCGCTTCTTATGAGCGTCCGTTAGAAGGGCAGCTGGAATATGCGGTTGAAAGCATTTCGTTCACATACAAAATGAAAAACGGCACTTCGTTTAAACGCAGATATTTTGTTTCGATTGACAATACGATTGTGGAGCTTCTCAATAAAATCGTCGCTTCGGAGGACCTCAAGTCCTACTATCGTCTCGCTGACAAACTCAACTTGGCCGAATTCGACAGCGCAATGCTCAGCGTCTACTCAGACGATGAGGAGGGATACAGAACAAACAGCGACGAGGGCACAGTTCTCAGCCGCAGACAGCTTGAGAAATTGATTGAGGCTAAGGATTCGGACATAACCGACAAAACCTACTACGAGATGCTCAAATCCATCAATCTGTACGACGACTCACGCGTTTACGATGTGAACATAACGGTAAGCGTCCTGAATAAGGATTACAAAGAGAAAACGGGCAAGAGCCTTTATGACTCCGCATCGCTTAGCTTTACGGTTATGAGTTCAAACAAAAACACCCTTGCATATCTGCACAAACTTGGTGTAATATAGCAGGTATGAAGAGCGAAAAATATTATAAAACGATTGTAATCGGTGCAGGTGCAGGTGGTCTCTTCTTCGGGGCCGCCTGTCCCGTTTCCGGCGGCACTGCCGGGCGCACCTTGATTTTGGAAAAAACAAATAAAATCGGCACGAAACTTCTTATGTCAGGCTCCGGGCAGTGCAATCTGACGCACGGCGGCTCGATTAAGGAGTTTTTGTCATGCTACGGGCAAAGCGGAAAACGAATCCGAACCGTGCTTTACAGGCATAATAATATAGAGCTGCAGGATTTCATGCAGGAACTCGGCATTCCGCTCACGGAGCGCGAAGACGGCAAAATCTTCCCTGCTTCCATGCGGGCAAAAGATGTGCGCGACGCACTTCTTCGCAAATGCGAAAAAAACGGTGTCGAAATCAAAACGGCCTCGGAGGCCACCCGGATTGCGCCGCTTGAAAATACAGGCAGCATGGACTGCGGTGCGGCACGGTTTCAAGTCGAAACTGCGGACGGCGAAGTCTATCGCTGCCGCAATCTCATCGTGGCAGCAGGTGGAAGCTCCTACCCGACTACCGGCTCCGACGGCTCGCTTCTCAAGGTGCTCAGGCGAGATTTTCCGGAACTTACGGTATGTGAGCCGAGGCCGGCGCTGGTTCCGGTCTTCGTCGAAAACTATCCGTTCGAAGCGCTTTCCGGCATCGGTTTTCACAATGTCGAAATAAAAATTTTTGAACCGAAATCGAAAAAAGCATCAAAACTCACCCACCCTTGCGGCGACTTGCTTTTGACGCATAAAAACTTTTCCGGGCCGGTGATTTTGAATAATTCCAGAGATATTTTTGCCGGATACGGGCTTGAAATTAACTTCATTTTCCCCTATACTATAAATGATATGCTTTCTTATCTGAAGGAAATTTTCCCGGGAAACCGCAGAATGATTTCCGGATGCATCGGGGAAAACTATCTACTGCCTAAAAAATTTATTTCAGCAGTTTTAGACAGGATAAATGTGTCTGACAAACCGGCGGCCAAGCTCAGCGGCAGCGAAATCAGCCGAATTGCCGAAGCTTTTGCAAAGATGCGCTTTACAGTCTCAGGAACCGGAGGCTTCAGCGTTGCGATGGCGACAGCAGGCGGTGTTTCACTTGATGAAATTGTGCTTTCCGAAATGCAGAGCAGAAAATATCCGGGACTTTATTTCATAGGGGAAGTCCTCGATATCGACGGCGACACCGGCGGCTACAATCTTCAGTTCGCCTACTCGTCCGCACAGGCTGCGGCAGACAGCATTTACCAAGAAAAATAACATCACAACAGGAGTATCATCATGAAAAAAAGGATTTTGAGATTCATTTCGACCGCGCTTGCTGCGGCGCTTATGATTGCGGCAATACCTCCGGACAGTGCCTTTGCGGTTCTTTCCGAAGTCAATTGGCCTTCTCAGGTTACATCATTCAAATCTACGAACAATTTTGAAAAAGAATATGTCAGAGCCTATGTTACGGACGACACGGTTCTGAGAGTCAACTACAAGACCCCTCTTGAAACATCTCTGTTTCGTGTTTCGCTTTATCGCGTAGGTGAAAACAAGGGGGACATCGATCTTGACATTTTTGTGGATGCTGCTCAAAGCTATGCGAGCGACGGCACCCCGCTCTACGGTTTCACCTACTATCTTGACATGAAACGCTTCAATGTTCCGAACGGGTATTACAATCTTTACCTCAGACGGTGTGCGACGGCGGCTGACGCCGAAACTCTGAACTATAAGTCAAGCGGTGTTCTTTACAAAAACATGGAGATTAAGGTCACCGGCGGCAAAGTCAAGATCCTGAAATACAACGATGTTATAAATTACAATAACTCCATCAAGAAAATCGGTGCAATATACAGCATGGATCGCTATTTGGACGATACGCTCGAAGACATCCGCTTTGTGCTCAGAAATCCTGCCACAAATATTTACGCAACGATGACTTCCAGCAAAATATACTACATCAAAAGCGTTTCCGATCGCATTACACAGGGTGCTTACACAGACTACGACAAGCTTCTCAAAATATATGAATACACGGCAAAGAACTTTTACTACGATTCCGTGGCTTTTTCAACGCACTCTTATCAGTATGCGGATCCTTACGACAATATTTACAATTACGAAAATGGGCTCAGCAGTGCAAACAGCGTCTCGGGGCGCGTTCACACCACTTGCCAGGGCTTCTCTGCGATTTACCTTGCGCTCGCCCGTGCACAGGATATTCCGACCAGATTCGTTTACGGACATCGCCTCGCGGTGCCTTCCAACGACTGGCTTACGGAAGACAATATTGATGTACGCGACCACTGGTGGGCAGAATCGTATGTCAACGGAAGATGGATTTTTGTCGACCCTACGGTCGGAACCACCAACAAATACAACAAATCTACCGGCGCATGGACATACACGGGACTGACAAACTACACATATTTTGATGCCTCGGATGATCAGGTTGCAACCAGCCATGTATACATGAATATCTACCCGGACTACAGAGCCGGCAAATATATCGATGACGAATATGAAATGGGAATGTTGCGCGACTTCTTCGAACAGCCTGTCGGCGATTCCTATAAGACACGCGGAACCGTGATGAACTCGTCGTATTCCGCTTATGATACCGCTACATGGGGAGACGGAACCAAGTCCCACTTCATGACCAACGGCCGCGGCAAAACAACCCAGATTCAGTGGAGCAACAAAGGTTTCACGGGAGATCTCAATCTGCCGGGCTTTACAAAGATGTCAGTATTTTCCTCACACGGAAATAAATATGAGACAGCAAATTTGTCGAACTCTCCTGCATTGAAGAGCGTTTATCTGCAAAACAACAAACTGACGAGCGTTGATTTAAGCAGCTGTTATAAGCTCAGCTATGTTCGGGCACAGTACAACCCGATGAAAAATCTCACGCTTTATGTGAACGGTCAGAATCGTACATTCACAGCCGGCGATAACGGGACTTTCTATTTTACGCTGGATACCCGTTATACAAACAGCAGTCTGTCGCTGTATTCCAAACCGGACATCGGCTATAAGCTCGGCGGTGTTTACAGCACAGGCACCGGAAACAGACTTTCGACGAAAACGACCTACCACTTCACACCGAAAGCATCCGGCCACAGCATTCGTTTCGTGCTGAATCCGGACAGCTACAAATATTATTTGGCTCCGGGCGAATCAAGATCTTCGCGCCTTCCTTATATCCGTGCGGCGGCAAAACGCCTGAACGAACTGGGTTACTACAACCCGAACGGCAATTCGTACGGATATTGGTATGGCCAAACCGCAGTGGGCGAAGAAACTTCCTACACGGACGAACTCGTTTCCGCAGTCATCAAATTTCAGGTAATGCATGATATTTCAAACACCGGAAATGTCGGACAGCAAACATGGTCTGCCCTCTTCAGCGACTCGGCAAAGAGCATGGTTTCCGATTATGAATATTCACAAAT
>JALERA010000044.1:0-20741 GCA_022764365.1 Bacillota bacterium
TGGCAGAATGTTCAAGGAAAAATTCGAAGATATGAAGCTTCGTCCGGAAAACCTTTCCAGAGCACTGGAAGACTGCGGAACAATCACTTCCAACTTCTTCCCTTGGAACACTTGCGGTGCTACAATGAGAAACTTCCTCAACGTAGACTCCAGCTACATTCCATATGCTATTCTTAACTGGCTTAACCCAGTCGTTTCCGTATTCTTCGGATATACCGGAATCACGATGACTAAGCTGACTGATGAAGAATATGCTGCAATCTTAGAAGAAAGAGAAGCTGAAAAGGCTGCTGCATTAAAGATACTTGAAGCATAAACAAACATTTTGTCTGTAACAAATGCTTAAAATTTTATAAGAAGGAATGAATTTGTTAAGTCCTTCTTATAATATTAAGAAAATAAATAAATAAAGAGCCAAGAAACTAGGTCCTGCCTAGTTTTTTGGTGTATTTGAAACCAGAGGGAAAAAAATGAGTATTGAGCTTAGAATAATATATCTGCTTGCGATTTTTGCGGAGATTCTTGCAATTTTTCTTCAAGCATTGATTAAGCGTAAAAATTTGCCGGTATTTTATGACACAATTAAGGGTGGGAGCGTGACGACCTTTTTGATTGCCATGCTTTGTCTGAATGTGATTGACTTTTTGAATTTTGATAAAGATGTCATGGTTGCAGAGTATATTGTAGTTGCATACACCGGCATAATTATTTTTGTTTGGCTGAAATGGATATTGCTCTGTGCAAAATATTTGAAAGGTGTATACCGCGGAAGCAGGGAAAAGAATGGAAAAGTTTTGATGCTCATGCTCCTTTACAATATTGCATTCATCCTTATTCTCGCATCGGGCATTCTCAATACAATAAGGGCGACAAATCTGCCGTTCCTGGAGCCGGGCGGAGTGGTTCCTTATCTGGTTATCGGAAGCTGGCTTATGCTCGCAGGGCTTAATGTTGTAACAATATGGAAATCCCTTCCCATTGTTGATGAAAAGCATTTAAAGGAGAGGGATGTTCTCACCGATGAAAAGCTTTCGACGCTGGGAAAAATGTTTGAGCTGACGGACAGAGAAATGACGATGATCCGTTATCTGTATGAGGGAAAAAACAATGCAGAAATTGCAGATGCGCTCGGTCTGTCCGAAAATACGATAAAAACCTACAATTTCAGGCTGTACAAGAAACTCGAGGTTGAAAGCCGTGTACAGGCTGTAAATAAAATCAGAGAAGAAATAATTAATCTGTAAATAAGGAAGAATATACTCTGCCTCCGCGAAGTGAAAAAAACTGTGTGAAGATTACAATTATACGGGATTTTAACAAAAAAATAAGGTATAATGTAATCATAGACAGAAATCAACTTTGGGAGGCAGTATGCATATTCCGACACTTATCTCCGATCTTGCGGTCATGATGCTGACGGCAGGAATCATCACAATCATATTCAAAAGAATTAAACAACCATTGATACTGGGCTATATCTTGGCGGGCTTTTTGATAAGCCCGTATTTTCCGCTGTTCACGACAGTTGTTGATACACAGAGCATTCATACCTGGAGCGAGATCGGAATTATCTTCCTCATGTTTCATCTGGGCTTGGAATTTAATCTGCATAAACTTGTAAGCGTGGGAAGCACAGCAATCATTACGACTGCAACCGGAGTGGCGGGAATGCTCGGAATCGGCTACACATCCGGAATGCTTCTCGGATTCGGAACCATGAACAGCATCTGCCTTGGAGGCATGCTTGCAATGAGCTCCACCACGATAATAATAAAGGTATTTGATGAATTAAAAATAAAAGAAAAATACACGGAACTGGTTTTCGGCACCCTTGTAATACAGGATATCGTCGGAATTTTTATGATGGTAATACTTTCAACCATCAGTGCCAGACAGAATATTTCCGGAGTGGAGATTATGGGAAGCCTTCTGCTTATGGTGCTGTATCTCATTATTTGGCTTGTATTCGGGATCTACCTGCTGCCTACATTTTTTAACAAAACCATAAAACTGATGAATGACGAGATGCTCCTGGTAGTGTCCATCGGAATCTGTTTCAGCATGGTTCTGCTTGCCGACAACCTTGGATTTTCAACGGCACTTGGCTCCTTCCTTGCAGGCTCGCTTCTGGCGGGAACTGTGCATGTGGAACGCGTGGAAACATTAACCAAAGGGGTAAAAGACCTTTTCGGAGCGGTTTTCTTTATTTCCGTGGGAATGATGGTGCAGCCGGAAATGATTGCAAAATACATCATTCCAATTGTAGTAATTATTCTCGTCACACTTGTGGGAAAGCTTGTGTTCAACAGCATAGGAATGCTTCTTTCCGGACAAAGCCTGCCGAATGCTGTATCAAGCGGATTTGCACTTGCACAGATAGGCGAATTTGCCTTTATTATTGCCTCATTCGGAATTAATCTTGGGATTATCGACGAATACATATACCCGATTGTAGTCGCGGTTTCTGTAATCACAACATTTACAACACCATTCTGCATCAAAGCAGCACCGATTTTCGTGAGATGGCTTGACAAACTGCTCCCGGAAAGTGCCAAGGAAAAGCTTACGCGATATACTTCCGAAGAACAGGCAGAAGAAGAAAAAGATAACGACTGGGAAGTTTTCTTGAAGAAGTATTTCCTTAGAATGGCGGTATACGGCGGAATCATGCTTGTCGCTGCACTGGTGGGGACATTCAAACTTCAGCCGTTTCTTGTAGCATATATAACCGATTTGGGAAGCAAACTGGCTTCCTGCGTTGCGATATACATAGTGATGGCAATCTTTATAGGCCCGTTGTTTTATTTTCATAACAACTATTTCACTACGCTTTGGCTCAAAAAAGCATCATTTCATTTGCCGCTTCTGTTCCTGAATATCGTTAAGCTTGTTGTGATTACGGCAATCGCCGTGGTGCCTCTGCATACGTTTTTCGGTTCGGGCATAGGCGGGATAGCTGTGCTTCTGGTTGTAGTCCTGACGATTTTCTCAAGAAAGACGATTCTGGCAACGTGGTATCTGCAGCTTGAGACGACTTTCCTCAAAAACTTCAATGAAAGGGTCATCAGAAGTGAGGAAGCAGCAGGCAGACAGCAGCGCTGGCTCGATCAGGACTTGTACATCATTTCCTTCATCGCACCCGAAACTGCTCCGTATCTCAACCGAAGAATCGAGGATTTGAACTGGGGCGCAAACTATAATGTCTATGTTGTAAAAATCAGACATGACGATAAATACATCCTTTTGCCGGACGGAAAGGTTTCGATAAAAGCCATGGACAAAGTTTATGTGGTAGGTCAAGAGAAAGCACTCAAAAACTTTTACAAGCTTACGGGGCTTGTGCAGAACAAACCGATACGAACTTTGAAAAAATTCATGGAGAGCGATTATCCGAAGGTAGAACATGCACTTGCAGTATGTCCTATAAAGGTGAGAGGCGATGAATCCTTTGCCAACAAGCCGATTAAACAGGGACATCTGAGGCAAAGCACAAAGTGTATGATTTTGGGCATGCAAAAAGATGGCTATCCGATAATCATGCCGGATGCAAACATGCTCATTGCAAAAGGAGACATCCTGTGGATCATGGGTTCAAACAACCATGTAGGCGCATTGATAGGAGAGCATGTTGAATAGCAAATAGACGATTTGATAAAAGGAGATGAGAACAATGTATAAGACAGACATTTTAGTAATTAATCCGGGATCGACGACAACCAAAATCGGCCTTTTTAGAAATTTGGAACTGGTTTTTGAAGAAACGCTGACGCACGACCCCGACAAGCTGCTTGCATATGGAACGATCGGAGCACAGCTCCCTTACAGGGCAGAAGTTATCAGAAAAATTTTGGACGAAAAAAACTATGATACCACCTTGCTAAAGGCGGTTGTCGGACGAGGCGGAATGGTCATCGGACTTTCCGGCGGCGGATACCGGGTAAATCCGGCACTTTGCGAAGCGATGAAAAGTCCCGAGAACCCGCAGCATGCTTCCAGTCTCGGAGCACTGCTTGCATATGAAATCGCGGAGGCACTTGGCATCCCATCGTTTATATACGATTCAACTATGGGATGCGAACTTTCGGAAGTTGCAAAGGTTTCCGGCCTTTCGGGGATCGAAAGATACGGCTGTTATCACGTTTTAAATGCGAGAGCGCAAGCTATGAATTATGCCGCACGAATCGGGAAATCGTATAAGGAGCTGAATCTTTTGATATGCCATATGGGCGGCGGAATATCGGTAACCGTTCACAAAAACGGCCAAATCATTGACGGGGCTTCCTATGACGATGGCCCGATGTCACCGGAGAGAACGGGAGGAATCGCACTCCTTTTGTGGACAAAGCTTTGCTACAGCGGAAGATACACGAAGGAAGAAGCGGACAAACTCATCTGCGGAAAAGGCGGACTTTACTCCTATTTGGGTGTTACCGACTGCCGTGAGGTGGAGAAACTGATTGCGAACGGAGACAAAAAAGCCGCTCTCGTATACGAGGCAATGGCATATCAGGTTGCAAAGAGCATTGCGGAAATGTCGGTTGCCCTCAAAGGCGAGGTTGACGGAATTATACTAACAGGCGGAGCGGCACATTCAAAGATGCTGACAGACATGGTAAGAGACTATGCAGGGCATATCGGCGAATTTATTTTAATGCCGGGAGAAGATGAACTTGGAGCCCTTGCAAAGGGCGCAGAGCGAATTTTGTCCGGAGAAGAAACCGCGCACATATACGGCGAGTAGAGAAAAGGATAGAAGAAATGAAATTATTATTTGTAAACAGCTGCCTGCGAGGCGAAGAGTCGAGAACCTTGCGACTCTGCAGGGACTATATTTCTAAGTTCATGAAGCGGGCATCGCAAAGAGGTGAAGCATGGGAGCTGGTAGAAGTCGATTTGTCGAAAGAAGAACTTCCTGTGCAGGATGCAGAGTCTGAAGCAAGAATCGCAGAACTCGTTTCGAAAGCAGAGTTTGATAATTCGGTATTTCGCTTTGCGAAACAGCTCATGGAGGCGGATCGGATTATAATCGGAGCACCTTACTGGGATTTGCAGTTCCCTGCAAAACTGAAAGTCTATCTGGAAGCATGCTGCGTCTGCGGACTGAGTTTTTATTACAGTCCCGAGGGAATTCCGCAGGGACAGTGCCGGGCCGATAAAATTGTTTATATTACCACTTCCGGCGGTGCAATAGGAAAGCTGAACTTCGGATATGATTATGTAAAAGGCCTGTTTGGAAATCTTTTGGGCGTGAGGGAAAGCGAATTTATTTCGGCGGAGGAACTGGATATTTTCGGTAAGGATGTTGAAGCGATTCTGAGAAACGCAGAGGATAAAATTACCGAGCAGGTGGAAAATTTTTAGCCGGATGTAATGGAATAGGAAGGCTCTATGCGCTCATAATAAACCTATGAGTGTAAGAGATTTGATGACGGGAAACAATTCAATATGGATTGAAATTGCGGTTTTTGTTCTGGGAGCCGGTGCATACGGAGCGATGGAAATTTTGTTCAGAGGATACACGCATTGGACGATGCTGCTTACTGGCGGTGCGTGCGTACTCACCATGTATTATATGCAGGAGTGGATTCTCAGTCAGCCGGTTGTTCTGGGTGCCTTGGCGGGGGCGATGATTATTACTGCCTATGAATTTTTCGTGGGGGTTGTGGTCAACCTGAAGCTCGGGTGGCAGGTCTGGGACTATTCGGCAATGCCGGGCAATGTACTCGGACAGATATGCCCAGAATTTACTGCAATTTGGTTCTGTGTTTGTTTTATATTTTTTGGACTGATAAGGGTTATGACATATCTATAGCGAAAGGAAGAAGATGAAGGAGTATGATTACAAAAAACTGCAAAACGGCAGTGATATCAGAGGAATTGCAATGGACGGTGTGCCGGGCGAAAATGTGAACTTGGGGAAGGAAGAAACTTTCCGGTTTACGAGGGGATTCGCCTTGTGGCTGAGCGAAAAGCTTGACAAGCCTCCTTGCGAGCTGAAAATTTCGGTGGGACACGACAGCAGGCTTACCGCAGGAGAACTGAAAGAGACGATTGCGGATACCCTGGTACATATCGGAGTCAAGGTTTACGACTGTGGCCTTGCATCCACCCCCGCAATGTTTATGTCAACAATTTTTCCGGAATACGACTGCGACGGCGCGATTATGATAACGGCAAGTCATCTGCCGTTTAACCGTAACGGATTTAAATACTTTGACAAGAACGGCGGCCTGAACAAAACGGATATTTCAGCAATCATTGCATATGCGGAAAGTGATGCGGTAATTGAAAACCTCGAGACCGTTTCAAATCCGAGCGCAAACCCTGCAGAAAAAAGGGATTTAATCGACAGATATTCGCAGCATTTGAGGGAAAAAATCATCGCTGAAACGGCGAATTCAAAGAACCCGGACGAGCCGCTCACGGGTCTTAGGATTGTGGTCGATGCCGGAAACGGTGCCGGCGGATTTTATGCACAGAAAATTCTCCAGCCGCTGGGCGCGGATGTTTCGGCAAGCCAGTTCCTTGAACCGGACGGATATTTTCCGAACCATCAGCCGAATCCCGAAAACAAGGAAGCAATGGCTTCGATTTCTAAACGCGTGCTTGAAAGCGGTGCGGACTTCGGTTTGATTTTTGACACAGATGTAGACCGCTCGTCGGCAGTTGACAAATATGGAAAGGAAATCAGCAGAAATGCAATCGTAGCAATGGCGGCTGCCTTGATTGCGGTCGAACATCCGGGGACTACGGTTGTCACGGACAGCATTACGAGCGACCAGCTGACCGTCTACCTCGAAAAATGCCTGGGGCTGAAACATCTTCGGTTCAAGAGAGGATATAAAAACGTAATAAATAAGGCAATTGAGCTGAACGAGTCGGGTGTTGACAGTCAGCTTGCGATTGAGACTTCGGGCCATGCGGCATATAAAGAGAACTATTTCCTTGATGACGGTGCTTATCTTGCGACGAAGATTGTAATCAAGGCGGCGCAGCTTGCACAGTCCGGCGTGGGAATCGATGTTCTGCTTTCGTCTCTCGAAGAGCCGAAGGAAGCACTCGAAATCAGATTCCCGATAAACGGAAGCGATTTCGGCGCATACGGCGAAAAAGTGCTGACGGATTTAAAGAAGTGGGCGCTGGAACCGGAGCAAGTTTCCGGCGGAATTTCGCTTGTGGAACCGAATTATGAGGGTGTGCGTCTCAATTTCCGCACGAAAGATACAGAAGGATGGTGTCTCCTTCGCAAATCACTCCACGATCCAATCATGCCGCTGAATATCGAAGTGACGAAAGGCAGCTGCGAAAAAATATTGTGCATTATTAAAGTTTTTTTGAGCAAATACGACAAAATTGTGGTAGAATGACAGAGTGAAAAAAACAATTAGACAGAGTAGGGGCGGCGCGTCAAGTGCCGACGGATGGGAAGTTGCCGTCGGACGAAAGCGAAAGCAGATATGCTGGAACATTGCTGCGGTGCCGTACCCGCATCCGCTGCTGCAATAAGGGATAAGAAGATCTCCGTTTGCGGCGACTGTCGCAAATCAAAGGAGGTTTTTTTATGAAAAAATTAGACGTTAAGACTATGGTTGTTTGTGCTGCCCTCGTTGCGGCGGCAATCGTGTGTTCCAGGTTCCTTTCGATAAACGCTTGGAACCTTAAAATCGGATTTACATTCATTCCGGTTTTCCTGGCGGCGTATCTTTACGGGCCTGTGGGCGGGGCACTCGTCGGCGGAGTTGCGGATTTACTGGGAGCGACTCTGTTTCCGATCGGCGCATACTTCCCGGGGTTTACGCTGACGTGTGTGCTTCAGGGCACGGTATACGGCTTGCTCCTTAACAAGAAGCAGACACCTGTACGCATTCTTCTTGCAGTCGGAATTGTTCAGCTGGTACTTGGTTTACTGCTCAACACGCTTTGGATTTCGATCCTTTACGGATCTTCGTTTGAAGCACTGCTTGTTACAAGAGTGGTGCAGTGCCTGATTATGATTCCGGTTGAGTTCATCGTGATCGGAATGCTGAGCAAAATGATGGCAAGACATAAGAGCAGCATAATTGCATAATAAGAGGAAAGACGATGGTTTGCTTAGGCGGCCATCGTTTTTTTCTGCAAAAAGGCAGGCGGCGGCGAACTTTTGGGGCATACTATTCCCAAACGAGGAGGTCTGAAAATGAGCGAAAATCACATTTACGATATTATTATCATAGGCGGCGGCCCGGGCGG
This sequence comes from Bacillota bacterium, assembly GCA_022764365.1. Classification (GTDB taxonomy): domain Bacteria; phylum Bacillota; class Clostridia; order Peptostreptococcales; family Anaerovoracaceae; genus CAG-238. The sequence continues at coordinate 8,230 of JALERA010000044.1, forward strand.
CTATACCGCCGCATTGTATGCGGCGAGAGCGGGTCTTGACTTGGTTGTTATTGAAAAACAGTATGCAGGCGGACAAATGGCACTGACAGAGCAGATCGACAACTATCCGGGCTTTGACGATGGTGTTGACGGGTTCTACCTTGCTGAGAAAATGAAAAAGCAAGCCGAGCGCTTCGGAGCAGAGAGCAAATCTGAAGAGGTTATATCCGTTGATTTAAAGGCAAATCCGAAAGGCATAAAAACCAAGACGCAAACATATTATGCGAAGTCAGTGGTGCTTGCAACCGGGGCAAGTGCAAGAAAACTGGGGTTACCGGGCGAAGAGGAACTGCTGGGACGCGGATTGAGTTACTGTGCTGCCTGTGACGGGATGTTTTTTAGGGATAAGACCGTTGTCGTGGTCGGAGGCGGAAATTCCGCAGCGGGGGACGCGATGCTCCTGAGCCGTATCTGCCGAAAGGTAATTTTAATCCACCGTGGCGAGAGGCTGCAGGCAACGCAAATCTACCATGCGCCGCTGATGAATACGGAGAATATAGAAATCAAGCGAAACAGCACCGTAACAGAGCTTCTGTGTGATGATAAGCTGAGCGCTGTCCGCGTAAAGGATATGGGAAGCGGCGAAGAAAGCATAATCGGCTGCGAAGGAATATTCGTCTGTGTGGGCAGAAAGCCGGAAACGGAACTCGTAAAAGGGCAGCTCGAATTAGATGCAAACGGCTATATCGTGGCGAGAGAAGATACAAAATGCAATATCCCGGGTGTATATGCCGTAGGCGATGTGCGAACCAAACCGCTTAGGCAGGTCGTTTCCGCAGCGGCCGACGGCGCAGTGTGCGTGCAGATGACGGAGGAATTTTTAACAGCGATGGTGTAAGAAAAAAACTTGTTTGTCCAAGTTGAACAAACAAGTTTTTGAAATAATTTTACTTTCTACAAGTTATGGAATCAGTCGACGATATCTTTGAGTCTTCCGGTTTGGATAGCCTCAAGATTTCGCTTAATCTTTTCCTCGTCCCAGTCCCACCAGCGCAGCTTTAGCAGTTCTGCGATGGTTTTATCGTCGAAACGCTTGCGAATCGGCTTAGCGGGAATGCCGCCGACAATCGTGTACGGCGGAACATCTTTGGTTACTACGGCGCGGCTTCCGATAATCGCACCATCGCCGATGGTTACACCCGCAAGGATGAGAGCCTCGTATCCAATCCAGACATCGTTTCCGACTGTAATATCACCCTTGTTATCCCATGCCCGTGCAATGGAGTCCACATCTGTCGGAAGACCCCACTCTTCAAAGAAGATTGGGAATGGGTAAGTCGAAAGACTTCCGAGTGCATGATTTGCGGCGTTAAAGGTGAATTTCGTGCCGCAGGCAATCGAGCAGAATTTGCCGATTTTGAGCCGATCGTGATTGCATTCGGGATAGTGGTACAGAACATTGTTCCGTTCAAAATCCCGGGGATCATTCACAAAATCGTCGTACATCGTGTAATCGCCGACTTCGATCGATGGATCCGTAATAACATTTTGAAGATATACCGTTGATTTTCCCTGCGAACGAGGGTAGATTTTCCATTTTTCTATCATTTTATTTACCTCCGAATGGTTAGAATTTAAGAATTATGCCATTCGGAACATTACAATGCAGAGCTTCACCGCATACCACCTCGATTCTTTTGCATGCGGGCACATCAGAAATCCGTGCCCACATGCGTCCTAATATCTGTTCTATCACTTTGTGCTTTCAATTTCAATAGCAGGCATAAAAAATGTAAAGTGTGCTTGACATTTAAAAACAAAGTGCTATAATAAGCAATGTAAAGGATGCTTTACATAAAGGAGTACATATGAAAAACAGGATTGAAGAAATCAGAAAAGTGCGGGGAATCAATCAAGAGGAGCTTGCGAAGGTGATGGGCGTGTCGAGGCAGACAATCAGCTCGCTCGAGAACGGCAGGTACAATCCGTCGATTGAACTCGCATATAAGTTGTCCAAATATTTCGGGATGACGATTGAGGAAGTTTTTATTTTTGAAGAATAGAAAGAAGGCAGGAAATGAGAAATTGGAATAAGAGAATGTATTTATCGCTGTTTTGGGTTTTGCTGGGCGCGGTACTGTTTGGGCTTGGCTGCTTTGACAAAATCGACTCGTTTTGGAGCGGCATGGGAACCGGGATGCTTGCGATAGGACTTTTTCAGACTGCTCGATGGGTGCGTTATCACAGCAATTCGGAGTTCAGAGAGAAATTTGACACAAGCGCCAATGACGAAAGAAATCGCTTTATCTCAAATAAGGCTTGGGCATGGGCAGGATACATAAGTGTGATGACAGGTGCAGTCGGCGCGATTGTATTTAAGGTCATGGGCAAAGAAGAACTCAGCTTGTTTTGCTCGATGGCGATGTGCTTGCTGCTCGTGCTTTACTGGGTGTGCTATTTCATTTTAAGCAGAAAATACTAAGGGGGATGATAAAATGGAGAGTACGGATGTATTGAAAATTGAAAATCTGACGAAAGAGTACAAAGGTTTTCGACTGGATAATGTAAGCTTGAGAATTAAACCGGGAGAAATCGTGGGTTTGGTCGGCGAAAACGGTGCGGGCAAGAGTACGCTGATGAAAGCAGCACTCGGACTGATTCGAAGCAATGCGGGAGAAGTTCTTTTTTGGGGACAGCCGCTTATCCAAAACCCGATTGCGCTTAAGAATCGGATTGGTGTGATGCTCGACGAAAGCGGATTCTATCAGACGATGAATGCGCAGGAAGCAGGGAAAATATGTGCAGGCGTATACAAAGACTGGGACAGCGCAAAATACGAAACCTTCTTGAATAAATACGGCATAAATATGAAAAAGCCGATCAAGGACTATTCAAAAGGCATGAGGGTCAATCTGATGCTTGCCACTGCATTGTGCCACGGCGCGGAAATTTTGATTCTGGACGAACCGACGAGCGGCCTTGATCCGGTTGCAAGGGAGGAAATTCTCGAAGATTTCAAGGACTTCGTCAGCGATGGAAAGAAAGCCGTTCTTATTTCTTCGCACATAAGCTCGGATCTCGAAAAAATTGCGGATGAAATTGTTTTTATACATCAGGGCAGACAAGTATTTACCAAAAGCAGCAGGGAGATTTGTGAAGAAGGAGGCGTGGATATGATTATGAATGAATATGTCAGGGGGAAAAGCATATGAAAGGATTAGTGTTAAAAGATATATTTGGAATTAAGAGCTTTTTGAAAGGTACGTTGATGTCGATTATTATCATAAGTGCATGCTTCTTTTTTTCGGTGGGAACAGAGGGAATCATTGCGGCGGTTGCTATCATGTGTGCGACGATGATTGTAACGACATATACCTTGGACGAGAGATACGGATGGCAGCGGTTTGCGATGGCAATGCCTGTTTCGGTGAAACAGTATGTGGGTGCAAAGTATCTTGTGAATCTGATTTTTTGCACGGCGGGTGTGGCAGTCGGCGCGATAATCGCACTTTTGCTTCAGGCATATAAGCATGCAGTGGATATTCCCGCACTGCTTGCGGTCTGCGCCGCAGCACTTGGAATCTGTCTTTTGTTCGGAGCATTCATTATCCCGCTTCTCACCTACTTCGGGGCAGAAAAGGCAAGACTCATAATGATGGGCGTGATTGCAATTCCGACGGTGCTGGCATATGTAGTGCTGGATAAGGCGGATCTTTCGAGCATGGTGTTTACGGATGCGCAGGTAAAACTCATCATTGCAGGCGTGATTGCGGCAGTGATACTGATTGTGGTTCTGTCGTATTTGATCAGCGTGAAAATCTTTCAAAAAAAAGAATTTTAGGCAAAAAGAAGCTGCCGTGCAGCTTCCGTTAATTCGGAGAGGCGGGCAGCTTTTTGATTATTTCGATAAGCTGATCGAAGCGGGCCGGTACTGTGTCCAGGTCAAGGAACTCCCTTTCGCTGTGCGGAAAACCGCCTCCCGGGCCGCAGCCGTCTATGGTCGCAAGACCAAGACATGCCAGTCTGTTTGCGTCGGAGATGCCTCCGGCCTTCACATATTGCAGATTCAAAGGTTTGAGGTCGTCCATCATCTGCTTGGTTGCACGCGTAATGACAAGCGGGGAATAGTGACTGATTTGTGTAAACTTCACTTTTGCACCGCTTGCATGTGGATTTTCGTGCATTTTGGCTATTGCACGAAGAACGCGATTGAATTCACCGACCGAAGTGTACCGCACTTCCATTCTCGCCTTTGCATGAGGAGGAATTACATTCAGAGCCGTTCCGCCCTCCATGAGACCGACGTTTATGGATGTGCCTTTATCGAGCTTTTGCAGCTTTGAAAAGTCCACAACGATCTTTGACAGCTCAAGGATTGCACTGACACCCTCCTGAGGCGCAGCACCTGCGTGAGAAGCAATGCCCTCCACCTCGATATCAAACTTGGCAATACCCTTTCGTTCTATGACGAACTGCCCTTGCTTGCGCTGCCCTTCAAATACGAAAACACGGCAGCATTTTGCGGCTTCCTGGCGCATAATAGGCGTGCTGTCGGGAGAGCCGAGCTCTTCATCGCTGTTGAGCAGCACCATGAAGGAAACTTCGGGCATATTTTTTACGAGATATTCTGCGAGATACAGAATGAGGAGCGTGCCGGACTTCATGTCCACGCATCCGGGTCCGAAAACACGATTTCCCTCACGCTTAAAAGGCCGCTCCGCAACAGTGCCTTTCGGGAAGACCGTGTCCATGTGCCCGCTGAGGTAGAATTCATAGTCCTTTCCGGGAATGCTTGAACCTTTGTGAGGTGTCGTGGCAATCACCACCGGACGAAGAAGCTTTCCGACTCTGTGATGCTCTGTTTCGAGCCCGAGTTCCTTAAATCTTTCCTCGAAAAAAGAAGCGACTTTCGCATTGCCGTCGATATCGGCACTTCCGCTGTCGATGTTTACGATGTACTCAAGGTCTTTTAAGTATCTCTCCAAAGGGAAAATCATAGGGTACCTCCTTTTTCATCAAAATGACTTATATGAGACGGCCTTGCCGTTTTCAAGATAAACCGTATATCCGTGACCCGGTTCGGGAATCCATTTCCAGAAATTATCTTTTTCTCCCGGGAAAAAGTCTTCCATCGCCGCAGCGATAACGCCTCCGTGGCAAACGACTATGGAAACCGCATCCTTGCCGTTGTGGCGGCAGGAAAGTTCCTTGAGACGCTGCCTTCCGAGGAGATCTTTGATTCCTTTTCTGATCCGTGCGTAAAAACTGTTTATTGAATCACCGCCGGGGAAAGTGAAATGCGTTTCGTCACTCCCGGTGTTTATCCACTCGTCAAAAGCGTCGCGATGTGTGTCCGCGGCTTCGATTTCTTTAAAACTCATTCCCTCCCAAGCACCGAAGTTCATTTCCTTGAGGAGCGGAAGCGCTTCGTGCGGGAGGTCTCCGTAGATGGCAGTGAAGGTTTGTTCGGTTCGAAGCAGCCCCGATGTGTAGCAGTCCGCACCGGATGCGGATGGGTAGATGTTCTGAGATTTCAGCTCTTCAAGCTTTGCAAAGCCCTCCGGAGCAAGCGGAACATCCAGGCTTCCGTAATACCACCCCTTCAGATTGCCTTCCGTAATGCCATGTCTTATAAAATGTATATATGACTTCATAAATTGTCTCCTTAAAGGTTAATTATTTCAGTCTCTGACCAAGCCCACAAAAAACACGGTGGACTTCATCCGCATTTTTGCCGAGCCACAGGAGCGTTCTGCCGACGCTTTCCCGCCATGCACGTCTGTCAGGCTCAATGGGAACCACTCCCTGCGAAATATCATCGGCAATAAATATTTTGTCATCAAGGGGCACACCGTATTCCGCCAAAACATCTTTTGTCTTGACGCCCTTGCATGCGCAGGCATATACAAACTTTTCAAGCCCGCAGATTACTTTTTTTGAAAGGTCGATGGTGAGATTTTCTTCACAGAAAAAAACATCATCGTCGTTGAAATTCCAATGTTCTTTTGCATATTCAAGTTTTCCTTGATAGGCACCGCCGAAAATTAAAATCATGATCTTCCCTCCGAATCAGCACAAAACGAGAGCAAATACACCGATAAGCTCGCCCCAAAGGATACCGAACCCTGCGATGTCACCGCTCATGCCGCCAAGATTTTTCTTTGCATATTGAATGGATATGAGGCTTCCGAGTGCTGTCGCCGCACTGACAATCAAGGTTGCAAGCCACAGACTTGAACACCAAAATGCAAGAGCTGTAATAACTGCAAGGAGCACAAGGAGAAGTATGACGCCGGATTTTACGGAAGCCTTCTTGCTCGCTGTTTCGACGGAATCACATGCGACAAGTTCCGTGCAGCCCTCTTCCGTCATGCTTTCCTCAGCGGGCTCTTCTTCCGGCAGATTCTCTTCCGGCTGCTCTGCATCATGGAGCATAGCATACTGGCTCTGCCCCATCGGCTTGCAGATAAGCACATGAAGCCCGGAAACAGACCGGCTCATAACCACAATCATAACCATGTTAGCGAAGTCAACCCCGGTCGTTACTGCGGTTGACAGGAAACAAAAGTATCCGAGGACGAAGAAAATCATTCCGACAACGGCGAATGCCCCTGTGTTGCTGTCCTTCAATATGAGCTGTCTCTGCTCAAGCGGACGCCTTGACATGATTGCATCGCAGCAGTCCATGAAACCGTCCATGTGCATGAAGCCACAGAGTGCAAACGGCACAAAGGTGATTAAAAAAGCAACCACAAAGAACGGAAAGCCGACATATACAAGTCCGAAATATACGGCGCTCCAAATAATTCCGATAACAAGTCCGATGAAAGGCAGGAAGCCAAGCATGAGGCTTCTGTAGTTTTCGTCCCAGCGCTTTGCCGGGCAGGGCAGGGAGCAGAAATTACCCCATGCCATCATAAATCCGGTAAGATATTTCATTTGATTTTTCGCGTGCCGAAGCCGCGACTCCTTTCTCATTTATAGATATGTTTGAATCCGTATGACACTTCTACAACCCTGTCGCAGACGCATGCAAGGCTTCTGTCAAGAAGCGCCAGCCCCTTGCGGTAGGGTTCTGTGAAATCATCAAACGCAAAGCTGTCAGAGTATATGTAATCCGAAACGAAAACGGTGTTTCCCGTTTTGCGGGCAAATTCCACGAGCTCTTGCTCAAGTCTGCAAGGTGCCTCAAAGTCAACTTCGCCCGTTTCCGTAAACATCTCGTTCGATAAGAGTGCCGTTACGCTGTCGAGCAGAAAAACACCCTTCGGGTCAACCTCTTTGCCGGAAACAGTCTTCGCATTTAATGCCCCGCAAATATTTATACCTTGCTCAATCGTATCAAAACCCCAGCCCTCGCGTTCGGAAAGGTGGCGGCGAATGCGGGCATCATCTTCTTCGTCATGCGGGATCATCGTTGCGAGATAGTAAAGCGGCAAATTGTTTTCCTGCGCCATGCTGCGGGCAAGCTCCTGTGCGTGATAGGATTTTCCGTTTTTACAGCCGCCGCTGATAAAAATATTCATAGTTAAAAGAAGTTTCCTTTCTTTCGTTCGTCTAAATAGTCCGCGTCAATCGAGCCTTCTGCGAAGGTTGCCATGCCGTTCATCGCTGCGGTTGCAGCCTCGATAATTTTGAAGCTGATCGGGCAGCCGCTGCCTTCGCCAAGGCGCATGCCGAGGTTGAAAAGCGGCTTGATGTCAAGCTCGTTCATTGCAATAAGATAACCCGGCTCGGTGCTTTGATGAGAACCGAACATAAAATTTACCGTGTTCGGTGCAATCCGAGCCGCTGCCAGTGCGGCAACCGCAGAAATATATCCGTCAATTACAACCGGAAGCCTGTAATATGCGGCACCCACGAAGGCACCGGCCATCGAGCAGATATCAAAGCCGCCGACTGCAGCCAGAATCTCAAATACGGAAGCGTTTTTCAGCTTGGAAACCGCCTCTTCTACGATATGTATTTTCTTCGAAAGCCCTTCGTCATTGAGACCGCCGCCGCGCCCTACGACTGTTTCCGCAGAGGTTCCCGTCAAAGCCGAAAGCACACATGCGCTGGTCGTCGTGTTTCCGATGCCCATTTCGCCGACACCGAAAACCTGATAGCCTGCAGCTTTGACAGCCTTCGCGGCTTCAATGCCTGTGAGGAATGCCTTTTCACATTGCTCCATGCTCATGGCAGGACCTTTTGCAAGGTTTGCGGTTCCGCGTCCAAGTGAGCGGTTGACAATCTTGCCTGCGAATTTGCCGTGCGTTTTTTCCGCGCCGGAGACAAACTCCATCTTATCTGTGTAGAAAACATCCGGGATTTCCATTTTAACGCCCATATCGCAGACCAGAAGGTCAATGCCAAAATACTGAGCGAGAGCGCTTACTCCGGTAAAATGACGAGTGAAGTTAATCGTCTGCGACAGCGTAACCGACTGCGGAGCTGACGCAACACCTTCCTCAACCACACCGTTATCTGCGCTCATTATAACGACAGCTTGGCGGGTAACATCGTTTTTGACCTCTCCGGTGATGCCTGCAAGTTTGATTGAAATTTCCTCAAGCGTTCCGAGCGCTCCGGTAGGTTTTGCAAGAACCTCCTGACGCGCAGAGGCTTCTTTTATTGCCGAGTCATGCAGGCTGCCTTTTTTTTCAATTTCTTTTAGAATCGTTTCGATTGCTGTATTCATTGTGTCAAAATCCTTTCGAAAATTATATATATCCGCCGCTGCGCAGCCATTCCAGACATGCACGAGCGTCGCGGGCTTCGATTGTTAAGGTGGTTTCCGGTGCGCAGAATTCGTTTATGGTGCTCAAAACATGGGCCATATCCATGCTGCCGCGGTCAAACGCACTGTGGCTGTCACCGGTGCCGTCATTGTTATGAAGATGGAAATGTCCGATATGCGGGCCCAGAACTTCAATCCATTTCTCGACCGGAAGCTCCGGCGGAGTTGTCGCATTGGCGTGTCCGATATCGAGGCAGAGCTTGATGGCTGGATTGTCGATTTGCTTCATCATATCGAGCATCATATACGGCTCGTCCTCAAGCACGTTTTCCACATAAATCCGAAAATCCGAAGACTTATCTCGCATAAAGTTTTGCCAGAATTCGGCACCCTTTTCTTCCTGCCACCCTTTGAAGTAGATAAACGGAAGCCAGCCGGTGTGAACCACCATCCGATTGACACCCAAGGCGGCGGCAGCTTCGTAGGCCTCGTTTAGTCTTTCCATCCCCAGCTGCCTTGCGCGGTAATCGATTGCCGCCGGGTGAATTTCCGTAAACGGCCCGTGCAGAAAAAGCCCGGATGTGTCGGGAACCTCAGCAGCGGCAATGTCGCTGCGAATTTGTGCGAGAAGATTCCGACGATTGGAAGGGTCGAGGTCTTCCGATATGCAAGTATGATTGATTTCCAAACCGACGCCGAAGTCTTTGGCGACATTCAGCGCATCTTCGGAAAAAGTTGCGATAAAAAGTTTGTTTTTCATAAAGATTCCTAAATATACCGTTGATTTTAATGCCTACATTTTATCATACCGGAGCGGAAAATAAAAGGGATGCGATTTGGGCTTTTTATAAAAATTTTGTGAAAGCGAATTTTCCTTTGATTCTCTTGAAAGCTAAGGGATTTTTTGTTAAAATGAGATATTAACAGAGAATATTCAGAAGAAAAGGAATTGGTACAATGAGCAAGAAAATGCGAAGCAATATTCTGCTGCTGATAACGGCGGCAATCTGGGGCTCGGCGTTTGTGGCGCAGAAGAGCGGAATGGACTATATCGGGCCTTTGACATACGGAGGAATCCGTACATTTATCGGTGGTTTGGCACTGATACCGGTGATTTTGGTTTTGGATAAAAACGAAGCGAAGACAGAGGTAAAGAAGACACCTGAAGAGGCGGCGGCCGAAAAGAAACTTCTCCTTATTGGAGGAATTTGCTGCGGCCTGGCACTTTTCGTGGCATCTACGCTTCAGCAATACGGCGTAAGCTACACGACCGCGGGCAAAGCGGGATTTATTACGACTCTCTATGTTGTTATGGTTCCGATTTTTTCGGTTGTTCTTAGGAAGAAAGTCAGACCGATTATCTGGCTCTGCGTTTTGATGGGAGCGACGGGACTTTATCTCCTGTGCATGACCGATGCATCGTTTAAGCTGCAGTTCGGCGATACGCTTGTACTGCTTTGTGCAGTGGGATTTTCCGTACATATTTTGGTCATCGACTATTTTGCACCGAAGGTTGACGGGGTTAAGATGTCCTGCATACAATTCCTCGTTTCAGGCACCATCGGCATTATCGGAATGTTTATCTTCGAAGAGCCGAAAATTGATGCAATTTTGGATTGCTGGCTGCCGATTTTATATGCAGGCGTACTTTCCAGCGGCGTAGGATATACACTTCAGATTGTAGCGCAGAAGGATGCAGAGCCGACGGTCGCATCGCTTCTTATGAGCTTAGAGTCTGTATTTGCAGTCATTTCCGGCGCAATTATCCTGCACGAATCCATGTCACCGAGAGAACTTATCGGATGTGCGGTTATTTTCGCAGCGGTAATTATAGCACAGCTTCCGTCTAAGGAAGAGCGCAATGAAAGACGGTTAAAAGCGCAAGACAATTAAAGAACAGTGAGGGGAGAAACGGATATGATAACAAGAGAAGAAGCATATGAATTACTGAAAAAGTATAATAAGGAAGAATTTCATCTTCACCACGGCAGAATGGTCGAAGGAACGATGCGTTACTTCGCAAAGAAGTTAGGCTATGGAGATGAAGAAGAGTTTTGGGGCATTGTCGGTCTTCTGCACGACATCGACTTTGAGATGTGGCCGGAAGAACACTGCAAGAAAGCACCCGAACTTCTGCGTGAAGCAGGCGTGGAGGAGGATATGATTCACGCGATTGTGTCTCACGGATACGGCCTTTGCGTAGATGTAGCGCCGGAAAAAGAAATGGAAAAGGTGCTCTTCGCATGCGACGAACTTACCGGACTGATCGGTGCAGCCGCACTTATGAGACCGTCAAAGAGCGTGCAGGACATGGAACTCAAATCCTTAAAGAAAAAATTTAAAGACAAACATTTTGCAGCAGGCTGCGACAGGGAAGTCATCAAGAAAGGTGCGGAAATGCTCGGCTGGGAACTTGACGAACTTTTAAACGAAACATTGGAAGCGATGAAAACCTGTGAAGAGCCCGCAGAATAACGAGGATAACAAATGGAAGCACTAAAACAAAGAATATTAAAAGAAGGCGTGGCACTCGGTTCGGACAGAATCAATGTGGACGGCTTCATCAATCACAAAATAGACACGGAATTCATGGATGAAATCGGCGCAGAGTTCGGAAGAAAGTTTGCGGGAGTACAGGTGGACAAAATCCTCACCGTGGAAGCAAGCGGAATTGCAATTGCGGTTGTGGCGGCACGCTACTTCGGATTCGCTCCGGTTGTGTTTGCGAAAAAGGCGGCTCCGAACACGATGACCGATGACTGCTATACTGCGGAGGCTTTTTCTTTTACGAAACAAACGAGCAACATGCTTAGAGTTTCAAAGAAGCACCTTGAGAAGGGCGAAAAAGTCCTTATCATCGATGACTTCCTTGCGCACGGGGAAGCATCCCTGGCTCTTTGCAAGATCATCGAGGAAGCGGGCGCAGAGGTTGCCGGCGTCGGAATCGTTATCAGCAAGGATTTTCAGGGCGGCAAATCGCTGCTTGAGGATCAGGGATACAGAGTCGAAACTTTAGCATCTGTTTCCCGGCTTGAGAATGGCGAGATTACATTCGCATAATCGAACATAAAATATTAAAACATAAATTAATGTTCGGGATAACACGAACATTGATTTTTTTATTGAAGAAATAGTAAAGAAATATTCGTATTTTCTATTGTTTTCTAAAATTTGCGGACTTATAATCTAGGTGCAAAAGGAAATTTTGTATATAAAATGACGGATATGATTTCAAAGAGGAGAAGAGAAAAATGAAAAAAGTTTTAAGTGTTTTACTCGTAATGGTAATGATTTTCTCACTTGCAGCTTGCGGAAACAACGAAAGCAAGACTGACGGTGAGGTTTACAAAGTTGGTATGGTATGTATCGGTGACGAAAACGCTGCATACGACAGAAACTTCTACATGGCAGCTGACGCAGCGAAGGAACAGCTTGCTGCAAAGGGCATCAACATTGAATGGACTTATACATACAACCATCCGGAAGGTGACCCGGTTGCAACAGACAACAGAGAACTTGCAGAAATGGGATGCATCGCAGTGTTCAATAACTCCTACGGAATGGAACCGGCAATGCTTACGGTAGCTGCTGACTATCCGGATACAATTTTCGCAGGACTCACAAACGAAGCTTCTCAGAGAGATTCTTTAGAAAATACAGTTAACGCATTCCCAAGCGTATATGAAGGACGTTACCTTGCAGGTGTTGCTGCAGGAATGAAACTTCAGGAAATGATCGACAATGGCGAAATCAAAGCAAAAGACGCAGTTATCGGTTATGTAGGTGCTTACACATTCGCAGAAGTTATCTCCGG
>JALERA010000077.1:0-14977 GCA_022764365.1 Bacillota bacterium
CTCGTTTCCGGACTTGTTAAATCCTCCGCATAGGATGGGAGCAGGTCTTTGATAACTGCACATGGTATCTTGTTTGTTTTCATTCTATTTCAACCCCCTTCAAAATCTTTTCTTTTCCGCGGTAGTAAGTCACGCGCGCCCAGTTTTCCGTGCGCTCCATGATCTGACCGATTTCCTTAAAAGATAAATCCGCTGTCAGTCTCAGGTGCAAAACCTCCCGGTAAGGTTCCGGCAGCCTGTGCATCGCCTGCATGAGACTGATGGTATCCATGCTTCTCAGCACGATATCCTCCGTGGACGTTCCGCCGCGTGCCGCAATTTCGGTGTCTGGCAGTTCCTCTTCAGCTTGTTTCTTCTGCTTGCGAAAATATCCTCGCAAAACGTTATTTGCAATTCCAATCAGCCAAGTGGATACACTGCTTTCTCCCTTGAAGCTTCCAATCGACTTCACCGCCTGATAAAAGGTTTCCTGCGTCAGCTCCTCTGCAAGCATGCTGTCCGCGGTTTTTGCAAGAAGAAAAGCATAAACCGACTTCGCATGGCGGCGATAAATTTCGTCCATATTTTGTGATGGCATAAGCTTTCCTCCTTTCTTAAGCTTGTTTTCATATAGTGAGTGGCGCAATCTGGGGTTTCGTTACAAAAAAACTGCATTTTTTACCTCACCAGCTCCGACAGCCGCACTTCTTCAATTGTGCAAAATTCGTCTTTATTATCCTCGATGTACTTCATAATATCATCCCGAGAACCGTAGAGGTAGAAGTTCTTCGTCATAAAGGTCTCTGTATTTTCTGCGTCTGCAAGCGTATCATTGATATGCCGAAGTGCAACTTCACCGGGAGCCCAGGAGCTTCCCCAGCTGATTCCCAGCCCGTTCCACAATTCATAATTCTCGGATAGTGTCTTCAGATTCTTAATATAGACCTCCCGAAGCTGCGATGCGCTCATATCGGCACGGTCTTTGTCACCTTCGTACAGAACTGCGCCCTTAAAAGAAACACCACCCATGAAGCCATCGCTTTTTGTATCCATCTGCGCCCACACAGGTTCCAGTGTTCCCTCTTGAAGCGCAAGCACCTCCTCAAGTTTCACAGACTTATGAAGCTGTACCTGAAGCAGAATTCGCGCCGATTTTGGCAGCTCCGGCAAATCTTCAAGCTCACTGTCATTGTATTTTGCAAAGTCCGTGATGCCTGCATCACCTGCATTTGCAATGGTTGTATGCGCGGTATGCATGAGTGCTCCGTCGCTGTCACTTTTCACGGACAATTCTCCGCGTACCATTTCTAAGGAAGCATTCATTTTCCCTACAACAAGCCGCTGCGTGCGTGTACCTAAGCACAGCGGGATTTCATACTTTCCAAATCCTTTTTTCTCAATTTCGCCAATCGTATACAGCCTCGTCTGCCTTAATCGGATTTGTATTGCACAGATTCATAATCGGATTCACGCCGAGAAAAATCAGAGAGGCAATGAGCAAAACAGCCAGCACGACTTTCAGTGAAGTCCGAACCATCATCTGTTTCACTCTTTTTTCAATCAGGCGGTCTAAATCCACCGTCTCCGGCTCGTTGTCCGCGCGATATTTTTCTGCTCGAATCGAATTCAGAAAATCATTTCGGATTACGCGGTTCGCCCACGAAAGGAAGCTCCCCGAAGGTTTGTACGACAAAATCGCCTTTATTCATCTGCCGTTCTCCCCTTCTGCTTACTAAACACTATACCATAGAATTTGTGACAGGATAAATGAAAAAATATGCAAAAAGAAACCCACCGAATGGACGATGGGTTTTCACACAAGTATAATTTTTAATAATGATATCCCTTCCCATAAAAGCTCTTTTCGCTCAGGAGGAGGAATTTGTTAGTTCCGGTACCTTCGTTGTAGGTCACATCCGTGTAGTACCATTTGCTTCCGATTTTGCTGCGGTTCCACATATGCGGCTCAAAATCTGTTTTGCCCGGACCGGAGGTTGCCATGCCACCAATCGATTCCGTTTCAATTCCCGCCCGTATGCACATTAGACGGAAAAGCCCTGCGAAGCCCTGACACACAGCCTTCTTATTGTCCAAAAGCCCGAGGAAGCTGTAAGATGCTTTCCGGTATTTGTAATCATACGAATAGCTGCGCACGATGTATTTATTGATGCCTTTGACCTTTTCCTTTTTGGTCTTACAGCCTTTCGTCGCGGTTTTTGTAATGCTGCAAATCTTCTTGTAATACTTCACCGCCTTCGCCGAAGCGTTCGATTTCACAGCGGGATTGAGAATCAGCCGCTCAACCTGATATTCCGTGCCGTATTTGAAATCCACATCGATCTTTGCGACATCTTCTTCAATTGCCGTGTTCATCTGTGTGCTGACGGAATCGCCCCATTTTAAGGAATATACATTTAAAACCTCATACAAATGCTCGGTCGTGACAATTTTAAGCTTCGGAAGCAGATTTTCCTTCGCATGCATGTACACCGAATACAAAGTATCCGCATCGCTGACTGTCATGCCCTCCGTGTAAGTCACGGGAACGCGTTTGAATTCCGTTTCATAAACACCGTGCCCCGCCGGAGTATCGTCCCAGATGTTTGCAAAAAGGCTTTTGTCAACGTTCATTTTACCGCAGAAAGTGTCGTAAACCGTAAGATCCGCGTGGCTGCCTTTATAGGTTCCGCCCGTCACCGTCAGATCCAAATCGCCCTGCACAGAGAGCGCATCATATCCCGTGAAACTGCCGCTCGAGATTTGGATTTCGGAACTGTAGAGTCCGGAATAGCCCGCCACAGCGCAGGATTTTTCGGATTTGAAAGTTCCTCCGCTGATCAAAAGTCTGCCGCCTGTCACATCGCAGCAGCTATATACGCTGCTGAAAGTACCGCCGCTGATTTTGACGGTCGTTTTCGTGGAACCGAGAACACTGATTGCCCCACGGCTTCCCGTGTTTCGAACAAGACCGCCGCCCTTGCTGTCGGAAATCGTCAGCCTGCCGCCCTCGACCGTAATCAAAGCGTCAATCCCGACATTCCCTTTGATGGTATGTCCGTTTAAGTCAAGACTCTTGGTTTTGCTCCGCATGACAATCGCTTTGGTTAATCCCTTGATGTCCGCAGTCAACTTGTACGAGCCTCCTTCAGCGGAAGTCAGCGCTTTTCGAAGAGTCGAAGCACTCGAAATCGATTTCACGCTCGCCGCCTGCGCGGTCTCTGCACCGCCAAACCCAAGCCCGAAGCCTTCCGGCAGGAAAGCTGTCATCACTGCCGCCGCCAAAAACAGGCAGGCAGCCTTCTTCAAAAGCTTTCTCATTTCAAACATCCTTTCTTACAAGCACACGATAACCATTATTAATATTTATTTTTTCCAGCTGCTCTTAAGACCGATAATCTCGTTGAACACCGGATTTTCTTTTCTGTAAAGCTTCGAGTCCGCCACGAAATATCCATGTCTGAAGAACTGGAATCTTTCTCCCGGCTCAGCCTCAAGCACCTTCGGCTCTGCATAGCATACGATTTCACGCATCGTGTCTTCGTTTGCCACCATTTTGCCGTCCTCGCCTTCGCTCATAAGATAGTCGAACTGGCGAATCTTAATCGGAACTGCAGTCGCCGCGTCTACGAAGTGAATCGTACCCTTGACTTTGCGTCCCTCAAATCCGCTTCCGGACTTGGTCTCCGGGTCGTATGTGCAGTGCAGCTCTTTAATCGAGCCGTCTTCGTTCTTTACTGCTTCCTGACAGGTGATGAAATATGCACCTTTCAGACGGACTTCGTTGCCCGGGAAAAGTCTGAAATACTTCTTTGCGGGCACTTCCATGAAGTCCTCGCCGTCCACCCAGATTTCTCTTGAGAACGGAATGTCGCGAACGCCCATTTCCGGTACTGCCGGATTGTTTTCCACTTCGCAAAGCTCGCTCTGTCCCTCAGGATAGTTCGTAATAACAACCTTAATCGGGTCGAAAACAACGTTTCTCGTCTCAACCTTTTCCTTGAGGTCGTCACGCACGCAGTGCTCCAGCAGGGAAACATCAACCGTGCTGTTTGCTTTGGAAACACCGATTTCCTCGCAAAATCTGCGGATTGCCTCCGGTGTATATCCTCTGCGGCGGATTCCCGCAATGGTCGGCATTCTCGGATCATCCCAGCCGTCAACCACGCCGTCGTCCACAAGTCTCTTCAAATATCTCTTCGACATTACCGTATTCGTCAGGTTCAGTCTCGCAAACTCAATCTGCTGCGGAGGAGCGCTCCACCAGCCAACTTCCGCAAGAACCCAGTCGTAAAGCGGTCTGTGGTCCTCGAACTCAAGCGTACAGATGGAATGCGTGATTCCTTCAATCGCATCTTCAATCGGGTGCGCGAAGTCGTACATCGGGTAAATGCACCACTTGTCCCCTGTGTTATGGTGAGTCGCATGCGCGATACGGTAAATAATCGGGTCTCTCATATTGATATTCGGCGATGCCATGTCAATCTTCGCTCTGAGCACCTTTTCGCCGTCCGCATATCTGCCTTCCTTCATTTCCTCGAAAAGCGCAAGATTTTCCTCTACGCTTCTGTTTCTGTAAGGGCTCTCTTTGCCCGGCTGTGTGAGCGTACCTCTGTACTCCTTGATTTCCTCAGGCGTAAGGTCGCAGACATAGGCTTTGCCCTTCTTTATCAGTTCAAGCGCCGCTTCGTACATTTTGTCGAAATAATCGGACGCCCAGAGTCTCTTATCCCACCGGAAACCAAGCCATTTCACATCTTCTTCAATGGAGTTGATGTATTCAACATCCTCTTTTACCGGGTTCGTGTCGTCATATCTGAGGTTGCAGGTGCCACCGTACTTCGCCGCCGTGGAAAAGTTCAGGCAGATGGATTTCGCGTGTCCGATATGCAGGTAGCCGTTCGGCTCCGGCGGAAAACGCGTGCACACCTTATCCCCGTATTTGTGACTTTCTAAGTCTTTTTCAATAATGTTGTGAATAAAATTGGTTTCTCCCATAGTTTTTTCCTCTCAAAAAATATTCTATTCTATATAATATCACTATTTAAGCCATTTATCCAGCAAAAAATGCCCATTTGACTAAATTGCGGAAATAAAGTATACTAAAGTTAATATACATATAGGAGGAATACCGAAAGTGAGGAAGAAAAAATTGTTCATGCTATTGGCCTTAGTGCTTTGCGCTACGGCCGTTATATTTATATGTGGCTGCCAGGATAAATCCAAACCGGCTTCCACAGCCGCAGCATCTGCGGCAATCACAGATTCCGGTGATAACGAAATTACCACCGTTGCCGCAACGAAAACAACGAAAAAAAGTTCGACAACCAAGAAAAAAAAATACGATAAGGAAGCTCCTTGGGAATCCTTCGACATGTACGGTCTGCCGGATAAGCTCGACCTTCTGAAGAAAGATAAGGGCGATGTGCTCGTTCTCGTAAACAAGCTCCACGCCGTATCGAAGAACTACAAGCCGACCGATATGGTTGCAATCAAAGGCAGCTACACGACAAATCAGGGACTGGAAATGAAGGCTGACGCTTACAAAGCCTTCAAAAAAATGAGAAAAGCCGCCAAAGCTGACGGCATCCGTTTCAAAATCTGCTCTGCATACCGTACCTACAGCACGCAGAAATGGCTTTACAACAACTATCTGAACACCATGGGCAAGAAGCTCCGCGACATCCGCTCCGCATATCCGGGCAGAAGCGAGCACCACACGGGTTATGCCATCGACCTCGTAACGAAATCCACAGGCTGGACGCTCACGCAGGACTTCGCGAAAACTTCCGAAGGCAAATGGATTAACAAGCACTGCGCAGAATACGGCTTCATCATCCGTTACCCGAAAGGCAAAACCGACATTACAGGCTACGATTATGAGCCTTGGCATCTGCGCTATGTCGGTGTTGATGCCGCTGAGGAAATCACAGAGCAGGGCATTACTCTGGAAGAATATCTGAAGAGATAATATCCGCTGTCTGAATTTTAATTGCCTTTTGCAAATCGCTGAAAGCAAGTTCAATCTGAAAACCAATACGACCGCCGCTGAAGAAAATCGTTTCGTAATCAGCGGCGGTTTTGTGTATCGTCGTCGTAAAGAATTTCTTCATTCCAATCGGACTGCATCCGCCGTGAATATATCCCGTGAGCGGCAGCAGTTCTTTTGATTTTATCATCTCAATCGACTTCTCTCCGACCGCTTTCGCCGCCTTCTTTAAGTCCAGTTCTTCTGCCACCGGAACCATGAAAACATAATAATTCTTGCTTTTCCCCTGCGTAACAAGTGTTTTAAACACTCTTCCAGGCTCTTGGTTCAGTACCTCGGCAACCTCCACGCCACTGATTGCGGCCGTATCCGTATAAGTGTGCTCCTTATATTTAATTTTCAGCGCGTCGAGTCTTCTCATCGCGTTCGTTTTTTCTATCTTTGTTTTCATTTCGCTTACCTCTAAAACTCAAGGCACCCCTTGCGAGGTGCCTTGATATCCTTCATTTCGTAATTATTCGTGCGAGCAATTATCTTTCAACTACTAATGCTGTTCCCATACCGCCGCCGATACATAATGTAGCAAGACCGTACTTGGAGTCTCTCTTCATCATTTCGTAAATCAGGGAGATTAAGATTCTGCAGCCGGAAGCTCCGATTGGGTGTCCGATAGCGATAGCTCCGCCGTTTACGTTTGTCTTTTCAGGATCTAATCCTAAGTCTTTTCTTACTGCGAGGGACTGAGCTGCGAAAGCTTCGTTTGCTTCTACTAAGTCCATATCAGCAACTGTAAGACCAGCCTTCTTTAATGCTTTTTCGGAAGCAGGAACAGGACCAACACCCATGATGGATGGATCTACACCTGCGGAAGCATAGGATTTGATTGTGCAAAGCGGCTTGATTCCTAATTCGTCAGCCTTTTCCTTGCTCATTACTACTACTGCAGCGCCTGCATCGTTGATACCGGAAGCGTTAGCAGCTGTAACGATACCGTCTTTTTTGAATGCCGGTTTTAATTTAGCAACTTTATCCATTGTAGTTCCGAATTTAGGGAATTCGTCTGTATCGAAGATGATTGGATCACCCTTTCTCTGCGGAATTTCAACCGGAACGATTTCATCTTTGAACTTGCCTGCCTTGATTGCTTCTTCAGCTCTGTTCTGGGAGATTACGGAGAATTCGTCTAATTCTTCTCTTGTGATTCCCCACTGTTCAGCAACGTTTTCAGCAGTGATACCCATGTGATATCCGTTGAATGCGTCCCAAAGGCCGTCGTTAACCATCATGTCAACCATCTGAGCGTTGTTCATTCTTGCGCCCCATCTTGCAGCCGGCATAGCATAAGCTGTAGCGGACATGTTTTCTGCACCACCTGCAACTACGATGTCAGCATCACCTGCTTTGATGATCTGAGCAGCAAGTTCAACAGCTCTTAATCCGGAACCGCAAACTTTGTTAATTGTCATTGCAGGAACTTCGATCGGAAGACCTGCATCAAGTGTCATCTGTCTTGCAACGTTCTGACCTAATCCGCCCTGAAGAACAGCACCCATGATAACTTCTTCAACCATTTCAGGCTTGATTCCTGCTCTTTCAACAGCAGCCTTGATAGCGATAGCGCCTAATTTTCTTGTAGGGATTCCCTTTAAGGAACCGCCAAAGCTTCCGATTGGTGTTCTTGCTGCACTTACAATTACAACTTCTCTCATTTTTATGTATCCTCCTTAAGACTTTATGTTTCTTTTCACCGCATACTAAGTCTCTTTTCGTATGCAGTTCTATTTAATCACACAATAACACAAAAATCAAGAAGTTTTGGTTAAAAATTTAACAAAACCCTTGTATTTTTTGAAATACATCTACTGTATATATTACCATACCGCCTGAAAAATGCAAGGTCTGGCGCAAAAGTAGTTTATTTAACAACTTACCGGATTATGGCAAAATACTTTTCTCCCATCATCACCGGTTTGTAGGAAAGTTTGGTCTGTCTGAGATTCTGAAGGCCCATGTCCTCTTCACGATTCACATAAATCGTTTCCTCCGGAAGCCGTCTGCAAAATTCATTGTTGATTGCCTGATAAAGCCCTCTGATTCTGTCGTCGGCCTTTTCCACATGCACCAAGACGGTCTCTTTGCTGTTTGTTTTCGCAAATTCGCCAAGCGTTACAGCTTCGATTCTGCCGTCGATACGAATAACACCTGACAAAAGCCCCTTTCCGAGGAACTTAAGCAGTTCCCGTATCGCTTCCGTTTCCATTTCAAGGATTTCTTTCCATTCTTCCGGCGTTTCTCCGAGCTTGTATTCATTCTTGCTTTCAATGTATGCCATGATTTCTCCGGCATCTTCGGGTTTCGCCTCTTCATACGCAAACTCGTAATTCTTGAGGAAAAAGTTTAAATGATTCTTTTTCTGATGGAGCTTGCGCCCGCTCAGATTGATCAGGTCCTCTTTCAGGTAAATATAATCGTCCTCATCTCTGTCATGTTCGACGAAAACTTTTCCGGGAAAACACTCTTCGAGGTATGGCACAAGCGATTTCGGAATCAAACTCAAATATAAGTCCTGCCCCTTGGCATGAAACAATTTTTTCGCCTCAAGGAGCGTTTCGCGGAGGGACTCTACGTCATAGGAACCGGTCCTTGTCAGAGGAAAAGACATAAAATATCTTTTGTCTTCCTCCGGATCCAGCTCGCCGAGAGCACCTATGCAAAGGTAGTCCCCGATTATCTGCCAGCTGATCTTATGTGTGTTTCTCCACATATAATTTGCTATGAATGTATGTCCTGAGGATTTATAATCATATCCGTCAAAGTACGAATTTAGTAGGTTGATGTCCTCCTCGGACAAATTATCAAAAGTTCTCTCAAATATCATGCCTTACGTATTCTGTAATTCCCTTTCGTTTTTTCTTATTTTACAAGTGCAGAAATTGCCTTAAACTCCGGTGCCTTAGCACCTCCCAGAAGTTCATACAATACGCTTTCAAAACTTGTCAAAATTACGCCTGCCTGTGCAAGCCTCTGCAATGTAATTTCTTTATTCTTCGGATCTCTGGACTGCACACAGTCAGTTACCAAAGCTACCTCGTAGCCATCCCGGAGAAGATCAATTGCCGTCTGCTCCACGCAGATATGTGCTTCAATGCCTGCCAGGATTACGGTTCCCTTGTCGCTTGCCTCGATCGCTTCGACGAAAGTGTTTTCGCCCAGGCAGCTGAAGGAAGTTTTTTCAACCGGTGTAAAGTCTCCGATTGCCTCTGCGATTGATGGCACCGTTGGGCCAAGTCCCTTCGTATACTGCTGCGTTACAATCATCGGAATGCCAAGCTCGCGCATTCCCTTTACAAGCTTGACAACACGCGCTTCAAGTTGTTCGCAGTCATGCATTGCCGGCAAAAGTCTTTCCTGAAAGTCAATCGCCACAAAAATTGCATCATCTCTTTCTATCTTAAGCTGTTTCAATCTGTTAAACAATCCTGCCATTTTATTCTACCTCCATAACTTTCCCGATTGCGTCATTAATTACCAAGTCAGCCTTGCCGTCATACGGGGTAGGCTGTTTGTTTATCAGTACCAATTTCTTACCACGAAAATAGCGAATCAAACCCGCTGCCGGATAAACAACCAGCGAAGTTCCTCCTATAATCATGGTATCTGCCTTCTCAATCGCATTGATTGCTCCCATCATGCAGGCCTCGTCCAGCGCTTCTTCGTAAAGAACGACGTCCGGTTTGATGATGCCGCCGCATTTCGGGCAGATCGGAATATTTCCTCTGCAGTTTGCCTCATCCATGATGAAATCCGTGTCATAGAATTCCCTGCAATCCATACAATGATTGCGAAGAACCGAGCCATGAAGTTCGTATACTTTTTTGCTTCCGGCTTTTTGATGAAGGCCGTCAATGTTTTGTGTGATTACAGCCTTGAGTCTGCCTTCTTTTTCAAGATACGCAAGTGCCTTGTGTGCATTGTTTGGCTGTGCGTCTCTGTAAATCAAATTCTTTTTGTAATAGTCAAAGAAAGTATCGGGCTGCTGCATGAAGAAGCTGTGCGAAAGCATTTCTTCGGGACTTCTTCCGTATTGCTGCTGTGCGTTGTACAAGCCCTTTTCGGAACGAAAGTCGGGTATATTGCTTTCGGTTGAAACTCCCGCCCCACCGAAGAAGACCACATTACCACTGTTATCTATTATCTCTTTTAATCGCTTATCCATTCGTATGCCTCCGATTTTTTGGTTTTTCTTGATTACAGTATACCATTTATGATAAAATTTTGGTAGTGAAAAGTGAAGGAGATTATGGCTATGAGATCAAAAAAACAGAAAAAAGTTGCTCTTGTTTTGGGTGGCGGCGGTTCCCGCGGCGCGTATGAAGCGGGCGTGTGGCAGGCTCTCACGGAACTTGGGATTGAAATTGATATTGTAACAGGCTGCTCAGTCGGAGCCATCAACGCCGCAATGGTTGTGCAGGGAAATGTCGAGCTTACCGCACAGCTTTGGCGTGAGCTCGAAACGCACATGGTCTTTGATGTGCCGGAAGGAAGCCAGCCGATCGAATATGCTCGCGAAATTGTATTCAATCACGGTGCGGGAACATCCGGGCTGAAAGGACTTCTCACCAAGTATATTGATGAAGACGTGGTACGAAACTCGCCTATGGTATACGGGATTCCGGTTGTCTCGCTTCCGACCTTTGATGCACATTATCTTTATAAGGAAGATATCCCAAGCGGCAAAATGATTGATTTTATTATCGCAAGTGCCTCGGCTTTCCCGGCAATACACAGCTGCGAGATAGATGGTGTGGATTATATCGACGGCGGATATGCAGATGAAATCCCCGTTGAGATGGCGGTCAAAAAAGGCGCAACTCATGTCATAGCCGTCAATCTTAAGGGCATGGGCGTCGTAAGACACGAAACCCTCGAAACGGCACCGAATCTTGTATATATAGAACCGAAGTGGGATCTTGGCAGCATCCTGATCTTCGACAAGGCTAATTCCAAGCGTATCCTGCGTCTTGGATACCTTGACGCGATGAAAGCCCTCGGTCTTATCGACGGTACTTATTTTTCTTTTGCAAAAGGCACATTCCCTAAGACAATATTAAAAGAGGCCGATGCCTGTGCAAAGATTTTCGAGCTTGATCCGCTTGTGCTGTACACCAACGAAATATTCCTCGAAAAAATTTCCGATGCCGCCCGTACATCCAATCACGAGGCGAAGGAAGCTTTGGATAAGTACGGCGATGTTTTCTCCTTACAATCTCCGAAGGAGCTCCTGACAAATATCAGAAATGTCGCAAATCCGCGTACCCTCACGTTCCTCATCGCATACAACCTCAAGGAAAAAGGCCCGCAGAGCATTTTCCTTTCCCGTGCCGCAGTAAAGCTGCTGCCTGACATTATCCATGCGGCAAGCTTCCTGGTGAAATATCAACTCATATAAAACAACAAAGCTCGGTGCAAAGGACCGGTTGATGTCCAATGTCGCCGAGCTTCATTGTTTTCTAAAAGCATTTATTTTGTTTTTCCCAAAACCTCTACCAGCATTCCCGCTTCTTCCTCAAAAAATTTTTTTATCTTATCTACGTAATCATCGGAAGGTGTTACGAAATCCGCAGGCTTCTGCCCGAGGTTTCTCTTCTTTGCCGAACCCAAATTATGATAAGGCAGGAGCGTTAAATGCGTGATTCCGTTTTCTTTGTAAAATTCTGCGGTCTTCTCTATAATATCCCATTTGTCATTTACATCGTGCATAAGAGGCATTCTCATTTGGATTTTTGAATTCGTAACGGGATTGTTCGCGAGTCTTTTCAAATTTTCGAGAATCACTTCGTTGCTCTGTCCCACATATTCCTTATGAACATCATTATCGATTGTCTTCATGTCATACAGAATGTTGGTGACGTTTTCATATTCCGCAAGTTCCATGAGCCGGTCTCCGTCTCCGAAACCCGATGTGTCAAGACACACATGCACACCGTTTTTGCGTGCCAGCTCTATAAGTTCTTCGGCAAAATCCGCCTGTGAAAGCATTTCGCCTCCGCTGATAGTCATTCCGCCACCCGTATGCTCATAAAAGCCTTTGTCCTGCAGAACTTCTGCCATAATCTCTTCTGCGGTCATTTCCTTTGCTACAGCCTTCAGGGCTTCGGCATAGCAGAACTTCGTACATTCAAGACAACAATCGCAAAGCGTGCGGTCCACATGTATTCTTTGATCTTCTTCACCGACAAAGATTGCATTCTGCGGGCAGTGCGTAAGGCAGTACCCGCATTTAATGCAGCTGTTCGGCATTTCGATAATTTGTTGTTTGAAGCTGATAAGCTCCGGGTTGTGACACCATTTGCAGCTTAGCGGGCAGCCCTTGAGGAACACAGTAGCCCTGATGCCCGGACCGTCCTCCGTGCTGAACTTCTGTATCGCTCCTACGAGTGCCCTGCGTGTGTTATTTTCCATCACGGTCTCCCTATTCAGCCTTTTCGAAGTGTGCGGTTCTGTAGATAATGGTATCCTGAGCACTCTTGTCGAGCTCGGTGAAGTAAGCCATGTAGCCTGCTACACGAACCATGAGACCTTTATAGTTTTCAGGATGTTTCTGCGCATCCTTGAGTGTTTCTGTATCAACAACATTGATCTGAATGTGTTCACCGCCGTGGTCGAAATAGGTTCTGATTACGCCTTCAATGCTTTCCAGACCTTTTTCGCCTTCAACGCCCTTCGGGTCGAAACGAAGGTTGAACAATGCACCGTCGTGGAATGCTTCCTGTCCCATGGATGCTACGGACTTAACCGTTGCGGTAGGACCACTCTTATCGCGTCCCATCATTGGAGAAGCGTTATCGCAGAAAGGCTCGCCTGCAAGTCTTCCGTCAGGCGTTGCACCGCATACCGCACCGTGTGATACGTTTACGGTCTGTGAGTGAACATTGAACGAGAACCAGCCGCCTCTTGCGTCCGGCCATGTCTGAACATTGTCTGCGATGAAGTGCATCATCTCTCTGTAAATTCCGTCTACATGAGCTTTGTCGTTTCCGAATTTTTCAGGTTTGTTCAGAAGGAGCTGACGCATACGTTCTTCGCCTTCAAAATTATTATCAAGTGCTTTGATGAGTTCATCCATTGTGATGTCCTTATCTTCGAATACGCACTTCTGAATTGCTTCAATTGAGTCTGCCATATTGGCTGCACCTGTGATGTAAAGGCCCGCAGTGCTGTATTTTGCACCGCCCTCCTGAACGGATCTGCCGCTTTCCACACAGCCCTTTGTAACCATGGATGCGAAGATAACCGGGAATCTGAGCATATGCATGCTCTGCATAATCTTATAGCCTTCGGTTACAAGTTTGTAGTGATGAAGGATCTGTTTCTTTAACGCATCTTTAAACTCTTCGATGTTCTTGAAGTCTCTCGGGTCTCCTGTCTGAAGTCCCATAAGCTTACCTGTTGACGGATCAACACCGTTGTGGAGAACGAATTCGAGCATTTTGCCCATGTTGACATAACCTGCGTCAGGGGAACCGTCTGTCGTTCCGCCTCCCGGTCCCGGCTGGATGCAGCCAACGATTGTCCAGTCTCTTGCCTCTTCAATCGTACAGCCCTTGCCCTGCGTCATCTGCATAGCTGCATAGTCATTAAAGAAGCCCGGATTTGCCTGTCCTTCCTGAATCATCTTGCAGCCCTTGCGTACAAGTTCTTCCGGAGTTCCATCCCAAACTCTGACTGCCATTACCGGCTGCGTTGTTTTGAGCTGGTTTGCAGCTTCCAGGCAGAGGTAGGATAACTCGTTTGTAGCGTCTTTGCCGTCACGGGTCTGTCCGCCGACGATGAGGATTTCCCACATCGGGTAGCCTGCGAAGGACGTCGCATACCATTTATCTCTTACTTCAAATACCTCGCATGCCTTAAGGTAGAAGCATTCGAGCATTTCAAGTGCCTCATCCTGCGTGAGGTTCTTTTCGTCGATTACATCTTTCTTGTAATAAGGCCACATGTACTGGTCGAATCTTCCGAAACCGTTTGCGGTTGTACATACTTCGATGTGGAAATATACATGTACGAACCAGATGGACTGTAATGCCTGCTGGAAACTCTGCGGCGGAAGTTCCGGAACAACTCTGCAGTTTTCGGCAATTGTAAGGAGTTCTTTCTTACGCTTTTCGTCTGTGCAGCAAGCAGCCTGTCTTTCTGCTTCTTCTGCCATTCTGTGTGCATAGATAATCAGACCTTCGCACTGGATGATGCATGCCTTCCAGTAATTAATCTTTTCCTGGTCTTCCTTGCTTGTTCCCGGAGTTTTTGCAATGTTCTCGCGGCATTCATCCATATAGCCCTTAAGACCTATCGTAAGGATTTTTTCGTGGTCGCAGGTTGTTTCACCGGAAACACCGTTTCTGAGACCGACCGTAATAATATCGTCCCGGATGCATTCTTCTGTATGCTGCGGAAGCGCAGTCTTGGACATATCTTCCATGGACTTGCCTTCCCAATACGGGAGTGTTTTGAGGATGAGTTCTCTGTCTTCCGGCGAGATGTCATACGGATCCTTCGTTCTTACCGGAAAATCATCGATATCGCTGATATACCAGGAGCTGGATTGGAATTCCGGATGAAGGTTTGCGCCTCTGTATTTATTGGTTGGAGTGCCGACGATGAGTTCATCTTCCATGATCAGAGTCGTCATGTGCTCCATGATGTATTTTACAACTTCGGCACGGAAGATCGGAATTGCGTCCCCCGCAAATTTCTTATATGCTTCTGTTGCCAAAACAAGTCTCTCCGCTGTGATGCAAGGTCTGGAGTTCCACAGCTTCGTTCTCATTTTTTGCAGTCTTTCATTTAACATTTCGTTTTCCCCCTATTATTTAAACATTGAATTAGTCGAGCATCTTACCGCCGTCTACGAGAAGGTTGATTCCGTTTACGAAGGACGCTTCGTCAGAGCTGAGATAATAAACAGCATCTGCCATTTCGCTCGGTTCACCCGGACGACCGATGCATCCGAAGTTC
>JALERA010000095.1:0-26913 GCA_022764365.1 Bacillota bacterium
TTTTGGTTTCTCGTTAAAAATATTTACGAGGCTGTTTCGGCACGCATGTTCCTTGAGAGCAGGACATATGAAAAAGTTGAAATTCAAAGGCTGTTTTTCTTTCTGCGTGCAAAGAAATGGTTAAATGTCTGCAAGACCATGCTGATGCGTTCTATATTTCACTGGCTCTGGTCACTGACCGTAATCGGAGGAGTGATAAAGTATTACTCATATTTC
Organism: Bacillota bacterium; assembly: GCA_022764365.1. Lineage (GTDB taxonomy): Bacteria > Bacillota > Clostridia > Peptostreptococcales > Anaerovoracaceae > CAG-238. Next base: position 217 of record JALERA010000095.1, read on the forward strand.
CTTGTGCCTTACATAGCAGCGGAAAATCCCGAGGTCAAATGGGACGAATGTATCAATTTATCGCGCAGGATGATGAACGGCCACAAGTGGGAATGTTTTGTGATGGAACTTTCCTACATCTTATGGGACATTGCAGGAATCATTACACTCGGTTTGAGTAATTTACTGTATACGAACATGTATAAGAGTGCATTCTTTGGTGAATATTATGCACAGCTTCGCGACGATGCGAAGAGGCACAATCTGCCCGGAAGCGAGCTTCTCTGCGACAAATATCTCTTCGAAAAAGCGGCACGCAGCTTGCTTGAAAGAGAATATGCCGATATTATCAGCATGAAAAAAGAACCACAGGATGAAGCAGTTCCGACAGGGATTCGAGGTTTTATCGAAAAATATTTCGGCATTACGATGTACAATCGCAAAGACGAAGAAAAGTTTTGGGATTACCAGAAGCGTGCATTGATTATAGAGGCGGCTGAGAATGCGATCGAAGTCAAGTCGTATCCGGACAGGCTCTCGCCGAATCTGATCCATCGCCAAAGCAATCATTTCGAGAGACTGCATTACATGCGGCATTATTCGGTGGGCTCCTTGATATTGATGTTTTTTGTATTCTCGTTTATTGGATGGCTTTGGGAGGTGAGCTTCCATTTGTATGAAGACGGCATGATTGTCAATCGCGGCATTATGCACGGGCCGTGGCTGCCGATTTACGGGTTCGGGGGAGTGCTCATGCTTACCTTGCTTTATCGCCTGCGTAAATCACCGACGAAAGAATTTGCGGTATCAATCGTGCTCTGCGGTGTTCTGGAATATTTCACATCCTACTTCATGGAACTCGCAAACGGCGGAATAAAATGGTGGGATTACAGCGGATATTTCCTGAACCTGGACGGACGCATATGTGCCGAAGGTCTGCTTGTTTTCGGAATCGGCGGATTTGCAGTCGTGTATCTGCTTGCGCCTGCACTGGACAATCTTTTCAGGAAAATGAAACCGACGGCAGTGATTGTAATTTGCGCGATTTTACTTTCGGTATTCGTCTGCGATCAGATTTATTCGTTAAAGTACCCGAACGAAGGGGAGGGGATCACCTTTACCGCGGACGGTTCTCGTCAATCCCCCGATTTGCAAGAGCATCTGCAAGATGATTCATCTCGGTGACATATTTAAAATCTTCGAAAGAAAATCCGGCACCGTTCCACTGGAGGAATTTCTCGTACAGCGCGTCAAAATTCGTGCTTTTGCTGTTCAGATTCACATGACCTTTTACGCGGAAAAACCGTGCGTCATGCTGACGGACAAGTGCGAGGAGTTCCTTCCAAAGTTCTTGGTTTTCGACAGACCTTTTTGCTGCGTTTCTCCAGCGATTCTGTTCCCATGACTCGTACCATTTTTCACGAAAACAGTTTGCAACATATGAACTGTCGGTGAATATCTGAATCGTCTGACCGGGTGATTTGAGGGCTTTCAAGGCTTCAATCACGGCGGTAAGCTCCATGCGGTTGTTGGTGGTATTGACCTCGCCGCCAAAGAGTTCCTTCTTGTGAGGACCGTATTCGAGGACCGCACCCCATCCTCCGACATTTTCATCGGACTGGTTTCCGGAGCAGGCTCCGTCAGTGTATATTCGTAAAATCTCCATTTTAACTCTCCTAAAAAGTGGTATTAAATTTATTATGCCCTATTTTTGGGAATTTTACAACGAAAAGAATTTGTGATAAGATATCATACTAGGAAGCACAAAACGAGGAAACACATGAATTTATCAATTTGTTCTTTTGCCAGCAGCAGCTCAGGCAATTGTTATTTAATAAAGAGTGAGGAGACGGCAATCCTGGTGGATGCGGGAATTACGGCAAAAGCCGTGGATGCGGCGCTTGCATCGCAGCGACTCGGATATGCGGATTTAGGCGGAATCTGCATCACGCACGAACACACAGATCACATAAAATGCCTTCATACTTTGGTTGGCAGACGGCCGTTCTCTGAACCGGTTTTCGCCACGGAGGGCACACGGGAAGGAATCCTTGCAAAGACATCCGGCATGCCACAGCAAAGGTTCGAAACGATTCGAGGCGGAGACACATTTGTCGTCGGAGACATAAAAGCAGGGTGTTTCGGCCTTTCGCATGATACCCCGGAGCCGGTAGGATATTTTTTTGAAAAGAACGGACGAAAAATTGCAATCGTAACAGACACAGGCTATGTAACGGAGGAAATTTTTTCGGCGATAAGAGGCGCAGATGTTCTGGTTCTCGAATCCAACCATGAGAAGAACCTACTCCTGTACGGAAGGTACCCTTACCCGCTCAAGAGAAGAATCCTGAGCGATGTCGGCCATTTGTCAAACGAGGACTGCGGCGGCGCGCTTTGCAGATACCTTACGGAAATGAACGGCGAAAAAGTTCCGAGCGTGGTGCTTGCTCATCTGAGTTCGGAAAACAATACACCGATGCAGGCCTTGCTTACCGTGCGGAATGTCCTGGAAGAAAACGATTTTTATGCAGACAGAGATCTTCTGCTTTCCACTGCGCCGAAGGATACTGTCAGTCGGATTATAGAAATTTAGGAGTGAAAATGAACATTCAGATTATATGTGTGGGAAAACTCAAAGAAAAATACTGGAGCGATGCGGTCGGCGAATATATGAAAAGGCTTTCGCGTTACTGCAGCATGGAGATTGTCGAGCTGAAGGAGGCGAGACTTCCGGACAAGGCCTCGCACGCCGAAGAGGAGGCGGTCAAGATTGAAGAGGGACGCAGCATCTTGAAAGCGATAAAGGATGGGACCTTTGTCATAACGCTCGAAGTCCTCGGGAAACAACTTTCCTCACCCGAACTCGCTGAGAAGATAGAGAATCTTTCCCTGGAAGGAAAGAGCAATGTTGCTTTTGTCATAGGGGGAAGCCTCGGGCTGAGCGATGAAGTCAGCAGAAGATCCGATTTTAAATTGTCGTTTTCCAAAATGACCTTTCCGCATCAGATGATGAGAGTCGTATTGCTCGAGCAGATTTATCGAAGCTTCAAGATTATCAAACACGAAACATACCACAAATGAATTTTGAACAAAACCGCAAAAATGCCAAAATTTCAACAAAGCATGCGCTAAGAAAGTGTAAAGAAAACGCCGAAAAAGGTGTTTTTTTAACATTTAAATAGCAAAAAGGGGATGGAATTTTCGGGCAAAGGTGGTATAATCATTTGAGCAACAACAACAGACGGAGATTTTAAAAAAGTAATGTTTGGCGAGACAGAGCGGGCTGCCGGGTATTGCTTTTGTTGCTTTTTTAGGAGAAAAAGAAAGGAGGGATTCGCATGATAAATGTTGATGAACTTGGTGCACGAATTATCATAGGCTTCGGCGACGGCAAGATATTTCTTTCGGAAAGCACAATCTGGGGATTCATCATTGCAGTGATTATTGCAGCAGTCGGCATTTGGCTCGGGCACGGTCTGAAAATCGTCCCGGAAACAAAACGCCAGATTGCAGCCGAGTTCATAGTTGAGAAGATTTATGATTATGCGAAGGAAAATCTCGGCAGAGATGCCGAGTTGTTTGCTCCTTATATAGGAACCATCTTTCTCTACATTCTGATGGGAAGTTCGCTCGGAATCTTCGGGCAAAGGCCGATAACCGCAGATGTGAATGTCACTTTCGGACTTTCTTTGATGACATTTCTGCTTATACAGGTGAGTGGATTTCGGCTCCTTGGGGCAAAAGGGAAATTGAAGCATATGTGCGATCCGTATCCGTTCATGCTTCCTCTGAATATTTTGGAGGACTGCACACTTCCGGTATCACTGGGTTTCCGACTTTTCGGGAACATTTTCGGAGGGGTCATTGTAGTGGATCTTTGGATGAACCTCATGGACTGGCTCAGTTCCTTGATTTGCAGTGTGCCTTTCTTAAGAGCGGTTCTTGTTCTGCCGCTCAACGGCTTTTTCGATATGTTTGAGCCGGCAATTCAGACATATATATTCGTAACGCTGACTATGGTATTCTTGGCGAAGGCAATTGCAAGACAAGAGAACCATTAAGATTTTTTAAACAGGAGGATTTTAATATGGGTACAGGTATTATAGCAATCGCAGCAGGCATCGCGATGGGATGTGCGGCACTGGGAATCGGCATCGGACAAGGAATGCTCGGTTCGAAGGCAATGGAAAGCATGGGCAAGCAGCCGGAAGCAGCCGGCAGTGTGAGAACGGCACTGATTGTCGCTATGGCAATCATGGAAACCATCGGTGTATTGACATTCGTAATAGCGATTGTTTTGGCAGGTAAAATCTAAAATATTGAGAAGGTTGCGATATGGAAGTAAGATTATATCAGAACCTGCTGGAATTCAACTGGAATCTTCTCTTTACCGCGGTAACCGTTTTCGTTCTCTATTTGATTCTTAAGCATTTTTTCTTTGAGAAGGTGCATAACTTCATGATGGCAAGAAAGGCCATGATTGAAGAAGAACTTATGAATGCCGATCAAGAAAGCAAGAAGGCAAGTGAACTGCTTGAAGAGTACAGTAAGACTCTTGCAAATGCAGAAGAAGAAAAGAGACAGATAATTAAGGAAACTAAGGTTATCGCTGATGAGCGTGCCGATGCAATTGTATCCGATGCCAAGAAAGAAGCAGCACAGATTATTGTTGACGCACACAAGAAGATCGAAGCCGAAGAGGAAAAGGCCGTGTCTCAGCTCAAAAAGGATATCGGAAAACTTGCGGTGCTCACCGCAGAGCAGATTATGCAAAAAGAGCTTGGAGACGAGGACCGGCAGGAACTTGTGGATAAAGTTATAGAGGAGGCAGGAAGCGGCAAATGGCAGAGTCAGTAGTATCCCTTACATACGGAGCTGCCTTGTTTGAGGCTGCAAAGGAACTGGGAAAAGAAGACGAGTTCCTGAGGGAGCTCGAAACGCTTGATAAGATTCTTGCAGACACTCCGGAATTTGCGGAATTTCTCGACAGCCCCGCAATCATGGGCGCAGAGAAGAAAAGAGTCCTTGCAGAGAGTCTGCAAGGAAAGTTCAGCCGCGAGATGGTGAATTTTTTGTTCGTTTTGGTGGACAAAAACCGCACCGCGGAAATCCGGAAAATCAGAAAGCAGTACATCCGCCTCTACGACAAAGAACGCGGGCTTGCAGAAGGAGAAATATACAGTGCAGATCCGCTTTCCGAGGAGCAGCACGCACGATTCGAAGCGGAAATGTCGAAGCTGCTGCAAAAGAATATTAAACTCAGAAATATAGTTGATAAGAATCTTATCGGCGGAATTAAAATACAGGTTGACGGCAAAATGATAGACAAATCCATCAGAGGTGATTTGGATGCGTTGCTTCGCAGCCTGAAAAACATTTAAGGAGGGAGGATTCCCTATGAATTTAAAACCGGAAGAAATCAGTTCGGTCATAAAAGAGCAGATTAAAAATTATCACAGCAAATATGAAATTTTGGATTATGGCACAGTTCTTCAGGTCGGTGACGGCATAGCGAGAGTTTATGGGCTCAGCCGCTGTATGGAAGGCGAATTGCTCGAATTCGAGAGCGGTGTTTACGGAATGGCGCTGAACCTTGAAGAAGACAATGTCGGAGTTGTTATTCTCGGATCAGACAGGGACATCAAGGAAGGCGATATCGTAAAACCGACCGGAAAGATTGTGGAAGTTCCCGTTGGAGAAGCACTCATCGGAAGGGTTGTGGACGCACTCGGAAATCCGATTGATGGAAAGGGTGAAATTGTTGCCAAAGACAATCGTCCAATCGAATACCCTGCGCCGGGAGTTCTCAAGAGAAAAAAAGTAAATCGTCCGCTTCAAACCGGCATTAAAGCAATTGATGCCATGATGCCAATCGGCAAGGGGCAGAGAGAACTTATCATAGGCGACAGACAAACGGGAAAAACAGCGATTGCAATCGATACGATCCTTAACCAGAAAGGCAAGGATGTTATCTGTATTTATGTTGCCATAGGACAAAAAAAATCCACCGTGGCGCAGCTTGTGCAGACGCTGGAAGAACGCGAGGCAATGGATTATTCCATTGTTGTTTCCGCAACGGCGAGCGATGTGGCACCGCTTCAGTACATAGCACCTTACGCGGGCTGCGCGATGGCAGAGTATTTCATGTATCAGGGAAAGGATGTCTTAATCATATACGATGACCTTTCCAAACATGCGGTTGCATACAGAACGATGTCTCTGCTGCTTCGAAGACCGCCGGGAAGAGAAGCATATCCGGGGGATGTCTTCTATCTTCACAGCAGACTTCTCGAGAGAGCCGCGCACCTCAGTGACGAACTCGGCGGCGGCTCGATAACGGCGCTGCCGATTATCGAAACGCAGGCAGGCGATGTATCGGCTTATATACCGACAAATGTAATTTCCATAACGGATGGACAGATTTTCCTCGAGTCGGAACTGTTCTTTACAGGACAAAGACCTGCGGTCAATGTCGGCATCTCCGTATCCCGTGTAGGCGGCGATGCACAGATTAAGGCAATGAAGAAGGTGTCCGGCAAACTGAAACTCGAGCTTGCACAATACAGAGAACTTGCAAGCTTTTCACAGTTCGGTTCGGATATCGACAAAGATACGAAGGCAAGGCTCGACCACGGCAGAGTGCTTATGGAAGTTTTGAAACAAGGACAGTACAAGCCGATGGATGTTGAAGATCAGGTTGTCAGCATTTATGCGGCATCCCACGGATATATGGAAGATGTTCCTATCGATGAAATTAAAGAGTTCGAGACGGAACTGCTTGCATATATCAGAGTCAGCTACCCTGAGATTAAAGAAACGATTGCAAAGACCGGACAGCTGGACGAAGAGACAGAACAGCTTCTGACAGAGGCAATCAAGAAGTTTAAAGAAATGAAATAAAGAGGTGAGAAGATGTCCGAAAATATGCAGGAACTGAAACGCCGAATGAAGAGCATCGAGAGTACCGAGCATATCACGAACGCCATGCGGCTCGTTTCCGCCTCAAAGTATAAGAAAGCGAAAAATGTTTTCGACCGAACAAGCGCACAGATACAAGAGGTTTCACATACCATGGGTGAAATCGTAAGTGCCGCCCAAAACGCTTTGCAGGAAAAGGAAGAGGAGAAAAAGGTCTGTGACGATAAGGATGCGTCGACCATCCTCATTCTCATCACAAGCGGCAGAGGGCTGTGCGGAGGCTTTAACGCGAATCTGACGAAGAAGGCTCTTTCCTGTGTGGCGGAAATCCCAAAAGACAAGCTTGAGATATACGCAATCGGAAGCAAAGGCCGTGAGTTTTTCGAGCACAACGGCTATAAGATTATCGGCGAATGCGAGGAATCTGCGGAAAGGATTACTTTCGCAGCGGCAAGTGAGATTGCAAGGCCGCTGATTGAAAAATACCGAAACGGAGAAGCAGCGCAGGTTCTTTTGGTTTACACCAAGTACATAAACTCACTGAAACAGGAACCGGTTGTGAAGAAACTTATGCCGCTTGATCCGGAGGAATTTGCCGGCAGCGGCCGGGAACTCGAATTTTCACAAGATCCCAAAGAGGTCTTGGAATACATGGTTCCGAAATATTTTGAGCTTACATTGTTTGAAGCAGCCATGGAATCCGCTGCATGTGAACATGCGGCACGCAGAAGTGCGATGGAAAATGCAACGGATAATGCCAATGAGATTTTGGCGAAACTCTCGCTCACCTACAATCGGGTGAGACAGGCGGCAATCACGAACGAGCTGATTGAGATTGTTTCGGGTGCGGAGTCGCAGAAATAGAGGAGGTAACAAGATGCAAGAGGGTATAATTAACCAGATTATAGGCCCGGTTATAGATATAAAGTTTGAAGAGGGGCACATGCCGGAACTTCTGAATGCGATCCTGATCCAGGACGGCGACAAAAAAATCATGGCAGAGGTTGCACAGCATATCGGAGATGATGTCGTAAGATGCGTAGCCCTTTCCTCAACCGACGGACTCGTGCGCGGCATGAAAGCACTCGATACGGGAGCGCCGATTACGGTGCCTGTGGGCCATGAAGTTCTCGGAAGACTTTTCAATGTTATCGGCCAGACGATTGACGAGAAGGGTCCGGTGGAAACAACCAAGAGTGCCCCGATTCATAAACCGGCACCGAGCTTTGAAGATCAAAACACGAAGTCGGAAATATATGAAACCGGAATCAAGGTAATCGACTTAATCGCTCCGTACACCCGTGGCGGTAAGGTAGGTCTTTTTGGCGGTGCCGGAGTTGGTAAAACCGTATTGATTCAGGAACTCATAAATAACATTGCCAAGGAACATGGCGGCATCTCCGTTTTTGCGGGTGTCGGCGAGAGAACCAGAGAGGGCAATGACTTATATAACGAAATGATTGAGTCCGGAGTTATCGAGAAAACAGCGATGGTTTTCGGACAGATGAATGAACCGCCGGGAGCAAGAATGAGAGTTGCACTCACGGGGCTTACCATGGCGGAATATTTCAGAGATGAAGAAGGGCAGGATGTACTGCTTTTCATAGACAATATATTCAGGTTTACGCAGGCGGGTTCTGAAGTATCGGCTCTGCTCGGACGTATGCCGTCCGCAGTCGGCTATCAGCCGACACTTGCAACCGAAATGGGCGCACTTCAGGAAAGAATCACATCAACAAAGAACGGCTCTATTACATCGGTACAGGCAATTTATGTTCCGGCTGACGACCTTACGGACCCGGCACCGGCAACCGCATTCGCCCACCTCGACGCGACGACCGTTCTCAACCGTTCCATCACGGAGCTTGGCATTTATCCTGCCGTTGACCCGCTCGAATCAACATCGAGAATTCTCGACCCACTGATTGTGGGAGAAGAACACTATCGTGTTGCCAGAGAAGTGCAGGAAGTGCTTCAGAAGTACAAAGACTTGCAGGATATTATTGCGATTTTGGGTATGGATGAGCTCTCGGAAGAGGATAAGCTGACCGTAAACCGAGCAAGAAAAGTTCAAAGATTTTTCTCACAGCCCTTCAGCGTTGCGGAACAGTTTACCGGAACTCCGGGCAAGTATGTGCCGCTTAAGGAAACGGTTCGCGGATTCAGAGAAATTCTCGAAGGCAAGTACGACGATGTGCCGGAAAACCTTTTCCTGATGGCAGGTTCCATCGACGAAGTCGCGGAAAGATACGAGGCACAGTATGGCGGACGCAGGTAAGAAAAAGGCAAGAGGTGCCGAGGGCAGCGGGCTTCCGGTCAAGATTATGTGCCCGGACAAAACGCTTTTTGACGGTGAGGCCGAAAGCGTCATAATTAAGACGAATGACGGCTATGAAGGTTTTCTGAAAGACAGGGCAGCATGCTGCAGACTGTTGGCCTCCGAAGGCAGAATCAAGCTGCGGGAGCAGGGCACTGCGGATTTTAAGACCATAAAATCGAAAGGCGGATTCGCACATATGGACGGAACGCTGACGATATACGCAGACGAAGCCGAATATGAAGAATAAAAAACCGCACTCCGGGGCTGGATAAAACCAGTGTTTGGAGTGCGGTTTTTGTTTCCGGCTACTGCACCGAAAATTTCTTCGTCGCATTAAGGTACTGCATCAGCATACCAAGGTTTGCATAATAATAAGAAAACTTCTCTTTCTTTTTTATTTCAACCAGTCCAGAGTCCACGAGCTTCTTCATGTGCTGCGAAACCGTTGCCTGGGCATAGTCGAAATGATTGACAATGTCTTTATTGCAAACGGCAACCATGCCGCGGTTTGCCTGCATTATGTATCGGAACATATTGATTCTGGCAGGGTGTGCCAGAGCATCGGAAACTCTCGCGATAAGGAGAACTTCTTCTTCAAGCATTCCGTCGGTTTCTTTTCTTAATCTCATAAATTTCATCCTTTCGTGCGGAAAGCACCGCCCTCTCATTATGACAGAAAACGAGGGTTTTTGCAAGCAGGAGTTCGCACCAAGCAGCGAAATTGACCTGCGGGATTAGAGAAATAGGAAAGGGTTACCAATATGAGAAAGAGTTATTCAGCATGCTGATTGCACTTTTTTTTATCCCATTCCATCAAATGCTTGCGGACAGCTTTTTCCTGCATATCCTGCATATATTGGAAGTAACGGATGCCACGTGCAGCATCGGCTCCGGTTGGATCACCCATGACACCAATCTCACTGACGGACATGACCCCATCCTCAAAGAAGCGGTGAAGCAATTCTTCCGTAAGAGCACCGACATGACCGCGCTGCAGTTTTTCCCGGCGTACGTAATCTTCATTAAGCATCATCATAACGGAAGTTTCCCAATCACAGGCATGACCACCGCAGGTTCCGACAGGGAGACCTTCCAAAACCTCAACCTCCGCAAGTGCTGCATCCAGTTCCTCAAGACTGCAGCCGCAAACGATACGCACATGTGGGTACTGTTCTGACTGTTGCTGTGCAATCTCTTCCAGTGCACGAAAATTGCCGCCGTGCGAGGAAGCCAGAACAATCGTCCGGAAGCCGTGATGCACATAGGCAGAGATATAGTCTTCCACTACTGCGCGAAAAGTTTCAGGCCGCAGGGTGATGCTCCCCGGAAAGCACATATGATGCGCAGACAGCCCCGGGCGGATCAGAGGCGCAGCCAAAGCGTTGCCGAGGCGTTTCGCAAGATCCGAGGCGGCAGCATAACCGAGTATCGTATCGGTCATCTCCGGCAGGGCAGGACCATGCTGCTCAATGGATGCTGCATAAATGACAACCGTATCACATCCATTTTTCATTGCGGCTTGGATTTCGGGCCAGGTCATTTCCTCCAGTAAATAAGTCTTCATGATTTTCTCTCCTTATGATTCTCAAATTATCTGTGTTTTTCATCGACTGCCTTATAGCTGAGCGTGGATTCCAAGGTTCTGTTTTTCGGCAAGCTCGGTGACGAATGATGCGGTCATCAGATCCTGCAATCCGATTCCGGTGCTGTCAAAAATCGTGATTTCCGCATCGTTTTGCCGCCCGGCAGCTTTGCCAAGCAGCACATCTCCGATTTCTGTAATATCTGCAGTGTTGAGAAGCCCCGACTTAACCGCTTTTTCGCATTCACCGACCGCAATAACCTGTGCAAGATCGTCGCAGAAAACATGCGATTTGGCAGTCAGTACCTCCTCAAGCTCCTGTTTACCCTCCATATCCGAACCGATACAGGAAAGGTGTGTGCCGGGGCGAATCCAGTCGGCTTTGATGATGCCGGTACGCGCCGGAGTAGCCGTCAGGATAATATCGGCCTGTCTGCATCCCTGCTCCAGATTGTCGATGGCTTCCAATGTGATGCTCGAGAGAAAATGCGGAAATTCCGCGGCGAGTATCTGATGAAAATCTTCTACAAAGGACTTTGCCTTTTGCGGTGTGTGCGGATTAACCACAAGAATCCTCTTGACCTTACGCATGACGGAAAGAACTGCACGCAGCAGCATCGGACCCTGCGCACCGGTTCCGACGAGCAGAACGGTTTCTGACTCAGGACGTGCCAGCACCTTGCAGCCCACGCCACCTGCAGCTCCGGTTCGCATATTGGTGATCAGACCGCCGTCCATCATACTCCGAAGCATACCGGTTTTTCGATCAAAAATTAAAATAGTGCCGGTCAGGCGCGGAAGACCAAGATCGCTGTTGCGTGCAAAGGCACTGACCAGTTTCATACCGAAAATGCCGGCATCATCTGCGCTGCCGCTTTTGATGTCAAATTCCTCGTAACCATCCTCAAAAGAATGACAGACTAACGGAAAAAGCTCCGCTTGCTTGCTGCACTTGCAACTATAAGCTTTTTCTACCGCTGCAAGGACATCCTGCATGGTTAAAAGTTGTGCAATATCTTCCTGATTTAAAATGATAAATTTCTGCATGGTCAGCCTCCTTTGCTTTTTTTCGTGGGTATCATACAACAACAATATACAGTTCTACATACCATTTTCCGCATAGCGTTGTTTTCACTTCCGACTCCGATGCTTCCAGATACCGGACTTCGTGGCGAATGCCTTTCATTTTTTTAAATACGTTTACCTCGTCGGAAAGATCATGCGCGGTCATATATCCCAAATACCGATTCAATTCATCAGCAATATGCATGATCATTCCTTTTTCCAGATTTTTAGCACCATCAATGATGATCGTGTATGTTTGCGGTCTTTCGGCATATCCGGTAAATGTATAACGGCATAACCCCTGATTTTCTGTCTGAAGCGCTACCCTTATTATCGTCTGTGTTGCCTGCTTGGTTGGAGAACCCGACATTTGGTCGAATTCCTCCCAATGCTTAGTGTTTAGCGATTACCAACAATGCAAGCCCTATTTAACTTCGGGTCGAGGATATTTTTTAATAATCCAAGTTTTCATTAATATTATATAAAGAATTACCGATAAAAGCAAGCTCGCAAAAAAAGTAGTCGTATCAAGTTGTTGTGGCGTTTTGGTTGATAAATTCCACAACAACTTGATACGACCTCAAGAGGATTGCCTATTTACAAAACCAAAAAAATATTGTATTATAGTAGCATAAGGATATAATTTCATACTTCGAAGGGTAACTAACGGAAGTTGGGTGAGAGTCCCATACTGGCGAGCAACCGTAATGCGTTTCAAACGACAAGTCGGGAGACGAGTTATCGCTTGGATGTACGAATCTCTGCAGCAGAGGAAACATCCGGACGGAAAGGTAAGCAAGGCGTAAGAATTCTTTTGTTAAAGCGGCGGGAGAATTTGCAGGGCGGCACTTTTCGGAAGCGTTGTATTTTTGCATACGCATAAAACGGATTGCAAACAGACTGTCAGAGAGATGGTCTGTTTTTATTTAATAAAAAGGGAGGAATTAAGATGAGACAGAGCTGGTTTGAAGACCCGGACAATGTGGTTTATACCACGATTGCAGAGTTTGCGGATAACTTCGGCAAGGAGGCGGGGATTCCTGATTTAGGCAGGAAAATAAAAGAATTCCGTGAGAACCCGACAGACGATGGTCTTCTTTTAAAAGGAACGAAGCGTACCGCAGTCAAACTGTTTATTCCGGACAGAGTTTTTGAGAAGCACCTTGAAATGGGAGAGAATGTATGGGTGTTCGTCGGAGAGACCTACCCGGCATATTGCATATATGAATAAGGTAGAAAAAATGGAAAGAAATAAGAAATTTTATCTCGCGTTGCATGGAACCACACTTTTCGTTCCATACAAGCTTCAAGAGAACAACGAGGTTGCTTTGGAGTTTTTGATGAACGGTCAGGGGGAAAATTTTTTGCCGGCATTTTTTTCAAGGGGATCGCAGACAGGGTGTTTTGCGGATGAAAAGTTTGCGGAATTTGACTTTTCACGGCTGAGAGACATCTTTATCGAGCTCGACGGCAGTGCCGGTGGCTTGGTTATCGAACCTTTCACGAAGAACATAATAATAAGGAAGGAAGATTTTGAAAGGTATGATTCGATTACCAAGGGGATGACAGTACAGAGAAATGACCATATCGGAACCACGAAACTCCAACCTGCGCGGAATTTGCCGAAGGGGCTGCGGGAGGCTGTTTGCGATTTTTGCTTCGGCGAGATAGGAATAAACGCTTTGTGGGCTTTTCGTGCAAAGGGCGAAAACGAAAAGAGGCCGCATCTGATGCTGAGCATAGATTTTTACGGCAGCAAGTTCGACCTGTTTCCAAGGCTTGCGGAGGTTGTCAAACCGTTCATGCAGCCGGGGGAGAGCTTTGAGCTGATTGAAAGAAATCCAAACATAGACCTAAAGCAGATTGCAGGTGCACAGATCTATCGCAGAGGAGAGAAGGATGAAAGCTAACTAACGCGTGTTTTTTGCCGCACGAGATGCAAAAAAGTTTGCACCCTGTTACTTTTTGTGCTAAAATATGAGCAAGAAAGGAAACGGGTGTGCTTATGAATGCGGAATACTACAGTAAAATAATCGAGGCTCTGATCGAACTTATAGATGAGGGTGTTTATATCGTTGACCAGGACGGCGTGGGGCAGTATTACAACAAGGCAATGGCATCAATGGAAAAGGTGAATATGGATGATGTCCTCGGAAAAAAGTTCCACGAGGCATTCCCGGATTTTCGCATGGGAGAAAGCACGATGTTCCGTGCACTTACAAAGAAAGAACCCACACTGAAAAAACAGCAGACCTATAAAAACCTTTACGGCAAGGAAATTACCACCATTAACAGCACGATTCCGATTGTTGTGGATGGCGAAGCGGTTGCAGCGGTTGAAGTTGCAAAGGATATAACGAATATACGGAAAATGTCGGATACCCTCCTCGAGCTTCAAGAGGTTAAGAGAGAGCGAAGTGAACAGAACGTTCCGATTGTTCAAAGCGGAATAAGGCGGTATACCTTTGACGATATTTACGGAGAAAACGAAAAATTCAAAGCTGCGGTAAATCGTGCAAAGCGTGCTGCGGGAAACGATGCGAGCGTTTTCATCTACGGCGAAACGGGGACAGGTAAAGAATTGTTCGCCCAGAGCATCCATTATGGCGGACCGCGGAAAGAAAGGCCATTTTTGGCACAAAACTGTGCGGCGATTCCGGAGACTTTGCTGGAAGGGATTTTGTTCGGCACGACAAAGGGCAGCTTCACCGGAGCAATTGACAGAGCCGGGCTGTTTGAACAGGCAAACGGAGGAACCTTGCTGCTCGACGAAATCAGTGCCATGCCTTATGAATTGCAAAGCAAGCTTTTGCGTGTCCTGCAGGAGAATTACGTAAGAAGAGTCGGGGGTAACAAGGACATACCGATTGCCGTCCGCATTATCGCCACGGTGAACGAGCCGCCGGAGGAACTGATCCGGCAGGGCAAGCTCAGAAAAGACCTTTATTACAGACTGAATGTAATCAACATATCCATTCCCGCTCTGAGAGAGCGTCCTGATGATATTCCGATTTTGGCAGAGCGCTTCCTCGAAAAACACAACAAACGGTTTGGCAAAGAGCTTTGGATGGTATCCGATGAGGCAATCCGGAAACTTCAGAAATACGATTATCCCGGAAATGTCAGAGAACTCGAAAACATCATAGAACAAACGGTTTCTATGGCAGATAAAGAACACGTTTTGACCGAAAAACTGCTCAGCATGCCGGAAACGGGGAAGAAAGCCATACGCACGGAAGTCGATTATGACGCAGATGTGCCGCTCGGAGAGTATCTGGATGCGATAGAGGAGAGAATTATAAAGGAAGCAATGATAGAGTCGGACGGAAATATCAGCAAGGCAGCAAAAGCTTTGCAGATCAAGCGTCAGAATCTGCAGCACAAACTGAAAAAATATCATATTTTCGACATAAGATAGGACGATATGCAAAAAAACTTGCACATATTATGCAAGTTTTTTTGCGTTTTTGAGGAGCATTAAGAAAAGAAAGATTAAGAAAGTGCTAAAAGTCGAAAGTATAAATTCAAAAACATAAGGGGAATTGGATTTTTGCACAGAAAACCGCGCGAAATGCTGCAAAAAATTGTGGAGAAGCATGTTTTTTTGTACGAGTATGTATACAATATTCAGATAAACATATGGCACAGCTTTTGCTTATATATAATGGCATGTTTAGTTTAAACAAATATTGTTTTGAAAAGGAGACAGTTAAAATGAAAAATGTAAAAGTAATCCTTTGGGGACTCGGCGCAATGGGCGGCGGAATCGGCAAGATGCTCACAAAGAAAAAAGGCGTTGACATCGTTGGCGCTATCGACATCGGCGACAAGATTGGCAAGAGCTTATATGACGTAGTTCCCGGAATCGTTAGAGGCGACAGAGAAGACGTTATCGTTGGAACTCCGGAAGAAGTTATCAAACCGGGCGCAGCAGACATCGTAGTAGTTTGCACAAATTCTTTCACAAAAGATGTATATGACAAGTTAGTATTTGTAATGGAAAAAGGAATGAACGTTATCACTTCCGCAGAAGAAATGGCTTACCCACAGGCTCAGGAACCTGAACTTGCTAAGAAGCTCGACGAAATCGCTAAGAAGAACGGCGTATCCGTAATGGGTACAGGCATCAACCCTGGTTTAATCATGGACCTTCTTGTAATCCTTTGGACTGCAGCATGCGAAGAAGTTAACCACGTAACTTCAAGAAGAGTTAACTCCTTATCACCGTTCGGACCTGCTGTAATGGAAGAACAGGGCATCGGCATCTCCGTTGAAGAATTCAACGAAAGAAAAGCAAACGGAACAATGGCAGGACACGTTGGTTTCGCAGAATCCACAATGATGATTTGTGACGCTCTCGGCTGGAAGTGGGATGACTTCGGTCAGGACATGGAACCAATCGTTACAGATGTTGACAGAAAATCACCTTATGGATTCGCAGCAGCAGGACAGGTTGCAGGCGTTGCTATGAAGGGATGGGTTAACATTGACGGCGAAAGAAAGATCGACATGGATCACCCTCAGCAGATTGAACCTGAACAGGTTGGCGTTCACACAGGTGACTATGTAATTCTTGACTCCGTTCCTCCGGTAAACATGGTTAACACTCCGGAAATCGAAGGCGGTATCGGAACTATGGCTATGATCATGAACTGCATTCCACACTGCATCAACGCAGCTCCCGGACTCAAGACTATGATTGATATCCCTGTTCCACATGCAATCATGGGCGACTTCAGAGATTTAATCGACGAAGACAAGAAGATCGTTAAATAAAAAAGGAGAATAAACAAAATGGCTAAGAAAGGTGATTGGGTTCGCATCCACAGCATCGTTTTGAAGGCAGAAGAAAGAACTGCGAAATTACCTGACGATACAAAGAAGTGCGACCTTCAACAATGGACAAAAGGTTTTCTGCAGGATGAAACCGCAACAATCGGCGACGAAGTTACGGTAAAAACCGCAGTAGGCCGTCTTGTAAAGGGTACTTTGATTGATGAAGCACCGTATTATACTCACAGCTATGGCAAATTCGTTCCTGAAATCATCGAAATTGACAGACAGCTTAGAGAAATCATGAATTTCGGAGGTGAAGAATAATGACACTTGCAAAAGACTATCAGTCCGTAATGGGCAGATCCAACGAGATTCAGAAGGAAGCTTTAGGGCTTGACTATTCAAACTTTGAAACATCTCCGATTTCTTTCGACTATGACGCTCTGATGAAGTCAACAGGCTACACATTGGACGAAATCGAAAGAATTCAGGGACTTCACGGTGTAGGAAACACACCGCTGCTTGAACTCAGGAACGTTACAAAGCTTGCACGTAAATACGCAAAACCGGGTTACGGCGCAAGAATTTTCGCAAAAGACGAATCCTGCAACGCATCCGGTTCCTTCAAAGACAGACGTGCGGCTTGCGCAGTTGCTCACGCTAAGAAATTAGGATACAAGGGCGTTATGGCTGCTACATCCGGAAACTACGGCGCTGCTGTTGCTTCCCAGGCTGCTATGCAGGGACTTAACTGCATCATCGTTCAGGAATGCTATGATTCACACGGCGTAGGACAACCTGAAATCGTTGAAAAAGCAAGAAAGTGCGAAGCTCTCGGAGCGGAAGTCGTTCAGCTTACCGTTGGACCTGAATTATTCTACTCCTTCCTGTCAATCCTCGAAGATACAGGATACTTCAACGCATCCCTGTATTCACCGTTTGGTATTGCAGGTGTAGAAACTCTGGGTTATGAAATTGCTACACAGTGCAGAGAAAAACTCGGAAAAGATCCTGATGTTGTTGTATGTACAACAGCAGGCGGCGGAATGGTAACGGGTACTGCACGTGGTCTGCAGAAGGCAGGCTGCAATGCAGAAGTAGTTGCTGCTTCCATCGACCTTACAGGATTATCAATGGCATCCGATACAGACTTCAACAAGAAGTCCTGCACAACAGGTCATACAGGATTCGGCGTTCCTTACGCTACCGATCCTGACCACTCCGATGTACCTCGTTCGGCAGCTCGTCCGCTCAGATACATGGATAAGTACATCACCGTAACACAGGGTGAAGTAATGTACATGACAGAAATGCTCGCAAACCTCGAAGGTATTGAAAGAGGTCCTGCAGGAAATACAGCACTCGCTGCTGCTTTCTCCTATGCGCAGGAACTTCCGGAAGATGCAATCGTAGTTGTATCCGAAACAGAATACACAGGTGCAGGCAAACACATTCAGCCACAGCTTGACTTTGCAAGAGACAACGGTATCGAAATCAAATTCGGAAACCCTCAGGAAGAAGATAAGCCGGGCGTAAACTTAATCTTACCTGCAAACCCTGGTTTGATTAAGCACAAGGTTGCCAACATTGAACACTTCAGAAAGTCTTTAATCAAGAAGGCTGTTAAGAAGGCTGGCGTTAAGCCTACAGATACTGACCTCGAATTCCTTGCAGTAGAAACAAAAACAGATGTAGACTTCGTAAAAGCTGCTCTTGAAGCAGAAGGATTACTGTAAGATTCGTAAAGGTAGAACAATGTTTATCAATGCGAAGACTTGGGCAGGCGGATTTTGCGCCGCCCGCCCCGGGTTTTGCAATTAAATGAAAGGAATTATAAGGATGAAAAGAGAAGACGATTTCCAAGTAAGAAGACAGCATTTAGCAAATCTTACTGACGAAGAACTTTACAACAGATTCTGGGAATTAATCGCCAAGGTTGATGAACCGCTTCTGGAGTTAGGTTACAAGAACACTACACCATCGGTTGAACGTGCGGTATTACTCAGAATGGGTGTATCATCCCTTGATTGTATGCCTATCGTAAACCACTGCATGGACCACGGTCTCATGGGAAAAGGCGCAGGCCACTGCGTATATAAGTTATCAAAATTAGAAGACATCTCTATCCGTGATGCCTCCATCAAGCTCGCAAAGGGCGAAGGCTGGGATAAAGTAGTTGAAGCGTTCAAGGGAGGTAAGTAAGATGATTTTGAAACCAAATGAAAAACTCGATGTAGTTGAATTACTTAAAGACCTTGACAAATACGAACCGAGAAGACGTGAATGGGTTTGGAGAGAAAGAGCAGAAGATCAGCATTTAGGTCAGTTTGAATATCACGAAATTTCAAAGAGCCTGAAGAACTCTGTACCTCTTCCTCCGGCTAAATTCCTTGAAAACATCGACCCGCAGCCGATGCAGACAATCACAACTGAAATCGCTTCCGGAAGATTCGAAGACGATATCAGAAGAATGAGAATGGCAGCATGGCACGGTGCTGACCACTTAATGGTTATCAGACACATGGGTCAGTCCCACATCGACGGACTTATGGAAGGTACTCCGCAGGGTATCGGTGGTGTTCCGATTACTCGTAAGCAGGTTAGAGCACAGAGAAAGGCTATCGACCTCATCGAAGATGAAGTTGGCCGTCCAATCAACTACCATTCCTACATCTCCGGCGTTGCAGGTCCTGATATCGCAGTAATGTTCGCTGAAGAAGGCATTAACGGTGCTCACCAGGACCCTCAGTACAACGTACTTTACAGAGACGTTAACATGGTAAGATCTTTCGTAGACGCTTGCGAATCCAAGAAGGTTATGGCTTGGTCCGGCATGCTTCAGATTGACGGAGCTCACAATGCAAACGCAACAGCAAGAGACGCTTGGAAGGTAATGCCTGAACTTATCGTTCAGCACGCTATCAACTCCTACTTCTCAGAAAGAGTTGGCATCAAGCCTGAAAATATTTCATTATCAACAGTTCCTCCGACAGCTACACCTGCACCTTGCATGTATATGGACCTTCCGTATGCAGTAGCCCTCAGAGATTTCTGCGGCAGATATAAGATGAGAGCTCAGATGAACACGAAGTACATCCAGTCCTCCGCTCGTGAAGCTACAGTAACTCACGTAATGAACATGTTCATTTCCAAGCTGACAAGCGCAGATATCCAGTCCACAATCACACCGGACGAAGGAAGAAACGTTCCTTGGCATATCTACAACATCGAAGCAACTGACACTGCTAAGCAGACATTAATCGGCTTAGACGGTTTAATGGAAATGGTTGAACTCAAGAAGGACGGTCCTTTAAGAGAAAACGCAAGAGAACTCAAAGAAAGAGCTGTATTATATGTAGAAGAAATCCTCGAAGTTGGCGGATACTTCAACGCTGTTCAGGAAGGTTTCTTCGTAGACTCCGGAAAATATCCGGAAAGAAACGGAGACGGTATCGCTCGTAAGATCGACGGCGGATTCGGTGCAGGCTTCATTTTCGAAAGAGACGAAGACTACATGGCTCCTGTAACTGCTCACTACGGATACAATAACGTGCAGCAGTACGGCGGAAACCCTGAAGATCCGGCTGCTTTAATCGGTGGATGTACATTTGAAGACAGAAGCAAGATCGTTTACATCGACGAACTTGACGACGAAGATAATGTAAACAAGAGACTTGAAAAAGTTGCTAAGTACAGAACAGGCGAATGGCTCACTCCTGAAGTTGAATGGTGCGGCGACAGAGTTATCATGCTCACTATGATGCTCCCTGCAAACAAGAGAGTTGCAGAAGCAGCTGCTGTTGAACTTGGTAAGAAGTTAGGCCTTGTTGACCCGGAAGTTATTTCTGCAGAAATCATGCAGGAAGCTGAAGGTACAAGAATCGAGTTAAAGGGCAGAGTTGACTTCGACATCGACCTTAAGACTCTGGTAGTACCACCGGAACCATATGTAATGTCCGACAAAGAATTATATGAAGAATTCGAAGGACATGAACACATGAAGGTTGTTTGCGGTACAGTAGGAGATGACGAACACTCCGTAGGTATGAGAGAAATCATCAACATCAAGCACGGCGGAATCGAAAAATGGGGTATCGAATGCGTTTACCTTGGAACTTCCGTTCCGGTTGAAAAGATGGTTGACGCTTGCATCGAAGAAAATGCACAGGCTATCCTCGCATCCACAATCATCTCTCACGATAACGTTCACTACAAGAACATGAAGAGAATCCACGAGCTCTGCGTTGAAAAGGGTATCCGTGACAAGGTTATCATCTGCGCAGGCGGTACTCAGGTAATTCCTGAAGAAGCTGTTAAGACTGGTATCGACATGGGATTCGGCAGAAACTCCCACGGTATCGACGTTGCTACATTCCTTGCTCAGGAAAGACAGAGAAGAAGAGGCGAAGTTCCTCACGGTTTCAGACCTGAAGACCTCAAGCAGGATTAATTAGACGAACATTTTCGGCGCGGAGAGCCGCCGAAAATGGCCATTTCAAAACAATTTGAGGGGGCCGGCCGGAAGGCCCGGCCCCTACTTTTGTAGGAATAGGCGAAACGGAGGGTTACGAAAATGTTGAGAGAGGCAGATGAGAAAGACAAGTTGGTGTGGGTCAGACTGAACAAAGAATTTATGAACTTTGAGATACAGGATGGTGACCTTTGGAATCATGTGAATGAAGCGAAGGATGAAGAACTTGGCGATGTGTTTGTCAAGGCATTGAAGAAACCGGAGCACGTTACGATTTTTATGATTGAATCGCCGAATGGCGATGTGATAGGTTTTGCAAACCTTATGACGATTTTCAGTGTTTGGGCCGGAGGTTTTGCACTGATTATTGACGATTTGTTTCTAGCACCGGAGCACCAAGGGCGGGGCTATGGAAGACAAGTCATGAAAGAAATTGAAGATTACGCACGAGAAAAGGGTTACAAACGACTGCAGTTCCAGTCGGAAGAAACAAATCCGGCAGCGAAGGCTTTTTATAGAAAGCTTGGATATCAGCCGGGAGATATGAGCTTTTATGTGCGATACTTATAAAAGAGGCTGCTCATCCCAAAACGGCAGGGGCGCATGCCCCCGCGTCAATCAGGGCGGAGGACAGCACAAATTCAGACAGAAAGGAAGACAAAAATGAGAGTAGATGTTTTAGTTGCGGAAATCGGCTCGACAACGACGGTTGTAAATGCATTCAAGGATCTTGACAGCGATAATCCGGTGTTCTGGGCTCAGGGGCAGGCGCCGACATCCGTATTGGAGGGAGATGTTCGTATCGGGCTGCAGGGCGCGATTGATAACCTTTGCATGAAGATGGGAATTGACAGTCTGGAGTATGACGAGATGCTTGCCACATCATCGGCCGCGGGTGGTCTGAAGATGACGGTGCACGGATTGGTATATGATATGACTGCGAAGGCTGCAAGAGAAGCCGCGCTTGGCGCGGGAGGAATCATTCATAACATTACAGTCGGAAGACTGAGAAGAAGCGACCTCGCAAAGATTAAGGAAATTAACCCGAACCTCATCCTGATTGCGGGCGGTGTTGATTACGGCGAAAGAGATACTGCGATATACAACGCGGAAATGATAAGAAACATGGGTCTGCACACGCCGGTAGTTTATGCCGGAAACATTGAGAATCAGGAAGAGATGAAACTGATTTTTGATGAGGAAAGCGGACAGAGACTCTATCTTGTTGATAATGTTTATCCAAAGATTGACACGCTGAATGTAGAGCCTTGCCGAAAGGTCATCCAGGACGCGTTTGAGGACAATATCACGAAGGCACCGGGCATGGAGCATGTGCGCGACATGGTAAATGGGCCGATTATCCCGACACCGGGCGCGGTTATGGAATGCACGAAACTGCTTTATGACTGCATCGGTGATGTTATGACCATCGACGTTGGCGGTGCGACGACAGATGTTCACGCAGTGACCGAAGACTCTGACGCGGTTGCGAGAATTTTGACGGCACCGGAACCGAAGGCAAAGAGAACCGTGGAAGGCGACCTTGGCGTTTATGTAAACCGCATGAAGGTAATTGAATCCATCGGCGAAGAAAAGCTCAGAAAAGAATGTGAAGAAAAACTCCACATCGACCTCGACAAAACGCTTGAAACTTACAAGGCGATTCCGAAGAATGAAGACGAATTCAAGCTGGTTGAAAGACTTACCGAGGAGGCTGTTTTGAGGGCAGTTGAACGCCATGCAGGCTCAATCCGGTATGTGTACGGTCCGACGGGAAGACAGACGCTGGCAGAGGGCAAGGACCTGACGCAGATCAAATACATCGTGGGCACGGGAGGCGCGCTCACGAGACTTCCGCACAGAGTGGAAATCATGGAAGAAATAGCAAAAGACAACGAAACGGGCATGAAACTTTATCCGCCTGAGTCCGTGAAGATCCTTGTGGACAACGACTATATCATGGCATCGCTGGGCGTTCTTTCCAAGACACACAGACAGGGTGCGATTAAACTCCTCGCAAAGAGCCTGCACATGGAGCTGAAAGAAAACGAGCATGTTGTAAACAAAGCGGCATTTATCGAAGAGCTTCAGAGACTTTCCGCAGCGCGCAAGGCGAAAGAAGAAGAAACGCAGAAGCACATTGAAGAGATGGAAGCGATGGGTTACGATTTGACGGATTACAAGGAAGCCCTTGCCGAAAAGATTGGAGGAGCTACGAAGGAAGAGGTCGAGGCTGCCAGGGCAGAAGCACTTGTCAGCGACCGATCCGTTAAAAAAGGTGCGGACCTGATCGTAAATGCAGAGGAGGCTCAAAGCACAGCAGCTAAGGCGCAGGACGATGACTATGACCCGGCACAGCATGTGATGCGTGCGTGCGGAGAGGTTGACGGCAGACCGAACTGCAACCATGAATGCTGGGCGTGCATGAGAACACATTGCCCATACAGAGATAAAAATGCAAAGAGGCCGGAAGGCAGGTAAAGAAAGGAAAGAAAAATGTATCCAAGATTAGTAGTTGATTTAAAGAAGCTGAGAAGTAATTTGGACGCATGTGCCAAGATTGTAAAGGAAGACGCAGGCTGCTCCCTGATGATTGTAACGAAGGGACTTTGTGCGGATAAAGAAATGGCGCATATGGTTGCTGCCCATCCGGCGGTTGATTTTATGGCGGACTCTCGTGTTGCAAACATCAAAACATACGCTGACGAGGCAAGAGCAAACGGAAAGAAGACCGTTCTCCTGAGAATCCCGATGCATTGTGAAGCTGCAGATGTTGTAAAATACGTAGACCTCAGCTTTAACTCGGAGCTTTCCACAATCCGGCTTCTCAATGAAGAGGCTGCAAAAGCAGGAATCAAGCATAACATTTTGCTGATGATCGATATGGGCGACCTCAGAGAAGGCATTTTCTATCAGAAGGAAGATCTGATTTTCGAGGCGGTTTCCGAAATTATGACAATGGAAAACATCAATCTCTACGGCGTTGGCGTGAACCTGACCTGCTACGGTGCAATCATTCCGAAGCAGGATAACCTTGGAGGGCTTGTTGCGATTGCACGTAAGATTGAAGAAAAGTTTGGAATTAAACTGAATGTGATTTCCGGCGGAAACTCCAGCTCAATTTACCTGATTTGGAAAGAAGGACTTCCGGAAGGAATCAATAACCTCAGACTTGGAGAATCCTTCCTGCTCGGAAACGATACGGCTTATGGGGAAACCGTTCCGGGATGCGTTCACGATACCCTTACGCTCGAAGCACAGATTGTTGAACTGAAGGAAAAGCCGTCCCTTCCGATCGGTGAAGTAGGGGTTGACGCATTCGGCGAAAAACCGTACTACGAAGACAGAGGAATCATGAAGCGTGCGATTATCGCTGTCGGCAAACAGGATACGGACCTTGGAGGAATGATTCCGACGGATGAAAAGATTGAAATCATGGGAGGGTCTTCCGACCACACGATTCTTGATGTGACACATACAGACAAAGAATACAAGGTCGGCGATGTTGTGGCATTTACGGTTGAATACGGCGCAATGCTCAAGCTTGCAACCAGCCCGTATGTTGAAAAAGTATACGTCAAATAAAAATACAATTAACTTCGAAAACAGGGATGAGAAGCGAGTTCTTTCATCCCTGTTTTCGTTAGGTGTGTCTAGACAGCGGTGACTAACCGCCGCCTATTCAATTGTCAGACATTTAAATCTTTTCAAAATCGTCAGCACCGTGTTTACAAAGCGGACAGATGAAATCTGGCGGAAGCGTATCGCCTTCATAGACATATCCGCAGATTTTGCAGACATAACCGTGCTTTTCTTCCTCAATCTTTGGCTGCGGCTTCGGTTTAATATGCTCGAAGTAATAGCCGTAGGTCAAGGACGGCATGTCGCGGAGAACTTGCGATTCGGTAACCTCTGCGATGAAGAGCGTATGCGTGCCGTAATCGTGCGCGTCAATAACCTTTGCGGAGATAAATGCATTCGTTCCGAGCGTGACATAGGTAAGCCCGTTTCCGCTGCGTGCAGTGTGTGCTTCAAAACCGGCAAACTTGTCCGTATCTTTACCGCTTGCAAAGCCAAACCGCTTGAAGGTATCAAACGAAGCATCTTCTGCAAGAATGGACAGATTGAAGACTCCGCTTTTCAGAATCATATCATGCGTGTAGTTTGCTTTGTTTACAGCGATGTTGATTCTGCCCGGCGTGCTTGTGAGCTGTGCAGCCGTGTTGATAATGCAGCCATTATCTTTGCTGTCGGCCTGCGTGGTCAGCACGAAAAGTCCGTAGGAGAACTTGTGGAAGACCGCCGGGTCGATTTTCAAAATATCCTTATCTGTTTCGCCAATTACAGGCTTTTCAAAACGAGGAATGGTGTCAGAAATTGCCTTAACCAAAGCGTCGATTTCATCGGTCTGTTCCGGTTTCAGGGAAGATTTCAGAGTCAGCGTTTCGTCTAAAATACGCATATCCTTGCAGCCGGACATAATTTCTCTCATCAGCTTGCCACTGGTCGGCGCCCACGAACCGTTTTCCACGAAGGCAACCGTTCTGTCCTGAATATTGTGAGCAGCAAGGTCGTGCAAAAGCTCTTCCATCGACACGAAGATTCCTGCATTATAAGTCGTGGAAGCGAAGAGCAGGTGACTCCACTTGAAAGCTGCAGCAATAATTTCGGAAGCAGGGGTAACGGAAACATCAAACATTACGGTTTTGACGCCGAGGTCGCGCAGGCGGGAGGAGATGATTTCCGCTGTATTTTCTGTATTTCCGTATACCGAAGCGTAGGCAATCATAACCCCGTTTTCTTCCGGCGTGTAAGTGCTCCATTTCACATACTTATCGAAAATATCTTCAAGATTGCGTCTCCACACAAAGCCGTGAAGCGAACAAATCATCTTAATATCAAGACTGTGTGTTTTTTTCAGCAGGGACTGCACCTGCGGCCCGTATTTTCCGACGATGTTGCAGTAATAACGGCGAGCCTCGTCCATATATTCATTTTCAAAATCCACTTCATCCGCGAAAATTGCTCCGTTCAGCGCTCCGAAAGTTCCGAAGGCATCCGCGGAGAAAAGCGTACCTGTCGTTTCGTCGAAAGTAACCATAACCTCCGGCCAGTGTACCATCGGCGCAAAGATGAATTTCAGAACATGGTTTCCGGTGTTGAGTGTATCCCCCTCTTTTACCACGAATGCGCGGTTTCTCAAATCCACATGGAAAAACTGCGTAATCATCGTGAGAATTTTTTCGTTCGCTACGATTTTCACATCCGGGTAACGGAGCAAAAGTTCCGACAGCGTTGCCGAGTGATCCGGTTCCATGTGCTGAACAACTACGAAGTCAAGTTTTCTGCCACTAAGCTCATGCTCAACGTTTTCAAAAAAAGTCCGGCTGACGGCTTTATCCACGGTATCAAAAAGAACGGTCAGCTCATCTTTTAAAAGGTATGAATTGTAGGAAACACCGCGAGGCACTGAATAAACGCCTTCGAACATGGCAAGCCTGCGGTCGTTTGCACCTACCCATACTAAGTCATCTGTTATTTTTTTTGTACAATACATCTTCTAAAATCCTCCTTTACTTTCCGGGT
>JALERA010000118.1:0-15087 GCA_022764365.1 Bacillota bacterium
TTAACAAACCGACATACTTACACGAAGTTATAGGAATTATCAAAGCACAAGGAGGAATATGAAATGAAGAATTTATTACCATTACTTTTAATCTCATGTATTATGCTTGTATTCTCCGCTTGTGGTACTTTATGATTGAGATAAAGTAACAGAAGGGGAATTGGTATAGCGGATTAATCAGACAAGAGCCGGCGTAAGAACAGCGCCGGTTTTATTTTTTTTGCATAAAACCTTGTCCTACACATAAAATGTACAAACTAAGGAAAAGAGGGCAAGCATATGAATAATTTTGACGAAATTCTAAAAAAACTTCCAACAAGCATTTCCGAAGACCTAAACGCGCTCCCCGCATCCGTAATTTCCGAAGTGGAGGAAGTGCGACTGCGCTGTGGGAGAAACATAAGACTGAAAAGCCATTTCTTTGAAAAAACAGTCGCTCATATCATAACCTCCGATGAACTGCGAAGTACATTAAACAGCTTGATAAAGTATTCTTTTTATGCCTATGAACAGGATTTGGCAAACGGATTTGTAACAATCGAAGGCGGACACAGAGTCGGTGTATGCGGTAAAGTCGTCATTAAAGACGGAAGACCTGCGCTGATAAAGGAAATCAGTTCGCTGAATATCCGATTTGCAAAGGAAATAAAAGGCTGCACAGACAAGCTGGTTAACGAGGTACTCGACAGCAGCGGCAGGGCGATAAACACACTGATTGTATCACCTCCCGGCTGCGGTAAGACCACGATGATACGGGATTTGACAAGAAATATAAGCAATCGGAGGCTTCAGGTTGCTGTGTGTGACGAACGGTCCGAAATTGCGGGGATGTATTGCGGCAGGACGAGTTTTGACCTTGGAAGCAGAACCGATGTGCTTGACGGCTGCGACAAAGCATACGGTATTCCGATGTTGATCCGATCGATGGCCCCGGATGTAATCGTGACCGACGAAA
Source organism: Bacillota bacterium (assembly GCA_022764365.1). Classification (GTDB taxonomy): domain Bacteria; phylum Bacillota; class Clostridia; order Peptostreptococcales; family Anaerovoracaceae; genus CAG-238. The sequence goes on from JALERA010000118.1 coordinate 956, forward strand.
TCGGCAAGACAGAGGACATAAGAGCCGTTCAGCAGTGCCTCAGCACGGGAGTCGGACTGATAACGACGATACACGGGAGCAATTTGGATGAAATTGAAAGCTCCGCTATCGGAAGTCTCATACGAGAAAAGGCATTTAAAAGAATCGTATTTTTGACCAAAGAAGGCGGACCGGGAACAATCAGAGAGGTACTGCATGCTTAAATTCGCGGGAATCATCGGGCTTGTGGCAGCACTTGGGCTTATCGGTATTTTGAAAGCGGAGGAATTGAAATCCCGCATAAAAGATCTTGAAGATTTTCTGAGAATGTGCCTTTTTCTGAAAAGCAAAATAAACTATCTGCGGGAACCGCTTACATATGCGTATTCCATGGGAAACTTCGAGAGAGGGAACCGAGCGGATTTGCTGTTGCGGGAGGTATTTGCCGAGATTGATGAAAAACACGGAGAAATCGAAGAAATATGGGCTCAGAAAGCGGATGAAATCTATAAAACCTCTCACCTCAGCACGGCGGATATGAATTATATCCGTTATCCCGGGAAATTTATCGGGCAGACAGATTACGAAAATCAGCTTTATCAATTCGAATATATTGAAAATTCATTGGAAAGTCAAATAAAAGAAGCCGATGAAGAATTAAAAAAGAAAGGGCCGTTATACAGAAAACTTGGTTTTTTTGCAGGGGCTTTGATAGGAATAATACTTATTTAAAAAAGTAAGGAGAGAACATGTCTTTTGATGTTGACATTTTATTTAAGATTGCTGCAATCGGCATCGCAATTGCACTTCTGAATCAAATATTAAACAAAGCAGGGCGCGAGGAAGAGGCCATGATGACAACGCTTGCGGGCGTCATCATCGTTCTTGCAATTGTAATTAAAATGATAAGCGAGTTTTTCGACACGATAAAAACTTTTCTGAGTTTTTAGAGAAGGAGATTAAAATACAATGCTTGCAATAATAAAAATTTGCGCAGTTGCCGTTGTCGGGGTAATCATCGTCGCTTTGATACGAAATTACAAACCGGAATTTACAGTTGAAGCTGTTTTGTGCACTTCAATCCTGCTCTTATTTTATATTTTGGAATGCCTCCGATACGGTTTTGCGTTTATAGATAATTTTTATTCGCGGCTTACATACGGACATGACTATTTTCCGATTATTATTAAGGTTCTGGCCATCGCATATGTAACGGAGTTTGTTTTTTCTTTATGTGAAGACGCGGGAGAAAAGTCAATCGGCACAAAGGTTGAGATGGCAGGTAAAATCGCAATTTTTTTTGCTGCAATCCCGATATTTACCTCACTGATAAACCTGCTTGACAGTTTGATCTAACGAAAAATGGATTACAAAGAAATACTGAAAGAACAATTTCATAATGTGGTTGATTTGGATCAAATCGATGAAATTTCAAGAGAAACCTACGAGCTCAGCGAGGGACTTTCCGAATCCTTCAGCCTCGAAAAAATACTGGAGTCTACATTAAACGGAGAAAGTATTTTTCATAATCAGGAACTTATTTCGGGGATAAAAGACCTGGCACTGTACGAAATACGAAATGCCGTGATTCTGGGTGTGGAAATCCTGATTATCTGTATCGTAATCGGGCTTCTGAAAAATCTTTCGGCGTCTTTTGGCAGCAAATCCATGTCCGATATTTCGATGCTCGTATGTACAATGGTGATAATCGGCATTTCGATGAACAGTTTCCGTATTGTGTATCAGCTTGCACTGGATTCGGTAAGCGTTATGGTCAGCACCATGGAGATTCTGACTCCGATACTGCTGGGGATAATGATTTCAACGGGTGCAGTGACGTCAGGAAGCATTTTGAGTCCGGTTATCATAGGCTCGGTTACGGGATTTGGCATTATATTGAAGAAAATAATACTTCCGGCGCTGTTTGTAGCAACAATATTGGGTTTGATAAATTGTTTAACGGAAAAAGATTATGTAAACAAACTCGGAAAGCTCATCCGAAATGCGTCGCTTATCGTAACCGGGCTGATTATTGCGGTGCTCACCGGAATTATTACAATCCAGGGTCTGATTACCGAAACATCCGACAGTCTTCTGATGTCTGCGGCAAAATATTCTCTGAGCACATTCATACCGATTGTCGGCGGATTCACATCTGACACGATTGAGCTGTTTCTTCGCTGCATGGGCACGATAAAAAACGTAGTCGGGGTATTTGCGGTAATTACGCTTGTGCTGATTGTCGTCGTGCCGCTTATCAAAATACTGATTATTGCCACGATTTACAAACTGACAGCGGCTGTGACCGAGCCTGTAAGCGAGAGTAAGATCTCGGACGGTCTCAACGAAATGGGAAGCTGCTTGATATCGATGGCATCCATTATGTTTTTCTGTGCGCTGCTTTTCATTATGTTTGTAAGCATTATCCTGAGAATAGGGGGAAATACATAATGAGCGAGATATTTCAGTGGGTGAGAGATATTTTTATCATCATAATTTCGCTTACGTTTTTCCAGATTCTCTTACCCGATTCGACTATGGCCAAATATGTGAAATTTATCCTTTCCATAATAATTCTTATAATAATTCTCCAGCCGGTCATAACTTTTTTAGATTTATCATAATATTAGGAGTGAGATTATGTTTGAAAAAATAGTGAGTAAAGGTTCTCTGGGAAAACTTATCACAATCCTTTTGATTGCTTCTGTTGCGATTCTGGCCTTGAGCATATTAACCGATTCCAAGGACGGAAGGAAGCAGATTATAGATCCGGACGGGGGCGATGAAGAACGCCTGTGTAGCATTCTATCCGGAATAAAAGGGGCGGGAGATGTGGATGTGATTGTGAAATACGACGATGACTGCAAGGTTGTCGGTGTAATTGTAAGTGCGGAAGGAGGAGAGAACCCCATTGTTGCCAATAAGCTTACAAACGGGGTTTCAACGCTTTACAATATTCCGGTTTCAAGCGTAATAGTTTTTGAGAAAGAACAGGAGGAGTGACTTTGAAAAAGAAGTTTAGCTATAAGGATATTATTTTTAAAGGCAAACGCCTTGCTGCCCTTTGTCTCTTCGTTGTGTTCGGTGCAGGGCTGGCAATTACATCAAGCATGACCGGAGATATACCCGTACACGACGGGGACGTCCTTGTAGACAGTTTGGCGGTTGCAGAAAAAGAAGACGGAGCAGGGGATAAATCATCCGAAGGCAGTTTTGAAGAAATGCGGGCGGCACTCACATTGGAAAGAAATAAGCTCATTTCCACGCTTGATTCAACCATTAATAACAGTAAGAACGATGCAGAAAAAGCAAATGCATCCAAGTCCAAAGAAAAAATAGCCGACTATATGGAAACGGAACTGGCAATTGAAAGCTTGATTAAATCAAAGAATCTTCCGGAGTCCTTCGTAATTATTACCGACAGCAGTGTCAGCATAACCGTGGATAAGCAGGAACTTGACACGAATACGGTTACCAAAATATGCGATATCGCTATGCGTGAGACAGGCAGAACCGCCGACAAAATCGTAATTCAAAGCAAATATTAAATAAAAAGACCTCTATTATTTATTACATCAAATGTCATTGTAAAATAGAGGTCTTTCTGCTATAATGGTTCTGAGGTATACAAAATGGCAGGAACAAATGAAAAACAGACAATCAATAAAATTTCAGAAGAAATCATATGCAGAACTGCCGTGAAAGCAACACTTGGCGTGCCCGGAGTAAGCAGACTGAGTGACAGCTTCACAGATAACCTTACCAAAATGCTGTATGGAAAAGATTCCGCCGGCACAGGCGTGAAAATAAGCAACAGCGATGACGGAGTGACAATTGACATCTTTGTGATTGTTGATTTCGGAGTTAAAATACCGCAGGTTGCATGGGAAATACAAAACGCCGTGAAGAGTTCGGTCCGCGATATGACCAAGATCGTGCCGAACGCTGTTAATATTCATGTACAGGGCGTAAGCCGCTGATACGGGAAGGACAAAATCAGTATGAACAGAGAAGAAGCCGCATTAAAACAAACCGTTAAATTTACACGTAAGGATGCAAGAGAATTTCTGATGCAGACGGTTTTTCAGATGGATGCACAGAAGGAACTGGATGTTTCCCATCTTGAGAAATATCTGTCGGACAGAAAATTCGGAACGCAGACCGCTTATGTAAATACGGTGTTGCGCAAAATGCTTGAAAATATAGAAGAAATCGATTCTATGATTAATGCCGTAAGCGACGGATGGTCAACATCCAGAATGGCGAAACCGGATCTTGCAATCAGCAGGGTTGCGACAGCGGAAATTTTATATGCCGATGATGTGCCGCAGGCAGTGGCAATCAACGAGGCTGTAAATCTCAGTAAGCTTTACGGCACGGAACAGTCGCCAAAATTCATTAATGCCGTACTCGGCAAAATAGTTAAAAAGCTTTAACTGCATTTGAAAGGCTGGTTAAATGGAAAGAGAATTATTGTCAATGGGGATTGACACGAGTAATTACAAGACATCGCTTGCCGTTGTTGATAAGACCGGAGAGGTGTTGTTTAATTATCAGGAATTTCTCAATGTGAAACCCGGGGAAAGAGGCCTTCGGCAGTCGGAAGCTTTTTTTCAGCATGTTCAAAAACTCCCGGAGGCAATCGAGAAGGCGTTCGAAGACGCAAATATTCGAAAAAACATAGGTGCGATAGCGGTTTCCTCACGCCCAAGACCTGTAGAGGGATCGTATATGCCTGTTTTTACCGCAGGTCACGGATATGCAAGGGCACTGGCGGCCTCTATGGGAATTCCGCTTCAGACCTTTTCGCATCAGGAGGGACATATTGAAGCAATCCGGCATTATTCCTCTCTTAAAGACGAGGCACCGCTGATATGCTTTCATTTCAGCGGAGGAACAACCGAAGCTCTTCTTCTTGATGAGAACGGAAAACTTGAAATTGTCGGGGGATCCAAGGATATTGCGTACGGCCAGGTTCTTGACAGGGTCGGTGTAAGCTTGGGGTATGCTTTTCCGTGCGGCAGGGAACTGGATGAAATAGCCGTTTCCGCGTCGGGTCACAGAGATATTTTATCCAAGATAAAGGTAAAAGACGGCTATGTGAATCTTTCGGGAATTGAAACACAATGCCAGAGAGTGATTGAGGACTATCCTCAGGAAGAACTCATCGATGCTTTGTTTGAAAGACTGTGTGAATCCGTTGCGGATATGACGACGCAGCTTGCACACAAATATGATATAAATAATTTTATCTATGCCGGCGGTGTGTCATGCAGCACATTTATGAGAAATTACTTGTCGGAACATATGTACAAAGATGTCAACATCGTTTTCGGCAAACCGGAAATGTCGGCAGACAACGCAATCGGCACGGCTTTGCTTGGAGGTAAGAAAATATGGCTTTAAAGCCTGTTTCCGTAACACAACTGAATGAGTATATCAGCAGAGTCCTTACGACGGATCCATTGCTCGGCAACATACGTGTAACGGGCGAGATTACCAACCTCAAATACCACAGCACCGGACATGTGTATTTTTCGATTGCAGATGAAAACAGCAAAATCAACTGCTTTTTCCCGGCAAGTTATGTGAAAAACCTTCGGATTGAACTGTATGATGGGCTGAAAGTAATCATTAACGGATATATCAATGTTTATAAAAAAGGCGGAACCTATACGCTGTTTGTTCGAAGCATAGAATCATGCGGAGAAGGTGATCTTGCAGCGGCCTTTGAGCTGTTAAAAAAGAAACTCGATGCCGAGGGGCTTTTTGCTCAGGAACACAAGAAACCGATTCCGGCTTTTCCGCGGAAGATAGGAATTGTAACTTCGGAAACCGGTGCAGCACTCCAGGATATTCTGAAAATTATCAAGGGCAGAACAAGCCTTGTCGATATTGCGATATTTCCGGTGCTTGTTCAGGGACCGGATGCGGCAGCGGATATTGCTTCTGCTTTGGATAGGATAAACGAGACATTCCATGACATTGACACTCTGATTGTGGGAAGAGGCGGAGGCTCGGCAGAAGACCTGTGGCCTTTCAATGAGGAATGTGTTGCTCGGGCAATTTACAGGTCGCGTATCCCCGTTATCTCGGCGGTCGGACATGAAATCGACTTTACCATTTCGGATTTTGTGGCAGACAGGAGAGCGGAAACTCCCACAGCGGCCGCGGAAATGGCTGTTCCGGATACAAACGAACTCCGCAGCAGGATGCAGATGCACAAGAACAATCTCGAAGCACAGATGAACAATAAAATCAAGCTGGACAGATTGACGGCAGATAATTTTCTGCTTGAAATGAGAAACTCTCTGCACCGTATCGTAACGTCTGCGGAGCATAAGCTGGAGAAATTCGGACTGATTTTGGAAGAAAACAATCCTGAAAACATCTTAGGAAAAGGATATTCTTTCATGCAGAACCGGGACGGTGAGGTGATTACTTCTGTGTCGGCGGTTAAGGCCGGTGAGGAATACAAGGTTACTCTGAAGGACGGAAATGTAATTGTGAAAGCAATGGAAATTAATGCGAGGTAAACGGTATGACATTTGAAGAATCCATAAAGAAACTTGAAGAAATGTCCGATAAAATAAGGGATGACAAAACGACTCTTGATGAGGCCGTTCAATATTACGAAGAAGGAATTAAATGCTATAAAGCATGCGAAGAAATATTAAATAACGCCAAACAAAAAATTGAAATATATTCAAAAGAGTAAGTAAACAGGAGGTTTACGTTATGGAAAGAAGCTATCAGGATTACAAAGAAATCATTGATGCACATCTGCTCGATTTCATTCCGAACATCGACAATAAGAGCATTTCACTGTATGAATCCATGAAATACAGTCTCACTGCAGGCGGAAAGCGTCTCAGACCGATCCTTCTCCTTGCCGCATGCGAATTTGCCGGCGGAGACATAAACGAGGCCATTCCTTATGCATGTGCGGTGGAATACATTCACACCTATTCCCTGATACATGATGACCTGCCGGCAATGGACAATGATGATCTCAGAAGAGGACTTCCCACCAATCATAAGATTTACGGAGACGCTCTCGCAATTCTTGCGGGCGACGGCTTGCTCACCACTGCTTTTGAAGCAATAAATAAGGATATGATGATGTATTTTGACGATCCTGAGAAGATGAGAAAGCGAATCAGCGCTTCCTTTGAAATTGCAAAGGGCGCAGGATGCAAGGGAATGGTTGCGGGACAGGTTTCTGATATTGAAGCCGAAACAAACGACTGTTCAAACGAAATGCTGGAATATATTCATATAAATAAGACGGCGGCACTTATCAAGTCCGCAATAAAAGCGGGATTGTATCTTGGAAATCCTTCTTCGGACATGCTTTCACAGCTCGACAAGTATGCCGAAAATCTGGGGCTTGCATACCAGATTGCCGACGACATCCTTGATGTGATAGGTAATCCAGAGGAACTCGGTAAGAAAACGGGATCGGACGAGAAGAAAAACAAGACGACTTACACGTCAATCAATGGGCTTGAGGCTGCACAGGACAGATTGGAGCAGCTCACGGAGAATGCCGTTGAGGCAATCGCCGATTATTATGACAATGCTGAATTTTTCAGGGATTTGGTATTGGAATTAAAAGACAGAAGAAACTAGGATTTTTATGAAAGAAAATATATGTGATTACGATTTTCCCGGGGAATTAAAGCAGATGTCAGAGAAAGAATTGGATCTTCTGACTTATTCAATCCGAGATTTTCTCATTGAAAATGTTGCAAAGACAGGGGGACATCTTGCTTCAAATTTGGGAGTGGTTGAACTTACGATTGCGCTGCACAAATCCTTTGATTGTCCGAAGGACAAAATCATTTGGGATGTGGGGCATCAGGCATATGTTCACAAAATTCTCACGGGCAGAGCGAAAGATTTTTCAACATTGAGACAATTCGGAGGTCTCAGCGGTTTTCCCAAAACATGCGAAAGCCCTTATGATTGTTTTAATACGGGACACAGCACCACTTCGATTTCAGCCGCGGCAGGAATGGCAGCGGCACGGGATCTGAAGGGTGAAAAGCATGAAGTCATTGCTGTGATAGGAGACGGCTCTCTTACCGGTGGAATGGCGTACGAAGCGCTGAATAACATCGGTGCTTTCAAGTCAAAGGTAATCGTGGTACTTAACGATAATGGGATGTCGATTTCGCCGAATATCGGCGGGGTATCCAACCACCTCGACTCACTCCGAACCTCAAAGGGCTACTTAAATGTAAAGAAGTTTATAAAAAACAAAATTGCGACCATTCCGAGCGTCGGCAAAGGAATCGCAAGAGGTTTGGCCGATATTAAAAACGATATAAAATATTCGATGATGGATTACGGCGGTGTTCTTTTTGAGGAACTTGGCTTTACGTATTTCGGGCCGGTTGACGGGCATGACATCACAAAACTCTGTGATGCTTTTAACCGCGCAAAGATGCTGAATGAGCCCGTGCTTATTCACGTCATAACCAAGAAAGGCAAGGGGTATCGCAATGCAGAGAAAGCACCGGGCAAATTCCACGGAATTGAGCCGTTTGATCCGGAAACAGGAGAGGTTCTGAATAAACCGAAACGCCCGACTTATTCCAAGCTGATGGGCGAGCATCTTGTAAGTCTTGCAAGAAGAGATGAACGAATTGTTGCGATTACGGCAGCGATGGGTGAAGCTACGGGACTTGGAGCATTTGCAAAAGAATTTCCGGACCGATATTTTGATGTGGGAATCGCAGAACAGCATGCCGTGACATTTGCGGCGGGGCTTGCAAAAGAAGGTCTGAGACCGTTTGTCTGCATTTATTCCTCGTTCCTGCAAAGAGCGTACGATCAGATGATTCATGACGTGTGCATGCAGAAACTGCCGGTTACCTTTATGATTGACAGAGCCGGTATCGTCGGGGCCGACGGTGAAACGCACAACGGGATTTTTGATCTCAGCTACTTGAATCCGATGCCAAACATGACGGTACTTGTGCCGCCTTACGACAAAGCACTGATGGATTGCATGGATTTTGCTTTGGAACTTGACGGTCCATGTGCAATTCGCTACCCGAGAGGTGAAGTTCTTGAGCCTGTCCAAAACCAGGTCTGCGGCAGGATGTTTTATCCGGCATCGAAAACCACAGTCAGAGTTGAACTGATTGGAATTGGCAGAATGGCAGAGACGGCGCATGAAGTTTGTAACATTCTCTCAAAGAGAGGCATTCAGGCGGAATGCGAAGAGACCGTGTTTGCAAAACCGATAGAAGAACGTTTTTATAAGAACTTAGAACCGGACACGGTTATCATTACAATCGAGGACAATGTCGTGAAAGGCGGATTCGGCGAGGCGCTTAAGGCACAGCTTGATGCAAATCAAATGATTTTAAACTTTGGCTGGCCGGACACCTTCATTGAACAGGGAACCTTCGAAGAATTGACGGACAAATACGGTCTGTCGGCAGATACGATAGCAGAAAGGATATGTGAAGCACTTGAAAGAAAGGCTTGATGTTTTGCTTGTGAAGAAGGGCTTTTATCCGTCCAGAGAAAGGGCAAAAGCCTCCATTATGGCGGGAATTGTCTATGTTGAAGGACAGAAAAGCGACAAAGCAGGCAATATGATTGACGAAAACGCGGAAATATTCGTGAAAGATAATATTTGCCCGTATGTGAGCAGGGGCGGTCTGAAACTGGAGAAATCCATGAAACTGTGGCCGATTGAACTGAAGGATGCGGTATGCATGGATATCGGAGCTTCCACCGGAGGCTTTACTGACTGTATGCTGCAAAACGGCGCACGCAAGGTCTATGCCGTGGATGTGGGATACGGACAGCTCGATTACAAGCTGCGAATCGACCCCCGCGTTGTAAATATGGAAAAATGCAATATAAGATATTTGGATTTTTCTCTTATTGAAGACCCCATTAATTTTATAAGCATCGATGTGTCTTTCATATCGTTAAAGCTTGTTTTTCCGGTGGCTTCGAAACTTCTTGGAACGGACGGAACGCTTGTATGCCTTGTAAAACCGCAGTTTGAAGCGGGAAGAGAGCAAGTCGGCAAAAAAGGTATTGTCCGTGACAAAAAAGTACATGAGGAAGTTATCAAAAATGTGGTACAATATGCTATAGAGAATGATTTGCATCCGGCAGGGCTCACTTTCAGTCCGGTCACGGGTGCGAAAGGCAACATCGAGTATCTTTTGTATCTTTCGAAAGTACCGCAGGAATCCGTTCTTTCGACGGATGACATACAAACCATTGTCAACACCTCCCACGAGGAGTTAGAAAAATAAAAGATGTAAAAAGAAAAGAGGAGATTAAAAATGAAATTATCACAAAAGATTCAAGCCATGGAACTTTCCCCAATCAGAAAGTTTGTCCCTTATGCTGACGCTGCAAGAGCTGCAGGCAAGAAAGTTTACGGTCTTAACATCGGTCAGCCGGACATCAAGACTCCGAGAGCATTCTTTGATGCTGTAAAGAATTTTGACCAGGAAGTTCTTGCATACGCAAACTCCCAGGGCGAAAAGTCACTCATCGAAGCTTTAATCGGTTACTACAAGAGAATCGGCATCGAATTCGAAAACAAAGACATCTTAATCACAAACGGCGGTTCTGAAGCTCTTTCCATGATTTTCACCGGTATTCTTGATGAAGGCGACGAAGTAATCATGGCTGAACCTTTCTACACAAACTATAAGACATTCATCAAGGCTGCAGGCGGCGAAGTTGTTGCAATTCCTACAACTGCAGACGACGGATATCAGTATGCGGTAAGAGAAAAGATTGAAGGCGTTATTTCTCCAAAGACAAAAGCCATCGCAATTATCAACCCGGGCAACCCTACAGGCAAGGTTCTTACAAAAGAAGAAATGGATCTTATCGTTGATATCGTTGTTAAGAATGACTTATACCTCATCTGCGACGAAGTATACAGAGAATTCGTTTATGATGGCAAAGAAATGTCCTCCTTCGGTACATATAAAGAAGCCGAACAGAATGTAATTATCGTTGACTCCGTATCCAAGAGATTCTCCGCTTGCGGCGCAAGAATCGGTTCCATCGCATCCAAGAACGAAGAATTGATGGGCAACTTAATGAAACTCTGCCAGGCAAGACTTTGCGTTCCTACATTGGACCAGGTTGGTTCTGCTGCTCTTTACAATCTTGATCCGTCCTACTTCGATGACATCAAAAAAGAATATGAACACAGAAGAAATGTTTCCGTTGAAGCACTCAACGAAATCGAAGGAATCAAGTACGGTGTTCCGGAAGGTGCATTCTATATCACTTGCCAGCTTCCGGTTGACAACGCAGAAGAATTCTTAATGTTCCTGCTTACAGAGTTTGATGTTGACGGTGAAACCTGCATGTTCGCACCTGCAGGCGGATTCTACGGCACAAAGGGTGTAGGACAGTCCGATATCCGTATCGCATATGTTCTCAAAGCAGAAGACATGAAAGCCGGAATCAATATCATCAAAGAAGGTATCAAAGCTTATAATTCGCGTTAGCGAATTTCATCATTTCCTACCTTGCGGCAACGCCGAAAGGACGAGCGAGGGAAATGATATAACGCGTTAGCGAATTTCATCATTTCCTACCTTGCGGCAACGCCGAAAGGACGAGCGAAGGAAATGATACAACGCAAAATAATAAAAAAGGAGTTTTTTCATGAAAGTATCCCCAATGATGCAGCAGTATTTAGACATTAAGGAGCAGTACAAAGACTGTATTCTGTTCTTCAGACTGGGGGACTTTTACGAAATGTTTTTTGATGATGCACTCCTTGCATCCAAAGAACTTGAATTAACTTTAACAGGCAAAAGCTGCGGTCAGGAGGAAAGGGCGCCCATGTGCGGCGTTCCTTTCCATGCCGCAGATTCTTATATTGCCAAACTTGTCGAAAAAGGCCACAAGGTTGCCATCTGTGAACAGACTGAAGATCCCGCACAGGCGAAAGGCATTGTCAAGCGCGAAGTCATCCAGATTGTAACACCCGGAACCATCACATCTCAGTCGATTCTTTCCGAGAAAGAAAACAACTATCTTGCATCCGTCTACGCAGGCAGTGATGCGATGTCCGTGGCATATTGCGACATTTCGACAGGAGAACTCTATCTTACCGAATATAAGGGCAGCGACCTGTATGACGTAATTCTTAACGAGCTTGTAAAAATCAATGCAAGCGAAATTATTCTTTCTCAGACTTTTTCTGAAGAATATCCGACAGACGAAATCAAAAATATCACCGGGGCGTACATAAACATCCTCGGGGATGCATATTTCTCAGAAAAAAGCTGCGAAGAAATCATCAAAGCTCAGTTTAACTGTATATCGCTTACGGGGCTTGGTCTGGATTTTCGCCCATGTGCGGTTCCTGCACTTGGGTCTCTGCTCAACTATCTGCTCGAAACGCAGAAACAGACTTTAAAACATCTTACCCATATCAACATTTATGAAATCGGCATGCATATGGCGCTTGATAAGGCGACTATACGCAATCTTGAAATAACCGAAACTCTGTACGAAAAAAAAATTCAGGGTTCGCTTCTCGGCATTCTCGACAAGACACATACCGCAATGGGGTCGCGAAAGATGAGACAATGGCTCAGAGAACCGCTGAACAATGCAAAGGAAATCAATCTTAGGCTTGATGGTGTCGAAGAACTGTATAACGAGCTTATTATCCGGAACAATATCAAACAAAACCTCAAGCAGATTTACGACTTTGAGCGTTTGGCGGGACGAATTGCGTGCGGAAATGCAAACGGAAAAGATTTAATTGCTTTACGAAACTCCATAGCAGTGCTTCCGGAAATCAAATCGGACCTCGGAGTGCTTCATTCGGAGATCATGCAAAGCATTGATTCGAGAATATGCGACCTTTCGGCAGTATATAATATCATCGACCGCGCAATCTGCGACGAACCGCCTTTTACAGTCAAGGAAGGCAGTTTGATTAAAGACGGTTATTCGGAGGAATTGGACAGCCTTAAGTTTTCCATTAAAGATGCGAAGACATGGATCTCGACGCTGGAAGGAAAAGAGCGCGAACGCACAGGAATCAAAAATTTAAAAGTGGGGTATAACCGTGTGTTCGGCTATTATCTTGAAGTCACCCGTTCCTATTATGATTTAATCCCGGCAAACTATATCCGCAAGCAGACGCTTGCCAATGCAGAGCGTTTCATAACGCCGGAACTCAAAGAAATGGAAGGGCTTGTGCTCAATGCGGAGACCAAAATCAACCGGATGGAATATGACCTCTTTGTTGAGGTAAGAAATTTCATAGAGGGTTACATAAAATATATACAGTCAACCTCTTCGGCTGTTGCGGAACTTGATGTTCTCACATCCTTTGCACATGTAAGCGACAAGCTGGGTTATGTCAAACCGCTTGTTGACGAGTCATTCGAGCTTGAGATTGTGAAAGGAAGACATCCGGTCATCGAACAGACTGTTTCAAACGGCATGTTTGTTTCCAATGATACCTATTTGAATAATACAAACGAAAGCATGCTGCTCATCACGGGTCCGAACATGGCCGGAAAGTCCACATATATGCGGCAGACTGCTTTAATCGTTTTGATGGCTCAGGCAGGCTGTTTCGTGCCTTGTGAGTGTGCGAGAATCGGCGTGTGCGACAGGATTTTCACGCGTATCGGCGCTTCGGACAATCTCGCACAGGGACAGTCGACGTTCTTTGTGGAAATGAGTGAGCTTTCGTATATTTTGAACAATGCAAAGGCTCGCAGCCTGATTATCCTCGACGAAATCGGAAGAGGAACGAGCACCTATGACGGTCTTTCCATCGCATGGGCAGCGGTCGAATACCTTTGTAACGACAACACACATATTCGGACGCTTTTTGCAACGCATTACCATGAACTCACAGCACTGGAAGGCGAACGATACGGAGTCAAGAATCTGAATGTCGATGTCGCGGAGGAAAACGGGAATATCGTATTCCTTCACAAAATTGTCGAAGGCTCTGCAAGCAGAAGCTACGGAATCCATGTTGCAAAGCTTGCGGGGATACCGAAAGTTCTGCTCGAGCGCGCACAAGAGAAACTTGCGGAACTTGAAACGGCGGTGCCTTCACAGAGTGTGATGTACGGCGACTTGACAACGGCTGCAAACACAAAAGCCGCAGA
>JALERA010000028.1:0-4838 GCA_022764365.1 Bacillota bacterium
ACTGTTGCAAAAGTCCAATCTCGATTTTCTGCAGTTCATTCAATGTGACTCACCTCGTTTCTACTGCTTCTTTCCTAATCTCAGTAATTTAAAAAGCATATATATTGCAATCGCATTCTCAGATTGCAAGGCAAAATGCAAAACTCTTCGTTTATAACCTGATGGCTTTTCCGAAGCAACGGCGGCACGGTATAGCGCCGTCCGACAAAATTCGCGCCACCACTTTTTGAATTCCGCATAGTTTCTGTCGATGATAAACGGATTGGCAATAATGATAATACTCGCGTCAAAAGCCCATCGGAATAATGTCCTGTCTGCGATTGGCAAGGGAAAACGCCCCTTTTCAGACATGACCCCGAAGGTCTTTTCGTATGGATGTGTGTAATCCCTTGAGGATAACATGGCCGATCCCGGTGCAATGGTGTAATGGTAACTGGCATCCTTACTGAAGCGAATCGACCGACAATGGTGCAGATACTCAAAAACAAACAGCATATCTTCGCCGATAGACAGCTCCTGCAGAAATCCGATGTGTTCTTCGCGAATCGTCTGTAAAGAATACAGCTTGTTCCAGACAGAAAAAGCAATTCCATATCTGAGCTGTCCGCAAAAATATGAATCGACCCAGTCACCATCCAACGTATAGGCTTCAGGCATGGGACTTAGCGCAGAGCCGTCGCGGTCACTGCGGACGACATCGATCACGGGGAGTACGCCGGGACTGTACAGCGCATACAGTATCTCCAGATAATTTGCCGATACCGTATCATCACTATCAATAAAACAAAGCAATTGCCCTGAAGCGGCTGATATTCCCGTATTCCGTGCAGAACTGACCCCTGCATTTTCCTGACGAATCAAACGAATACGAGCATCTTGAGTGGCTTTTGCTACCACGATTTCTGCCGTTTCATCTGTGGATCCGTCATCAATAATCAGCAATTCAAAATCCGGGTAGGTCTGCCGCAAAACCGAGTCTATACATCTTTCAATCACACCCGCAGCATTATAAGCCGGTACAACAATACTAATCACGGCAGCCTCCTTTCATTGCCTATGGCAGCAACAGTTAAAACAATTTCGAGACAAATGGGATTTTCCTAAGCAAATATGTAATGACAAAGGAAAGTGTAAATGTACAAATTGCCAGTAAAGGAATCTTCACATATGGCATATAGGAAACAAAATCTATCTTCAGCACTTTCAGAGCAACGTTTATAATCAAAGGGTGGAGTAAATATATGCCCCATGAACATTTAGCAAGTGTAAGCAATAATTTGCTTGGCTGAATTTTCATGTGTTCAAATATCAAAAAGACAGCTAAAGACACAATGCACACCGCAAGAAAATCAATTGATTCCGCAATTTTTCCGTTATAATGAACACCTAGATACACTACGGATATCAGGCCAGCAATAAAAATAACTATTATTTCTCGTTTCCGAATCCCGTACTTAGCAATCAGCCCTCCAAAGCATACATAGAACAAATATCCGCCGAATGGAAGCTCTACACCAATTGGAATCCATTTTTGAAATACGGGGAATAGAATGTTAAACGCGAATAATATCGCAGTTAATATAAAAGAATCCTTTCTCTCTAGCTTGATAAAACCGTGAACGACCGGCATCACAAGATAGATACCTATAATGGCGTATACAAACCACATATGCTCCCAGGGTTTCCCTGCAATCACATTTTTGAATGCAGCAAAAGCAGCAAGACCGTTAACCATACCGGTAGAGTAAATCTCCTCCAGTAGTGCATAGAAAAATCCAACCGTAAAGAGCACAATTACAAATTTCCGTATATGAAAAAACAGTATTTGTAATTGCACTCCGGTTTTAAAAGTAGACAATAGCCCGTGATAATGAAAAACGCAGGAACAGCCTACAAAGTCAGAGAATGAACAACCGTCAATATCCGTTCTGTTAAGAGCGGAATAGGTGAGGATACATTACCCATTGGAGCGGTCACAGAGTGAAGTATGACAATAGCAGCTGCAGACATCACCCGCAATAAATCTATGTTTGCCTTTCTATCAACCATCGCTCACCCTCACAATTTCAATAAATACGAATAGACAGACTCAAGCTGCTTGTCTACTTGTTCGCCACTGAATTTTCGATAATCTGTTTTGCATATGTTTTTTTCTAATGCAATGTATGTTGATATACAGCACATTTCCTTGATGCCATCGACGATTGCCTTAGCCGAGTACGGCTTGATCATCAACCCATTCTTTCCGTTTTCGATTATTTCGCCGTTTCCGCCGACATCCGTTACAAGACACGGCAGCTTTGCCGCACAGGCCTCCAAAATAGAAATGGAGAGATTTTCATGCAAGGAGGGAGAAAGAAAGAAATCTGAAGCGTTCAGGTATTTTTGAATCTGTTCCTGCTGCCAAGCGAAAATCACCCGCTTTGCATGCTGCAATGCAGCACACTCAGACTGCATCTCCTGCAGATAATCGCCGTTTCCTACAATCAACAGGCAAAGCTCCGGCGGCCAACACGCATCCATCTGCTTTAACGCATCGACTAAGTAAGACAACCCCTTTTCCTTCGTGACCCTGCCGACATAGATGCCGATTCTTGCATTTTCCGGAAGGTTCAGTTCCTTGCGTAATGCGCGCTTTTCCTCAGCACTGCAATCGGGGTATTGTGGCATGCGGTTATACACAAACGGAAGCATTTTCTTTCGATATCGCCGAAACACGTCTCGCTGTGCCGCACGCTCATAGACGCAGGAAATGCCATCCGATAAGCCAAAGATCATAGGTTCCACCACATATCTGCATACCCAGCGCTTTATCGGCGAGTAGTACACCAGATCGCTGAACATACCATGAACGGTCACAAGGATCTTCCCACTGCCGGAAAGCTTTGCGCCGAGAACAGCATTCAAGCTTTCCATTCCCGCTCCACGGATGTGGACGATATCCGGATCCGCTTTGCCAATTGCTCGACGATAAAATCTGATATCCGAAAGACTGAGTCCGCAATGGCAGTTGTTCAACACCACCGGGATAAACTCATATTCGTCCAATAAATTTTTTCGATTATTCAATGCTTCGTATTCTGTTTTCAAACCACCGTTATTTGCGGCGTTTACATACTGCTGAACAACTCGAATTTTTCGCATATCAAACCTCTTGGTCAAAGTTGACTTCAATAATCTTTCTAACAATTTCGGAAGCCAGAAGATTTTTCGATGTGTACTCAAGAAACTGCATATGCCGTTTTCTAACTTCTTCCTCCGGTGCAATAACAGCTTTCTTTAAAGCATCAAAAATTGCAGATACGGGGTCTTTATCACGGTCGGCAGCATATATAAAATCCCGATAACAGTCAGGCATGCCATCCAAGATAAAAGCAACCGTCGGTTTTCCGCTCAAAAGATACTCTATGTCCTTTGATGGAAAAGAATATTTCGTATATTCTTCATTATTCGGACGCGGATTCACTAACACCGTCGCAGAATTAATATACCTCTGAACTTCATCGGGAGATAACTGTCCTGTGAATGTGATTCTATGGTCCTCTTTTGCGCATTTTTTTACATATTCTGCGGCATCTCCGGTTCCGCATATAACAAGGCGATAGTTCGTATTTTTAAATTTTGAAAATGCATCCAACAAAAGCTTGATACCGAATTTAAAATACACTTTTCCGGCATACACAATATTGACAGTTTCTTTCTGCTTATCGCAACTATTTTCTTGAGGCAGAGACTCAACAATGCCCTCTGAAACAATATAAGGTCTGTCATTTAAATGCAAAATGTGCGCCATAGCATCCGTCAGTACAACAGAAGTATCCACGCTATCCATTTCTTTCTCAATGGACTTAACATCAAGCTTTTTAAAAAAGTCGTACAGCACACCTCGTTTTTGCTCCAAATTCATATATTGAGGCAAATCCGGTATTATACAGCAGACTTGTATATCTTGATTCAATTTTTTTGCATAAACAGCAGCTGCCAAAAAAGGATAATGAGCGCTGTATACAACAATGAGCTTTTTTCCGCTTTCTCGTAACGCAAAATCACGAACTGCTTTCTTTAATGCGCAAGTTCTGGATATATTGCTGATTCCCCATATGTTGTTGAAATGAACATATTTACAAAGGCTCTGTGCCTTTGTAAAACCGTGAAAATGAAGAGTACGACTTTGATTCGGATAATGTCCTATAAACGGTGCGGAAATAACTTCAGTAGGTGCCGCATGGCGAAAAGCTTCGATAAATTTAAGCTGCATTTGATTTGCAGAAAATTCTACGCCTTTTTTAGACTGTTCGATAACCTCTTTCTCGTTTACTTTTGAAAAAGCACCGCATATAAACATTATTTTTATATTTTCACACATACTTATTCTCCGATCATCAGACGAATTACAGCCTCTTATGTTTTATAAATCCGTTAAAAGCATACGCCGCAAAAACCCTTACAGACTTTCCTAAGGATAATTTTTCTATTTCTCGGTAAATCAGCCACCTGTTTCTTGCGGATTTCAATTTATCGTTTGAGCGGGAACCATCTACAATGCGGTAATCAGCAAGAATACCCGGACTTGCAACCGCAGTATATCCCGATTTCAACAATTCAAGCCAAAAAACATAGTCCTCATGATAATAATTCGTAAAGAAACAGTGAGCCGAGAGAATAGAACTGCGCAGGAGCACCGTAGAACAGCTCAGCACGCTTTTTCTAAGCATATCATCATATGATGTTCTCTCCGGAACAATAAAATCCGACAAATGCTCTCCGTTTTTATCCATCAAAGAGTATGAGCAATATATAATATCTGCGCCCGTATTTTCCGCTGCGACAAGCTGTTT
>JALERA010000029.1:0-2185 GCA_022764365.1 Bacillota bacterium
AAAAAATCTGGAAGAATAGCAAATATATCAGTTAGGCTCGGATTTTCAATCCTTAACAATTCGTTCATCTTCTGCCGCAACAATTGATCTACCGAATGTCTATCAATTGTTTGTGTCCCCGGCATTTCATATATCCATTGACGATACTGCGCTCTGTATTTTTCGTCGAGAGCGTTTTTCATTGTTACCATAGTATAATCTTTTCCTGACACAGGGTGCTTTATCGAAATATAGTGGAATACTCGGTACAAAAGCCTACGAACACTTTGCTCTGCCTTATACAATTTCCCCTCCAGCAAATACTGGACAATCTCATCTACTAAACCCCAGTAGCTGTATTCGTTTTTCTTATTTGCTGAACCATTAAATTCAGTCCAATAGCTTCCAATTTTCAAGCCGGCCGAATCTTCTTTTTTTATTGCACCGATAGCCTTATATATGCCATTGTTATCGTAGAGCTCATGTCTTTCTAAGGCAGAAATGAATCCGCTAATAACTCTGTCAATTTTCTCAGGAGAAAAAACGAGCAAGACTGGCTTAACGCCTGTCTCTCCGGCAAGTGTTACGATGTTTTTATCGTCTTTTTTCAGCTTACAAATCACGTTGGCAATTTCTTGATTAAACCTGCAAGATGTCATAATCGGTAGAAAGTCAGGCTGAGGTATCCAGTCTGGGGTTGTATTTTCTGCTGAATTATAGATAGCCTGATCAGAATCTCCAATTTTGAACACCGCACATTTTTGTGGGTCGAATATCGCATCTATGGCTTGTCGCTGAAGATTATCGCAATCCTGATATTCATCTATAAATACATACTGGAATCGTGACGAAAAGAGGTCGGAATACTCCGCTGGTAATTCATCAATAGCAGCGCTTGCGTATGTATAGGCATCTTGATACCGTATTATTCCTTCGCCTTTAAGAAGTTCAACTAACAGTTTTTTATATTGCTCGGCGGAGGCTCTCCCAGCACCAGCCAAAGGATTTTTCTGTCTTCCTATGCAAAGTGCTCCATCATATCGTATGTACAATGCCTGTGTGTGATCGATTCGTTCTGAGAATTGCCCGCCAGTTTCAAAATTGTTCTTTGTTACATAATCAAGGGTTCTATACTTTGCGTTATGCTGCATCTTGTTAAGTGCATGCTGTGCATAAGTCAGGCTATCAACCACTTGCACATTCCGTCCAGAGATATTTCGTAGGTATGGCATAGTCACAAATCTGTCAATAAATGACTGAATTGTGCCTATGTAATTTGGATAACTGAGAAGTCTGTCTGCGTAAGCGGAAAGCCGATTTTTAATTTCATCGATAGCTACATTTGTATGAGAGAGTACACAGATTCCTGCGCCGTTTTCGAGCGGCATTCTATCCGCCAAAAGTTTTAGTTTTGCGAGAAGAACCGTCGTTTTTCCACTGCCCGGACAGGCCGCTACATCAGTTGAATGCCAACAGCGTATAACATTTCTTGCATCCTCCGGGAAATGCGCACCATGCGGCAAGAGGAGTTCCTCTACGGTTTGAATATCTTGATCGGAAATTTGCCAGTCCATCATAGGGGCCTCCTTCTCTACACCGTTTCTCCTGCTGCATACTTGATGGCATTCACAATATAGCTTAAAAACGGATCGCTCTCAATTGTGGATTTCAATACTGCTTTTTTCCCCTCGTCGGTTTTGAAGCCATATAAGTCGAGGTCAAACATTTTCTCTTGCGTTATTCTGTCCGGAATTATTGATGTTTTCCAACGTAAAATCGAAGCTAAGCATTGAGCAACAATCGCTTTTAGGCTGCTATTTCCGTCATCATTGAGCATTAAATTATAAATGTGGTATGCTCTTTCAGCATGGGAGAGCCCACTCCACTCCTGTGCTTCTGATGCGGCATCGAGATTTGCTTCATCAATCTTAGTGTCAGTCAGCGAAATATACTCTCGCGCATTCAGGATTTTCTTTCCATAATGAACTGCCTTATGGAAATCATCCGAAAGGCAACTCATGGCAATGCAATACTCAAGTGTCCAGCGAGGTGAAGTAAATCCTCGAACAGAGCTATTAGTATACTTCCGATCTCTTTCTTCCTTGGTCTGCGCAGATTCAGTTTCCTTCTCATTGAATATATTCTCTTTTGTCGTAGGATCAACATCGTATGGCCTTACATCACAATCAGTTATCACAGAAACCGG
>JALERA010000054.1:0-2178 GCA_022764365.1 Bacillota bacterium
CTGCCCCTTCTCCGGCCTTCACGCGTCCTGCTGCCAAGGCTTCGGTCGCTTCCCGCGGAACTTCAAGCCATACGGGATTTGCCAAATACTCCGGCAGGTCTTTTTTCTGAATAAAACGCGTGGACGCCACATTAAACGCCCCTTCGATGATGTTTTTCAGTTCGCGGACATTGCCCGGCCACGCATAGCTGCGAAACAGTTCTTCAACCTGCTCATCAAGCCCCATAATATCCCGATGCATGCTTTGATTGTAAGCTTCGATAAAGCGGCTTGCCATATATAAAATGTCGTCTCTGCGCTCTCTGAGCGGCGGAATGTTTACCTGCACCACACTCAGGCGGTAAAAAAGATCCTCTCGCAGTTTCCCTGCTTTCACGCAGTCCATCGGCCGCTCGTTGACCGCTGAAATTACTTTGATGTCGGTTTTGATCGGCTCATAACCACCCAGACGCACGACCTGTTTTTCTTCGATTGCCTTCAGAATCTTTGCCTGCACATTCATCTCCATTGAGTTGATTTCATCCAGGAATAAAGTCCCTCCGTTTGCAATTTCAAACAGTCCGGGCTTGTTTTCCGCCCCGGTATAACTGCCCTTCTTCGTGCCGAACAAAATACTTTCAAGGAGATTCCCCGGTATTGCCGCACAGTTTTGCGCCACAAAACGCTTTCCCGCGCGCTTGCTTGCCGTGTGAATGGATTCTGCCACGAGTTCCTTGCCCGTTCCCGTCTCACCGTAAATCAGCACCGACGAGTCCGTATCCGCAATCAGCGGAATTCTCTGCTTGATGTCTTCCATCTGCGGTGACACCGTAATAATATCGTCAACGGTATAAAGACCACCGCTGTTTGCCTTGAATTCCTTGGTCTCCAGCGTAATGTCCTGTCTGCGGTACGGAGAATCAATGTAACGCGAAACATCCACTGCCCCTATGATTCGGTTGTTTTCCTTAATCGGCATCGTCGTGTTAATCGCACGAATGCTCTGTCCGTCATAGGTTTTCAGCGTCTGATATTCGTTGGAAATCGGTTCCCCGCTCCGCAAAACCCTCATAATGCTGCTCGTCTCTTCCGTAAGTTCCGGATAGACCTCAGTGATATGCTTATGCAGGATGTTCTTTTCCTTTAATTTGTTTACATCCGGTCTGTAAGTCGCAAAATACTCGATATAGCCTTTGCTGTCTGTCACCAGAATGCCGTCGATGTAATTGTAAATACTGAGCAGCTGCTCCACATATCTTCTGATCATCGATTCCTCTCTTATATTCTATCCTATCCGCGTTTCAGGTATGCCGTAATGCAGTGCAAAGCCCCTCTGCCCTTCATAATCTCTGAAATGTCAGGCGTTTCAACCTTTACACCGTTTTTCTCAAGAAGCTCCTGCGTCCTCGGATTTCCCGCAGGCATTACGATATGTCCCGGTTCCAGCGTCACAAAATTGATACCGAATGTCTCTCTGACTTCCGTTCTGGACGGTGCCTCAAGAATCTTATATCCTTTCTTTTTCAGCATATCGATAATGTCATACGGTACCTGACCGGCATGAACCAGAACCATATCATCGCTGATTGCATTCATCAGCCCATCAATATGGATATTGCTGTAAGGCTGCTGCATATGATAAACCTCAACTCCCATGCGTTCAAGCTGGTATTTCACCTGTGCATAGCCGCTTGCGTTGCATCTTGAACCCGTTGAAAGAATTGCAGTATGGCGGTCTACCCACATTCCGCATGCTCCTTCGAAAATACCGTCTCCTGTGACGGTTGCCACAATTGGAACGCCGATTTTTGCAAGTGTCTGCGCGACATAGCGTTCTTCACCTCTTCTTGCCGCCATGCCCGGTCTTGCTAAAATCGCGCCTTCCGGCGTCATAAACACCAGGTCTCTGCAGAAAATCGCATTCGGTCTGTCCTCTCTCTGTTCCTCAACATAGTATACTTTCGCGCCAAAATCCGTATAGATCTTCGCAACATCGTCATGTTGCTTTCTGATCAGCTCCACATCAATCGGTTCATCAGAAAAGCGCACCGCCTGCGCATCGAATTTTTCGATTTCTTTGCCGGGTCTGCGCATCAGAACAGCCTTCAGTGTGTCCACCTCAGAGCAAACGCCCCAATCTCCCCAGTATTCATTCATATCTTCCGTGAAACTCGTTTCTTTCGGAAACCATCTTTCTCC
>JALERA010000019.1:0-17547 GCA_022764365.1 Bacillota bacterium
GAAGAGGATGCTTTACAACTCATCGTCAAGGTGTATAATATTAATACAGAGAAAAACTCAGAAATTCTGGGAAGGTGTGAGACGCTGAGGCAGTACAGCCGCTTCGTGGAAATCATGCGAAGCTATAAAGAGGACAGCGAGCTGACAAACGATGTGATTGTCAAAGTCCTTGACAAATGTAAGAAGGAAGGCATTCTCACGGAATTCCTGGATAAGTACGGAACGGAGATTGTAGAGATGTTATTCAAAGAATTAACCAGAGAAGAAGATCTTGAAATATCGAGACTGGACGGCTACGAGGAAGGCGAGCGTGCCGGCTTCAGCAAGGGCGAGCGTGCCGGTGCTGAGCAGAAACAATGCGAGATTGCCAAGAACTTTAAGAAATCCGGCATCCCGATTGACGTGATTGCAAAGAACACCGGACTCAGCGAAAAGGAAATCGCCGAGCTTTAGCAGAAATCGAGTTACATGGACTGCCTGTGCAGCCCCAAAGAGCCGAAACATGAGGATTATGGGTGAAATGAGCGGTAAAACCGCCTCAGAAGGCGGATTTGTTATATTAAACGGGTCAAAAGGGGCAAAAAATGTAAAAACCGCATGAACCCAGAAAATTCCGACGCGTCTATTTTTTGCTCAAAAGTTCACGGATTTCTTTCAGTACTTCGAGTGTCTGTTCATTTATGTCAGGTTCCGGCGCAGCTTCCGCTTCGGACGCAGCCTTTTCTTCATCCTTGTCCTTTGAAGAAAGCAGCCTATTGAAGGCCTTCATCATGGAGAAGATAACAAATGCGGTGATGAGAAAGACGATAACGGCCTGGATGAAATTGCCGACCATGATTTTGGCATCGCCGACGGAAATGCAGAGTCCGGTAAAGTCAATTCCTCCGGTAATCATTCCGATGAGCGGGGTGATGATGTCCCCGACAAGCGAGTTTACGATTGCCGTGAAGGCACCGCCTATGATGATGCCGACTGCCATGCTCATAACGTCGCCTCTTGCAATAAATTCTTTAAATTCTGTCATAAATTTTTTCATAATTTTGTAAGCTCCTTTTCGATTCTTTCCCATGGGAAGCCAACCACATTATCATAGTCACCTTCAATGTGATCAATATGTTTAGAGAAAATCCCCTGAATTGCGTATGCGCCCGCCTTGTCGTACGGCTCGTCCGTGTCCAAATAGGCGTTAAGTTCTTCATCTGAAAAATCCTTTACGAAAACCTTGGTTATTTCTGCGAAAACCCGCGCGTTCTGCATGCCTGCCTCCACCAAAGCGCATCCCGTCACAACGAAGTGCACATCATTTCGAAGCGAGGAAATCATACGAAACGCATCCTCGCGGTCTTCCGGTTTTCCCATAATTTCGTCTTTGTAAACGATTGTGTCTGCAGCGATGATGATCGGCGCCTTTCCGTTCGAAGCGAGATACTCCGCTTCGACGGCCTTTGCTTTTTTGAGAGCAAGAAACATTACCGTCTGGCACATGCCGTGCTCGGGCGGAATGTTCTCGTCGATCTCGGCGGGATGAACGATAGGGAAAGTTCCGTGCTTTTTCATCATTTCAATGCGGCGCGGCGAGCCGGACGCCAGAATATAGGTACGATCTCTGTCCATTTTCATTTTCCTTTGCGATTTAATAACAACAATATTATTGCATATTTTTTGCAAAAAGGAAATACTAAAAATGTGAAGAGAGGAGCGATTGAAATGGCACAAATCAGCGAAGAAAAGAATAAAGCGCAGGAAAAACAAAAGAAAGAAATCGCCAAGGCATACGGAAAATACGCAAAGGAATTTACACCGAAACCGAAGTATTTTTCAAACTGCCTTAAGGCATTCATCGTGGGCGGCGCAATCTGCACGGCGGCTTTTGCGTTTCAGACCTATCTGCAAGGGAAGGGTGTTTCGGAAAAAGACGCGGGTGCATTCGTTACCATAACGCTCGTGATGCTTGCCCAGCTGCTTACGGGGCTTGGGGTCTTCGATGTAATTGCAAAGTTCGCAGGAGCGGGCGTGATCGTACCGATAACCGGGTTTTCCAATTCCATGGTAGCGCCTGCACTGGAATATAAACGGGAAGGGCCGGTGCTTGGCGTGGGTGCCAAGCTTTTCAGCGTCGCAGGTCCGGTTCTGGTCTGCGGCATAAGCGCGGCTACGATCGTAGGCGTAATTTATTGGCTGATGTAGGCCGGTTTGGAGGAGAAAAAGATGGCAAGAAAGAAACAAGGGCTGCAGACCGTAAGCTTTGAGAAGAAACCCTATATCATCGGCAGGGGAAATGTAGTCGGCAAGAAGGAAAGCGAAGGACCGCTCGCATCGTATTTTGACGAATCACTTACAGACGATATGTACGGGGAAAAGTCGTGGGAAAAGGCAGAATCCAAGATGCTCCAAACCGCGATGACCAAGGCCTGCACCAGAGCGCAGCTCAGCAAAGAAAACATCGATGTCATGCTGAGCGGGGATTTGGTCAATCAGATCATGTCCTCGTCGTTTACGGCAAGAAACATGCACATTCCCTTCCTGGGTCTTTACGGAGCCTGCTCGACAATGACCGAATCCATGGTGCTCGGCTCAATGCTGATCGACGGAGAGTTCGCATCGAATGTGCTTGCGGGGGCGTCCAGCCATTTCTGCACGGCGGAGAGGCAATTCCGAATGCCGGTTGAACACGGAAATCAAAGACCGCCGTCGGCGCAATGGACGGCAACTGCGGCAGGAGCTGTGGTGATCTCCGAGTCGGCGGGAGGAAACGCAACGGTGAATATTCGGGTAACCGATGCCACTGTGGGAAAAGTTATCGATGCCGGAATCAAGGATGCAAATCAGATGGGCGCTGCGATGGCTCCCGCGGCGGTGGATACGCTGCTGAACCATCTGCAGGATACAGGCAGAGAGATTGACTACTATGACTTGGTTGTAACCGGAGACCTTGGATATATAGGAAAGGACATCATGTGCGATCTGCTTGTCGATGCAGGGCTTGATTCGAGAAAGGTGTTCGGACACTACGATGACTGCGGCACGATGCTTTTTGCAAAGGATCAGGATGTGCACGGGGGAGGAAGCGGATGCGGCTGCTCGGCTGCCGTTCTCACCGGGAGCCTTCTCAAAAAAATGGAGCAGGGAGAGTATAAGAGAATCCTGCTCATGTCGACCGGAGCGCTTCTTTCAACGATTTCTCCGTTCCAGGGAGAAAGCATACCGGGAATCGCGCATGCCGTTGCATTGGAGGTGGAATGATGGATTATGTATGGGCATTTGTGATAGGCGGTCTTTTCTGCGTGGCAGGACAGATTCTTATGGATACGACGAAGCTGACCGCACCAAGAATTCTGGTCATCTTCGTCTTGGCGGGTGTGGTCCTTCAGGCATTTAACCTGTATGAGCCTATCGTAGAACTCGCCGGAAACGGTGCAACGACGCCGCTGCCGGGATTCGGATACAACCTTGCAAAGGGTGCGATGGAGGGCGCAAAGGACGGATTCCTTCCTGCGATAACAGGCCCGATAAAAGCAACCGCCGCAGGGGTTGCTGTGGCGATTACGTTCGGTTATATTGTTTCACTGATTTTTAATCCGAAGTCCCCGAAGAGGTAACGCCGGGAGCAAAATCAAGCGTCAAGACTGTCTGCGTCAAGAAGAAATTCCTTAACGCCCATGGTGACATAGCCTTTTTCATCACGCCTTGGCTTTATGCTTTTTTCGACGAGAATGATTTTTTTAAAGGAATCAGCTGTCTTGTCGAAAGAAGCTGTCTCTTGTTCGTATTTCTGCTTGTCGGGAATTGCATAAGCCGATTGAATGTAGTATTTTTTGCTGCCGAGTGTGGCAACGAAGTCAATTTCCCGCTGCACACGAATTTCCTTGCCGTTTTTATCTTTCTCACGCGACTCCACACAACCGACATCTACGCGGTATCCGCGGTAACGAAGCTCATTGTATATGATGTTTTCCATGATATGTGTACCTTCAATCTGCCGGAAATTCAGTCTTGCATTGCGAAGCCCCACATCTTCAAAATAAATCTTGTATGGAGTCCCGATATATTTTCTTCCCTTGATGTTGTAGCGTTTGACACGTGTAAGCATAAAAGCATCTTCCATATGCGCGATGTACTTATCGACGGTGTATGCGCTTATTTTCTCCTGCCGTTGTGAAGCAAAAGTGTCCGCAATTTTTTTGGGATTTGTAAGAGAGGAAATGCCGGATGCAATAACATCAAGTACTTCACCGATTAAAGCCGAGTTGGAAAGATTATGCCGGGCAATAATGTCTTTTAGGTAGAGTCCGCCAATCTGAGAAACCAAATAAGTTGATTTCTGCTCATCGGTCAGCATGAGTGCGATTGCAGGCAATCCACCGTAAACCGAATAATCATCAAAAGCTTCACTTTTGTCTCCTCCTTTAAATGAATAATATTCAGAAAAGGACAGCGGCAAAACGTGGATTTCATCACCTCTCCCTGAAAACTCGGTAATAATGTCTTTGGACAAAAATTTTGAATTGCTGCCGGTGACATACACATCCATGTTGGCTTTACGTAGAAAGCCATTAAGAACCGATTCAAAGGCGCCTAAATTCTGAACCTCATCCAACAAGATATAATACATATCATTGTCTGTAATCTGCGGAAGGATCCAGCGCAGGAATTTTTCCGGATCCACTTTACGATTTTCGAATTCATTATCAAGTGAAATCGGATTTTCGCCTATTTTTATCAGATCTTCAGCTGAATCGAAAGCAAATTTAATAATATGGTTTTCTTTGACACCATCATTGATGAGGTATTCATAAAATAAATTATTAAGCAGATAGGATTTCCCACATCTGCGTATCCCTGTAATGATTTTAATCAAGCCGTTATGCTTTCGGACGATGAGTCTGTTAAGATAGACATCTCGTCTGATAATTGTATTGTTATTCATTTGGAACCTCATTTAATATTTTTGCCGTTTTCGGCATTTTTATTAAAAATATTATATTTGCAAGTAAACAGAAAGTCAAGAACCTCATTTATTATTTTTGCCGCTTAATGCAAAAGCATTTACAAAGCAGCAAAAAAATGATAAACTTAAGGGATGAAAAAAATAGCAATTTATATTATGAGAATCGGTTTAAATTTCATATATGCGGTGCTGAAGCTTTTTCCGACGCAGAAGAACAAGGTGCTCTTTCTGAGCCGTCAGTCAAACACATTGACGCTTGACTTTAAGATGACGCAGGAAGAACTCAGGCGCGAGCAGCCGGACATCAAAATCGTCACGATTTGTCACAGGCTCGAAGGCGAGGGCAGTGGTGCCGCCGCATTCGCAAAGTCGACCCTGAAAAGCATGTATCATTTGGCGACTTCTTCGGTGTGTGTTCTTGACGCATACTGGCCTGCGGTCTCAATCCTTCACCACAAGAAAAGCCTTACGGTAATTCAAATGTGGCATGCGCTCGGCAAGATTAAACAGTCCGGATACCAGACGCTGGGCAAGGAATCGGGGAGAGGAGAGGAAATTGCACGCCTCATGAAGATGCACGAAGGCTACGATTACATCCTTGCGGGCGGAAGCGCGTGGAATCCTTTTTACTGCAAGTCGTTCAACACCACAGAGGACAAACTGGTGAACTGCGGACTGCCGAGAATCGATTATCTGCTTGAGACCGAAGAGCGAAACAGAAATGCCGTGATGGAAGCTTATCCGGAATTTAAGGACAAGAAGGTGGTGCTGTATGCTCCGACATTTCGGCGGAACATCGAGCTGCGCTGGCAGGGCCTTGCGGATATCGCGGGCAAAGACAGTGATTTTGTGCTTGTAATCAAAGGGCATCCGAATCAGCGCATCGAACTTGACGAGCTGCCGGATACGGAAGGCATATACACCTGTCCCGAGTTTTCGTCGGCAGAAGTGCTTGCTGCATGCGACTATCTGATTACAGATTATTCGGCAATCGCAATCGAAGGAGCGGTGCTCAGCAAACCGACTTACTATTTTGTTTACGACTACGAAGAATATCGCCGTAAGAACGGCATGAACATAGACCTTTTTGAGACGATGCCCGGATGCGTGTTCAGAGACGCAGACGAACTTATCAAGAACCTCAGAGAAGGGAATTATAACAGGGAGGCATTGGAAAACTACAGACAGCACTATCTCCCTGAAAATCCGGGAACTTCCACGAAACAGATATGCTCGCTTATTTTGAGCAATTTGGGATAACACGGTACATTTTAGAAAACGAGGATACGCAATGGACTTTTTTAAATTCAGCAGATGGGCAATCAAGAAGATGAAGCTTGTTCTTCTGTATTTCAGAAGAATACTCTTTGCAAAGAATCACTTCAAGTGTCCGTTCTACAAGAAAATAAGAGCAAATCTTTCCGGAGGATTCCTGGCGGATCAGTGGATGCTGTATGATTTTGATCATAACGACAGACACGAATACCTCTCGGAATTCGACTGGTACCGCTCAAGATATATCAACGAGCCGTTTGACTTTGTATGCAACAACAAGATTGCGTCGGCGGAGATTCTGAAGCAGTACGTAAGGGTTCCGGAAAGCTATATGATTAAGAACAGAGGCTTTCTTTCGAGTTTTCAGAGCGTTGCCATGGAGTATGAGGACGCGTTGACTTTGCTCAAAGAAAAAGGCAGTTACTTCTTTAAACCTTACGGCAAGGGCAAGGGCACCGGCGTGGTGATTATGACATACGACTACGAAAAGGACACCCCTTGCATCGACCTGAAACCGATAACAAAAGAAGAATTCATAAATTATCTCAAGAAGCATGACGATTGGTTCCTGAGCGAAGCGATGAAGCAGCATCATTTCCTGGATGAGATTTATGACAAAACGGTAAACACGATTCGTTTCATTACCCTCAAAGACCCTAAGACGCATCAGTTTAAAGTGTTTTTTGCGGTTCAGAGAATCGGAACGAAAGAGACCATTCCCGTGGACAACGGGAGCCGCGGAGGTCTTGTTGCCAACATCGACCTTGAAACCGGAGTGTTGAGCGAAGCAAGATGTCTGCACAACAGAAATGTTTACAAAGTGCATCCGGATTCGGGAGCACCGATTGAAGGCGTACAAGTTCCGGGATGGCAGAAGCTGAAGGAAGATATGCTTGCACTTGCAAACAAGCTGCCTTATATGCATTTTATCGCATGGGATATTTTGATTACGGAAGAGGGACACTGCATTATTGAGGCAAACACTTCTTCGGGTGTTAATATCATTCAGCTTTGGGGCGGACAGCGCCACAAGGAACTCGGAGATTTTTACCGTTACCACGGAGTTATTAAATAAGGAAAAGATTATGAAATATATCATTATGGCAGACGGCAAGGGAACCAGATGGGGAAACTATCAGGACATCCCGAAACATCTGATTCAAATCGGCGGCGAGACGCTGCTTGGACGGACCGTAAGACTTTTGAACGAAAAAGATCCGGGGTGTGAGGTGGTGATTACTTCGCATGACGAAAGATACGAGTTCGAAGGGGCAAAGCGCTATGAGCCGAAGAACAACCGGCTTGAAATCGACCGTTTTACGGAAGAACTGATTGCGGATGATATCTGTTTCCTCTACGGAGATACGTATTATTCCGAAGAAGCGGTTGAGACGATTACAGCAGAGCCTGTGGATGACATTCTGTTCTTTGGCAACGCGCGGGCAATCGTTGCGGTTAAAGTCGCGGACGGCGAGGTGTTTAAGCACCATGTTGACAGAGTCAGAACGCTGTTTCTCGAAGGCAAGATCGAAAAATGCATCGGGTGGCAGGTTTATCAGTCTTTTCTGAACCTTCCGTTCGGTGAGAAAAAAATAGATACCAAGTTTGTATTGCTAAAAGACGGCACAGAGGATTTCAACTCCCCTGAGGACTATAACAGGAGGAAAAGCAAATAATGGGTTTTAAAAAACTGGTAGTAAACGCATTGGCACTCCGCCCGGTTTCAAACGGATTTACCGGCGGTGAAGCGCGGCGCTGGGTGCGCGAGGTGTATAGACACAAGACAAGAAATTACGGATTCACACATAGGCAGACGAATTGGGCAATCCGTCACGGATTCATGCCGGAACAGGTGGAGAGGCTCGGCATAACAAAGGAAAATGTAGGCGACTACATTTCGGCAAAGGACTATGCGTATCTCAGACCTCTTAACGGAACGTACAGCAAATGGATCACGGACAAAGTAACGATTCATACGATTTTCAAACCGTTCAGACAGTATATGCCGGAGATGTATTATCAAATCAGCAAGCGATACGATGAAACCGTGATTATTCCGCTTGCAAAGGACAAACTTGAGGCAAGTTTTGAAGAATTGTTTGATTTTATCAGAGAAAAAGGGGAGCTGACACTTGCGCAGGCAAACGGGATTTCAGCTTCAACACTTGCGTATAGAGACGGCAAGCTTTTCTTTGACGATAAGGCATATGCTGAAGCGGAACTGAAAGAGAAACTTTCACAGTTCCAGGCAACCCTTGTGGTGAAAGAGAAAGTAAGAACCGGCGAAGAAGTTGACAACGGTGTTTTGAATCTTATTGTTTTCAACGAATTCGGAGACAATCCGGTCATCGGCGATGCTTTTTTCGTGTTTGACGAATATGAAAGAAATTCGGTAAGAACTCTTGCACAGAGAAAGGCGGACAGCCTTGAAGAAGAAGATATCCGTGAGGACAGATATCGTGCAATCAAGGCAGAGCCTGCGGACGAGAAGAACGGGACATGGAGAGGCAGACCGATTCCGCATTGGGACGAGATAAAGGATGTTATCTATCGCCTTTGTGTTTTTGTGCCTCAACTTGAATTTTTCGGTGCGGAAATCGTCATAAACAGTGACGGATTTAAGATTACGGCACTTTCAAACCAGCCGGATTATCCGACCTGCAAACCTTTCAGCAAGGAAACAAGTGCGTATCTTTCGAGAAAGGTTGCCCAGAAGAAAGAAGCTTTCGCAAAAGGCGGAACGCGAATCAGCAGGGGCGCCAAGAAGGTTAAATTAAAGGTTAGATCCCGCTTTGCGAAAATGTTTTATCCGAAGGGGCTGGTTCCTTACCTCAGCATCCGCTGGATAAGCGATGTGTGGAAGGACTTCACGACGAACAAGGACACAACATTCGGACAGAAAATGTGGGCTTACAGACACGGGTTCCTTTCGTACAGACTTTTGCAGTATGGAATTACCAAGGAAAATCACGAAGAATTCATTTCCGACTTTGAATACAAATGGCTTAGACATATCAACCCGAAGTACAGAAAGTGGATGGAAGACAAAATTACGGTCAAGTATGTATGCTCGGACTATAATGAATGTTTCCCTGAATACTATTACCATATTATCTGCAAGAACGGAAATAATAAGGTTATTTCCATGATGGACCTTCCGGAAGGATATACAAACTCGTTTGAAGATATCTTCAAGCTTGTTGAGGAAAAGGGCGTGCTTGCGCTTAAGCCGGACGAAGGCTCTCACGGAGACGGCTTCTACAAATTTACTTGTGAAAACGGAAAATATCAGCTGAACTACAAGGACGTAACGAAGCAGCAGGTTCTTGACATACTCGAAGATATTGAAAACCAATATCTTGTGACGGAATACATCAATATGTGCGACGAGTTGAAGGCCGTTTACGACGGTGCGGTTAACACGGTGAGGATGATCGTCTTCAAGAAGGACGGGCGTGAGCCGCAGATCGGCAACGCTTACGTCCGCTTTGGCTCGAAGGCAACCGGAGCAGTTGACAATGTAGGTGCGGGCGGCATGACCGCAACCATTGATGTTGCTACGGGACATTTCCATGATGCAAAAATCGTTCACAGCAATTCCATCGAGGACTGCCCGATTCATCCGGATACAGGTGTTCCGATCGACGGATATCTGCCGCACTGGGAAGAAGTCAAGAAACAGGTGCTTGATGTTACACGTTCGATTAAGCAGCTGGAGTTCTTCGGCGTGGACCTTGCGGTTACGAACGAAGGAATCAAGTTCCCGGAAATCAATCGATTCCCGGATTATCCGGCAGTGGAAAAATACACGAAACCTACGAGAGAATATTTGCTCGGAAGACTTGCGGCGAAGAAGCGTCTCTTCGGATACGATAAGAAGAAAAACAAGACGCTTGTGCACCTTCCTGAGAGGAGATAATTTTGAGTACACTTAAAGAAATTTTACAAGATCATATCGGTTATCGCAGGCAGCTGACCAAACTTGCAAAGGCAGATCTTAAGAAAAACTACAGCGGTGCGGTTCTTGGATGGGCATGGGCGCTTATCAAACCGGCAATCCTGATATTCGTATTTTGGTTTGCGTTTACAATGGGTCTTCGAAAAGGCGGCAATGTAGACGGATATCCGTTTTTCCTGTGGCTGATAGCCGGCATGATACCTTGGTTTTACATGCGTGACATGATTACCGGAGGTGCGAATTCCATAAGGCGCTACAAATATCTGGTAACAAAAATAAAGTTTCCGATTTCCACCATCCCGACTTTCATAAGTATGGCGAATTTGGTTGTGCATTTCGGGTTAATGCTTGTATTGTTTGGAATTTACATTGCTTTTGGCTACATGCCGACGGTATATTGGCTGCAGCTTCCGCTCTACATGCTGATGATGTTTTTGTTCTTCACGGTATGGGGACTTTTTGCGGGGGTTCTTTCGTCGATCAGCAAGGACTTCCTGAATCTTGTCAAGTCGCTTGTGCAGGCGCTTTTCTGGCTTTCGGGAATTCTCTACGACGCCAACTCCATAAATGTGGGATGGATTCGCAGCATTCTTCTGTTCAATCCGGTTACGCTCATCGTAAACGGCTACAGGAATTCGCTCATTAAGCAGGTGTGGTTCTTTGAGGATCTCACGGAGCTGAGAAACTTTGCAATTGTATTTCTGATCATGCTTGTGCTTGCGTTATGGGCATACAAGAAATTAAAAAAGGACATCCCGGATGTTTTATAATTCTTAACGGAGACGGATTATGGCAAAAACAGTAATTGAGTTTAAAAACGTAACGAAGATTTATAAACTCTTTAAAAGTGACAGACAGCGATTTAAGGCTGTTTTCAGCAAAAAAACAAAATACAAGAAGAAGATAGCAGTGAATGACCTGTCTTTTAAAATCGAAAAAGGCGAATCTGTCGCACTTTTCGGAAAGAACGGGGCCGGAAAATCAACCATTTTAAAAATGATTACAGGGGTGACTTATCCGACCACCGGCGAAATCACGGTTGACGGGAGAGTTGGGGCTCTCCTGGAGCTCACGGCGGGATTTGACCCGGAGTTTACAGGGAGAGAAAACATTTTCTTCCGTGGACAGCTTTTCGGATTGTCAAACGAGGAGATAAAAGAACTGGAGCCGGGTATTATCGACTTTGCGGACCTTGGGGACTACATCGACCAGCCGACCAGAACCTATTCCAGCGGCATGAAGGCGCGCCTGGGATTTGCAATAAACTCCAGC
The DNA here is from genome assembly GCA_022764365.1 of Bacillota bacterium. GTDB lineage: Bacteria > Bacillota > Clostridia > Peptostreptococcales > Anaerovoracaceae > CAG-238. The sequence goes on from JALERA010000019.1 coordinate 11,454, forward strand.
GTGCGTCCGGAGATATTGATTGTGGATGAGGCACTCAGTGTGGGTGACAGTGAATTCAAGCAGAAGTGTGTGGACCGAATCAACAAAATCGTGAATGAAGAGGATGTTACTTTCCTTTTCGTAACGCACTCGACGGGAGTGGCAAAACAATTCTGCAAGCGCGGACTTGTGCTTAGGCAAGGAAAATTACTTTTTGACAGCAGCATTGATGAGGCAATCGATTTTTATAAAGAAACGTTGAAGGAAGATGAGAGCAAAAAGAAGAAAGGAAAAGGGATTTTTGAACAATGAGTATTAGAGAAAAAATCAAAGGGATGCAGACTTGGAAAAAGGTTACGATTCTTGTTCTCCTGGTGCTTGTTTTGGCGGCGCTTATCGTTGGTATCGCTGTATACGGATATATGCACAGCCTTGTGGACCAGATGCACGAACCGACACCTGACGATTACGACTTATCTCTTGTGGATGTAGACGGCTATATCAACATACTGCTTTTGGGTGTTGACAGCAGAGACATGGACAACATTAAGGGGACCCGAAGCGACATGATAATGATCGCCAGCATCAATAAGGATACTTACGATGTTAAGCTTACATCGGTATACAGAGACACATATCTGAAGCTGGGAGACACATCGACATACGATAAAATCACGCATGCCTGCGTTTACGGCGGACCGGAAATGACAATGAAGTCCTTGAACCAGGCAATGGACATCAATCTCAGCAACTATATCGTGGTAAACTTCAAGACCGTTGCCGACGTTGTGGACGCGGTAGGAGGAATCACGGTTGATGTACAGGATTACGAAATCTATCAACTCAACAAATACACGAAGCAGACCGCAAGAAATATCGGAAAGAAGAACTATAATCTTGTAAAATCGGCGGGAACGCAGACGTTGGAAGGCGTACAGGCAGTTTCTTACGGACGTATCCGTAAGGGCGTGGGCGATGACTTCAAGCGTACCGAAAGAATGCGTATCGTTGTGATGAAGGTTCTTGATAAGGTAAAAACCATGTCCTTCAGCGAGATAAAAAGCATCATCGATATGGCGGTTCCGCAGGTGCAGACAAACCTTACGATGAATAACATTCTTGCACTTGGAATAAGGCTCCCAAGCTATTCCATTTCATCCGGTGCAGGCTGGCCTTATCAGTGGACGACGGGAACGATCAACAAAGTTTCCTATGTTTTCCCGAACGGCATGGCAAACAATACGACACAGTTCCATCAGGATGTGTTCGGACAGAAAGACTATGCACCGTCGGCTACCGTTACGGCGATCAGCAATGAGATTATCGCAAGAATCGCCAAGGCGAGAGAAAACAATGAACTGAAAGGTGAGAAGAAGGGCGAAAGCAAGAAGGATGATACGAAGCCGACCACTCCGAAAGAACCTGTAACGCCTGACAATCCTGAAAACCCTGACAATCCTGACAATCCTGACAATCCGGGAATCATAGATGATCCGGATGATCCGAATTATAATCCGGGAGGACAAGATCCGACACAGCCGACAACGCCGACAGAACCTGTCACACCGACGGATCCTGCGGCACCGGCAACATCCGATGACAGAGGAAATGCTGCAGGAAATGCGCAGACCGGGCAACAAGGCACCTAAAACGGGGCCGGAACCGGCAGAACAATTCCGGACGAATTTCAGGGCGTGCATACGCTTCTATATAAATTTTGAAAATACGAGGTAAGAAAAATGGCGAAAGAAAAATTAAACTGGGAAGACGAACAGGTAAGACATACCTACAGACATACAGCATCACATATTATGGCACAGGCGATTCAGCACCTGTGGCCGGACACAAAGTTTGCAATCGGTCCGGCGATCGAAAACGGATTCTACTATGATATGGAATCCGAGCACAAATTCGGCGAAGAAGATTTCCTGAAAATTCAGAAGGAAATGAAAAAAATCGTGCAGCAGAACCTTCCGCTCGAAAGAACCGAAGTATCAAGAGAAGAAGCACTCAAATTCTTCAAGGAAAGAAATCAGGACTATAAGGTTGAACTGATTCAGGACCTTCCGGAAGACGCAGTAATCACAATGTACACGCAGGGTGATTTCACAGATCTTTGTGCGGGACCGCACATGCAGTCAACCGGACAGATCAAGGCATTCAAGCTGATGAGCGTTGCGGGTGCTTACTGGAGAGGTGATTCCGATAGACCGATGCTGCAGAGAATTTATGCAACCGCTTTCCCATCACAGGAAGAACTGGATGCATATATTAACATGATTGAAGAAGCAAAGAAGAGAGACCACCGTAAACTCGGCCGTGAACTCGGATTGTTCGCATTCCGTGATGAGGCTCCGGGATTCCCGTTCTATCTGCCGAAGGGCATGATTCTCAGAAATGCTCTCATCGACTACTGGAGAGAGGTTCACAAAAAGTGGGATTATGTTGAAATCTCAACACCGCAGATTATGAAAAGAACCCTTTGGGAAACTTCCGGGCACTGGGATCACTATAAAGAAAATATGTACACGACGGTTATTGACGGCGAAGACTTCGCAATCAAGCCGATGAACTGCCCGGGCAGCATTCTTGTTTACGACCTGGAACCACATTCCTATCGTGACCTGCCGCTCAGATTCGGCGAACTCGGTATCGTTCACCGTCACGAACTCTCCGGAGCACTTCACGGCATGTTCCGTGTAAGATGTTTCACACAGGACGACGCACATATTCTGCTTGCGAAGGATCAAATTCAGAGCGAAGTAACCCGTATTGCACAGCTTTTGGACGAAGTATATTCGGTATTTGGACTTTCTTACAAAATCGTACTCTCAACTATGCCGGAAGACCATATCGGAACGCGCGAAGATTGGGAAAAGGCAGAAAATGCTCTTGCAGATGCAATTACTTCCATCGGCAAGGAATATGAACTGAATCCGGGAGATGGTGCTTTCTACGGTCCAAAGCTTGACTTCCATGTAAAGGATTCCCTTGGAAGAACATGGCAGTGCGGTACGATCCAGCTCGACTATCAGCTTCCTGGAAGATTCAACCTTGAATATACAGGTTCCGACGGACAGAAGCACACTCCGGTTATGATTCACCGTGTTGTATTCGGCTCCATCGAGAGATTCATCGGCGTAATCACGGAGCATTTTGCAGGCAAATTCCCGCTGTGGCTGGCTCCGGTACAGGTAAAACTTCTGACAGTAACGGAAAAATTCGTTCCGTATGCAAAGGAAGTTGCCGAAAGACTCGAAGCTTGCGGCATCAGAGTTGAACTCGATGACAGAAACGAAAAAATCGGTTACAAACTCAGAGAAGCAAGAAATCAGAGAGTGAACTACATCTGTGTAATCGGCGAAAGAGAAGCCGAAGCAGGAACATTAACCGTTCGTTCCAGCAAGGTCGGCGAACTCGGCGAGATGTCCGCAGACGAATTTACCGAAAAACTGCTTGAAGAAATCAAAACAAAGGCAATGTAAGAAAAGAAACGTTGTTAAATTGAAATGGAGAAGTGTCAGCTTCTCCATTTTTGAAAGAAGAGGATAAACTGTGGATTTAGGTTTTTTTACAATCAACCATGAAAGGGAAGCAACGCTTCTGAACGAAGAAGTTCTCAAATATACGAGGAATGACACCCCAAAAGTTCGCTGGTACGGCAAGGGAAATGTAGAAAACGGGGACATGGTACTGTATTTCGGCAGACATGCGTCAGAGTGTATCGGCGAAAACAGGCTCGAGCAGCGCCTTATGTGTGGCGGTGCATGGAGCATTATACTTTTTCGATACGAGAATAAGGATTGCCTTCCGCTTGTAAAACAATTTGAACTCTCCGAAAACGAGTGCAAGGCCGAGATGCTTGTGGATGTGGTGTTTTCGGAAGAGCATGTATGTGTTGAAATTACGGAGAGAGAAACGGTACGCATCTCAATTCACCGGCAGAGCTACGAACGAAAGCTTGATGAAATCGGAGAAGGTCTGCTTCTCTTGATTCGCAGAGGCAGCATCCGATTCTTCAGCAAGCCGCATAACACAAGTGCGGAGATCGGAGAAATTCTTCAAGGAAAAACGTTTGCCGGATACATCGAGGGGGAAATGTCCGCAAAAGCGGAGGAATTCTTTGCTGAAGGCATTTTAAATGCGGCGGAGAAGCTTACCGGCTCCGAAGATTCCGTTGCGTTCTGCAACATCAACGGCAGAGCGGCTGCGGTTTCAATGCTTTCCGCCGATGCAGCGAGGCTGGGTGGATATTGCGCAATCTATACAATCGGAGACGAGAAAGAATATCTTGATTTTATTCGAGAAAAAACGCAAGTATATGATTACCTCTTTCATAATGATGAAATTAAAATCGGAAAGAACGAGTTGAGCTGTGAAGCAAGACTTCGCGGTGACGGTGAAAACATTGCGGAAATAAACCGAAATTTGGAAAAAGTCTGCCGCAAGAATGTAACAATCGTGATCACCGGTGAAAGCGGAACCGGAAAAACATTTCTGGCAAAAGAAATACATAAAAACAGCCGTAGGTCGGAAGGTCCGTTCATAAATGTTAATTGTGCTGCGATTGCCTATAACCTTATTGAAAGCGAACTCTTCGGCTACGAGGACGGCGCGTTTACGGGTGCAAAAAAAGGAGGAAAAGTCGGATATTTTGAGCTTGCAAAAGGCGGAACTCTTTTTCTTGACGAAATTTCAGAACTTCCTTTGCTGCTGCAGGGGAAGCTTTTGGAGGTCTTGCAGGAGGGCACATTTTATCGAGTAGGCGGTGTAAAAAAGATAGTAACCGATGTTAGACTGATTGTAGCTACAAACCGAAACCTTGAGCGCATGGTTAAGGAGGGTCAATTCAGAGAAGACCTTTACTACAGAATAAGCGTATTTCCCATAAAACTTCCGCCCCTCCGAGAAAGAATTGAGGACTTATACAGCATAATCGAGGATACGCTTCCATCAATTTGTGAGCGGTTGGAAATTGAACCGCTGATGCTGACGGACGAAGCGCTCCAAAAGATGAAACAATACCAATGGCCTGGCAATATACGCGAGCTTGAAAATGTTTTGGAGAAAGCGGCGGTTATATCCGAGGGAAACTTTATTCGTGCAGAAGACGTTGTTCTTGATAATAATGTGGCGGGAAATCAGATTTCAAGAACCTTGAAAGAGAAAATGAGAAGCTACGAGAAAGAACTGATACAGGCGGCATTCGTGCAATTTGCCGGAAACCGAAAAGCGGTTGCGGAGCACCTCGGAATCAGCAAAACAAATTTGTTTGAAAAAGTACATCAATACGGAATAGATGAGAACCCGGAGGAGAAGAAAATATGAGATTACCGGACAGGATTCGCGAGCGAATCGGCGATTTGCAAGGGGAAATAGGGATATATTATTATGACTTCAACCGGGATACAAGTTTTTTTGTGGGGAACTGTGATGTTTTTCCTTCACTCGGGATTGCAAAGCTTGTTCTGATGATTGAAGTGTTTCGTCAAGTTGAGGAAGGACTCATTCACCTTGACGACACCTATGTTTTGGATAAAAAGCCACCGTTTGCGATTCCGGAAAACGAATACGAGGCCACAGTGGGCGTGCTCGATTTCCTGCACAAAGGCATGGAGGTGACCATAAGCGATTTAGTGTATCTGATGATGATTATAAGCGACAACTCGGCCTTCAACATCTTGCTTTCGATTGTGGGCATGGACAGTGTGAATGATACAATGAAGAAGCTCGGCCTTACGAAGACAAAGATAAGATGCATGTTGTTCGAATGGGATGATATCGATCCGAAAAAAGACAATTATCATTCGGTAAGAGAAATCGGAAGTCTCTTGCGCAGAATTTACAAGAAACAATTGATTTCTACCGCAGCAAGCGAGCAAATGCTTAAGATTCTGTCTTATCACCAGAGAAGAGACATTCTTTCATCGTTTTCGGACAATGGAATATCCGTTGCGCAGCAGACGGGATTTGACATCACATCTCTTCATGCGGCTGCGATTATAATGACGGATAATCCGTTTGTATTATGCATGAGTACAAACAAAATTTCCGCAAAACGCGCAGAAGGCATTATGAAAGACATTGCGTGCATGTGTGGAGAGGCAAGCCAAAA
>JALERA010000065.1:0-13098 GCA_022764365.1 Bacillota bacterium
CGGACGAACCGGAAGACCCGGATAATCCGGATAATCCGGGCCGTGATGATGACGGAAAACCACCGGTAAAACCGGACAGGGATTCCGACGGCAAGTTCCCGCAGCGTCCGGACGACGGTACACCAAAGACCGGTGACGAAATGATGTTCACTCTTTGGATGCTCATATGCTTGGGCGCAGGTGCAGGACTTTTCGCAGCATCAAGAAAAAATCATAAAGAATAGGCAGACATTGCCATTTAAACTATAATTAAAAACACTCCAAATCAGAACTCAGGCAATCGGACGCATACGTACCGGTTGCCTGATTCGTCATATCCGGCACAAAACTTGCAAAAAACACAAAAATACATAAAAAAATATTGATTTTTTTGTCGGAAATACTATAATGAAAGTAAAATTAGAAAGCATTCATTAATGCATACGGAACATAGGAGGTGTTATTGTGATTAGTTTTATCATTTGCTTGGCGCTCCTGATTGGAGGCTATTTCGTTTATGGTAAAATAGTTGAGAACACTTTTTCACCGGATGATAGAGAAACACCGGCGGTTCGTATTAATGACGGTGTGGATTACGTAGTAATGCCGAAGTGGAAATTGTTCTTGGTACAACTGCTGAACATTGCAGGACTTGGTCCTATTTTTGGAGCACTACAAGGTGCATTGTGGGGACCGATTGTGTTCCTTTGGATTACCTTTGGTACGATTTTCGCGGGTGGCGTGCATGACTACTTCTCGGGTATGCTTTCTGAAAGAAACGAAGGTGCATCCATTTCCGAAGTATGCGGCATCTATCTCGGAAACACAATGAAGAATGTTATGCGTGTATTCAGCGTAGTGCTTCTTGTTATGGTAGGTACGGTATTTGCGGTAGGCCCTGCGGGTCTGATTGTTACCCTGATTGGAAACAGTGGTGTGAAAGGCATTATGACAAACGCAGAAGTATGGCTTTGGATTATCCTTGCATACTACTTTATCGCAACATTCCTTTCCATCGACAAGATTATCGGGCGTATTTATCCGCTCTTCGGTATATGCTTGATTGTCATGGCGCTTGGAGTTATCTTTGGCATATTTACCAATGCCGATTATACAATTCCGGAGATTTGGAGCAACTTTACCAATATGCATCCGGACGGAAAGCCGATTTGGAGCTTTATGTTCATCACCGTTGCCTGCGGTGCGATTTCCGGATTCCATTCGACACAGTCGCCGCTGATGGCACGCTGCATGAAATCCGAGAAACAGGGACATTTCGTATTCTACGGGGCCATGGTTGCAGAGGGCGTAATTGCACTGATTTGGGCAGCTGCAGGATGTGCACTGTATGAAGTAACCGGCGGACTTAACACAGGATTGAGTGAGATTTTGGCAAACGGACAGTCCGCGGCTATCTATGATGTATGCATCAAGACGATGGGCAGCGTCGGTGTCGTTCTTGCAATGGTTGGAGTAATTGCATGCCCAATCACTTCAGGCGACACGGCATTTCGTAGTGCGCGTCTGACTTTGGCAGACTGGTTCGGCATTAATCAGAACGACATGAAGAAGAGACTTATGCTGTGTGTACCGCTTTTGGCAGTCGGTGCATTCATCGGACATTTGGATTACGCAGTCGTATGGAGATATTTCAGCTGGACAAACCAGACATTAGCAATGATCGTTCTGTGGACAGCAAGTATGTATTTGTTCCGTGAAAAGAAAAATTACTGGATTACAGCGGTACCTGCAACCTTTATGAGTGCAGTTTCCATGACCTATTTCTTCTGTGCGGACGAGTGCCTTGGACTTTCCACAACAATTGCTTATCCGGTTGGAATTATCCTTGCGGTAGTATTCCTCGGAATCTTCCTTCACGCAACGAAGAAGCCTATGAAGGCATAAAAGGCAAATTATCATATATAGAAATGAGAGGGCGATATCATGAAACCACAAAGATTGGGCAGTGTATCCATCCCTGATGACGAATTGATAAAAGACAAAAAAGAAGCGAAGAAAATCGGACCTTGCGGACTGGGTCGGAAGGCGGTTTATTTGAACAGCTTTTATATTGACCGACGGTATTACATACCGATTGCCTCCGTAAAAAGAGTCTTTAAGAGAATTGCCATGAGCAAAGGCGGATTCACCGGAAAAGGTGCGTTTGCAACGTTATCCTATCTTGTGGTAGTATACGAAAACGGACATGAGAAACAGTGCAATTTTAAGCATGAAGAAGATGTAGACAGATTCCTTGCATACATCGAGGAGGAATTCCCGGACATCCCGGTGCACAGCCGGGAAGCCGAAAGAAAGCTGGCAGAGAAAGAAAGATGGCTGGCGGAGAAGCAGAAAGAAAAGGATGTGCCCGAAGAAGCGAAAGAGTCTCTTTTGCAGCTTGAACAAGCAGAACAGTATCTGAAGAAGAAATCCGACTATTACATGGATTTAAGCCAGTCAGCAAAGAAAAAGCGCGTATACGATCGAAGCAATCCGGCGTATAAATGGGTCGCACTTGCAATCGTGGTTATGGGCGTGGGAGCATTTGCTTATGGAATCTATGCACTGGTGACACATGCGGGTTTCGGAATGTATTTCCTATTGTTCGGTCTTGCAGCCGTTTTCCTGTTTGCCGGAGCCAATGTTCTTCCGACTTCCAAGAACAACAGGAGGTATATCGAAGAGCAGCTTGCAAAATCTATCAGACAGATGCAAGAATACATCAGAGAGTATCCGGATTTTCCGGTACCGGCGCATTATGCGCACCCGATTGTACTCAAAAGAATGCGGGACATTTTGAAAGAGGGGCGTGCAAAAACCATTCCGGAGGCACTTAAGATTCTCAAAAAAGATTTGAAGGCTTTGACTTCCGATGTCGTCGTCGAGCAGGAAGAATACGATGAAATCATGGCAATCAAACCGATGTTTTTGGTAATGGATTACAAGTAAGATTGAAGTCAATATAACAAAACGGCTGGAATGCTTGATTTCCGTGAAAGGGAAGATGCGATTCCGGCCGTTTTGCTTTTTATGGCTAAATTTTGATTCTTTATGAACTTGCAATTAATTCGCGGGCACTGGCCAGTGTGGTTTCCGTAACCGTGGCACCGCCAAGCAGCCTTGCGATTTCTTCGATTCTGCCTTCCTCAGACAGTTTCTGAATGTTTGTGTAGGTTTTCTCATCGTCGGTTTCTTTGTAGATCCGGTAATTGCTCATGCCGCACGCTGCAATCTGCGGGAGATGGGTGATGCATATAATCTGATGATGGCTTGCGATTTCTTTGAGCTTACGGCCGACGATACTTGCCGTGATGCCGCTTATGCCTGCGTCGATTTCGTCGAAAATCAAGGTCGGAATGTTGTCGCAGGAGCTGATTACATTCTTGAAAGCCAGCATGATTCTGGACATTTCACCGCCCGAAGCAATTTTTGCGAGAGGTTTCAGAGGCTCGCCGCGGTTTGCGGCAATCAGAATTTCCACATGATCCATTCCGTTCTCGGCAGGAGCCGAAAGCGGGGTAATGGATATGCTCAGCTTTGCGTCCTTAAAGTTAAGATCCGCAAGTTCGGCGGTAATCCTTTGTTCCAGTTCGGCAGCCGTTTCTGTTCTGATTTCCGTGAGCTTGCTGCATGCTGCAAGAAGATCCTTCTTCGCTTCGGAAAGCTCGGCTTCGAGACGGGCTTTCTCATCATCAAAGTTTTCGATGATTTCCAGTTCTTTCAGAATCTTCTGTTCGTATTCCAAAACATCTTCAATGGAAGAACCATATTTTTTCTTGAGGCCTTCAATTGTATTTAAGCGCGAGATCGCAAGGTCCATCTCTTCAGGCGAAAAGTTGAGACTTTCCCTGATATTCCGCAATTCTCCGGACAAATCCTGAAGCCTGTAGTAGATGTCGCTGAATTCTTCGGAAATTGACGAAAGTTCATCGGAACAGGAGGAAATTTCCTCCAAAGAACGAAGACACATGCCAAGCTCGTCCGTTGCCGAAGGGGATTCTTCAAAAAGGATTGCGTATGTTTTTTCGATGTTTTCGAAAATTTTCTCGCTGTTTTGGAGGAGAAAAATGCGTTTCTCAAGTTCTGCGTCTTCACCCGGCTTAAGGGCCGCTTTCTTGATTTCGGCAGCCTCAAACCGATAAAAATCCTGCTTGCGGGCGTTTTCTTTTTCCTGTGAAAGGAGGGAAGAAAGCTGCTGCCGGATTTCATGGTATTTATGGAAAAAAACGCTGACTTCGGCTTTCTTGGCGGCGGAAGCGTCGTTCTTGTACATATCTAAAAGTGTAATGTGATATTCGGGATTGAGCAGAGACTGGTTGTCGTATTGACCGTGAATGTCGGCAAGGCGGCGTGATACAGCGTTCAGCTGCGCCAATGTGACAATTTCACCGTTGAGTTTGCAGAGATTCTTGCCGGAAGAGGAGACTTCTCTTGTTATGACCACTTCTTCGCCGTCGAGCGTTCCGAGAAGCTGCACGACTGCTTTGTCGGCCCCGGTGCGTATGGCAGATGTATCCGCACGGCTTCCGAGAGCAAGGCTGATTGCTTCCACGGCGATGGATTTGCCGCTGCCGGTTTCTCCGGTAATTATATTAAGACCTTCTTCAAAATCAACATCTGTATTTTCGATTATGGCAAAATTCTTAATACTGATGTGATCAATCATTTCTCTTCCCCCTGTTAAGCATTTCATTGAATCCGTCTACGATTTCAGGAACGTTTTTCTCATCGTCCGCAATGAGAAGGAGCGTATTGTCGCCGGCAAGGGAGCCGATAATGTGCTCGAAATTGGAGGTGTCAATTGCTTCGCCTGCGGCATTTGCACATCCGGAGAGTGTTTTTACAACGATAATGTTTCCTGAGGAGTCAATGGAAGTAATGGTTTCGCGGAATATTTTGACAAAACGATCCGAGACAGGAAGATCCTGCGACTTGTGAACCGAGTATTTGTATTTGCCCGAAGACGAAAGGGTCTTTACAAGCTGAAGTTCCTTGATATCTCTGGAAATCGTGGCCTGGGTAACCTCGTAGCCGCATTCCCTGAGCATGGTCACAAGTTTTTCTTGTGTATCAATTTCATTGTTCGTAATCAGTTCAATAATCTTATTCTGTCTGGAATATCTCATGTTTACCTCCCAAAGTAATTGTATACTTGTGTTTACTTATCAAAATTTTAACATATTTGGTTGTAAATTTCAATATAAAAATATATATAGACAAACAAATGTTTGCGTGATATAATTTTATAAGAACAAACTGCGAACAAGGAGCTTTGAGGTGAGAATTTTGGGAATTGACCCCGGTTATGCGATTCTGGGCTACGGAGTTTTGGATAAAATAGGAAATAAATTTGTGACGGTCGCTTACGGCTCCATTACAACGGACAGCAAGATGGAAATGCCGGAACGGCTCGTCGCGCTTTACGACGGGCTGACGGGGATTATACAGACCTATAAGCCGGATGAGGCTTCGATTGAAGAACTGTTTTTCAATAACAACGCAAAGACGGCGATTCTGGTCGGTGAGGCAAGAGGCGTTGCCGTTCTTGCCTGTGCGAAGCAGGGACTGAAAATCAGCGAGTACACGCCGCTACAGATTAAACAGGCGCTTGTCGGATACGGAAGGGCGGATAAGAAGCAGGTGCAGGCGATGGTTAAGGCAATTTTAAACCTGGATGAGATACCGAAGCCCGATGATACGGCGGACGCCGTCGCTGCTGCAATCTGCCACGGGCACAGCGGAGGGCACAAGCGGCCGCTTCGGATTAAGGAGGGAATTTAAGAATGATTCGATATATAAAAGGAATCTATGCGATGACTTTTGAAAACGGCATTGTCGTTGAAAACAGCTCAGGCATGGGATTTGAAATCAATATTCCGGCAGGCTCGCCGCTCTATCGGTACGGCGAAGGTGAGGAAGTGCTCGTTTATACCGCCATGATGGTGAAAGAAGACGACATCAGCCTTTACGGATTTCACAACAGAGAAAGTCTGGAGCTGTTCCGCCTGCTGATTACGGTCAACGGAATCGGAGCGAAAGCAGCTATGGCAATTATGGGCTCCATGTCGACCGACGAACTCCGGCAGGCAATCCTGTTTGAGGATGTCAAAGCGGTCAGCAAGGCAAACGGCGTGGGAAAGAAAACCGCCGAACGCCTGATTTTAGAGCTGAAAGATAGAATCGGAAGTTTTGAACGCAGCGATGCGTCGCAGGCTGCCGCGGTTTATGCGAATGCGGACGAATCTGCGGGCGAGGATGCCAGAACTGAAGCTATCAGCGCGCTTGCCGCTCTCGGCTATACGAAGGCAGAAGCATTCGGAGCTGTATCGAAGGTGCCGGAAGAGGGACTTTCCTGCGAAGACTATATCAAAAAAGCCTTAAAAAATCTCTTTTAACGTGTATAATGGTACATAGACAAACGAAAAAATCCAAGGGGAAAACGAATGGAAAACGAAAGAATTACATCCGCCGGAATCAATCCGGGCGAAGCGAGGCAGGAAGTGAGTCTCAGGCCGCAGTATCTGGATGATTACATAGGACAGAAGGGTGTCAAAGAAAATTTAAAGATTTTCATTGAGGCAGCTAGGCGCAGAGGGGAACCGCTTGACCATGTGCTCTTTTACGGTCCGCCGGGACTGGGCAAGACGACGCTTGCGGGAATCATCGCAAACGAGCTCGGTGTGAACATCAAGATAACATCAGGGCCTGCAATCGAGCGTGCCGGCGATTTGGCTGCGATTTTGACAAATCTGGAAGAAAACGATGTACTGTTTATCGACGAAATCCACAGGCTCAACCGCTCCGTGGAGGAAGTCCTGTATTCCGCAATGGAGGACTATGCGCTCGATATTATCATCGGTAAAGGACCGTCTGCTCGCTCAATCAGACTGGATCTTGCGCGCTTTACGCTGATTGGTGCAACGACTAGAGCCGGAAGCCTTTCGGCGCCGCTCAGAGACCGGTTTGGAGTTATCAGCAAGTTCGAGCTTTATACGGTGGAAGAACTTACGGAGATTATACGGAGAACTGCACGGATTCTAGGTGTGACGGCAGACGAGGATTCACTTGTCGAAATGGCGAAGCGCTCTCGCGGAACTCCGCGTGTGGCAAACCGCATGCTGAAACGAATCAGGGACTTTTCACAGGTGAAAGGAAATGGTATAATAGATATGGAAATTACACGAGAGGCACTTGAGGCACTCGGTGTAGATGAGCTTGGTCTTGAAAGACTGGACAGGGAAATCCTCAGCGGTATTATTGAACGCTTTAATGGAGGTCCGGTGGGAATCGATACGATTGCCGCTTCCATCGGGGAAGAGCGTGTTACGATTGAGGATGTTTACGAGCCTTATCTGATTCAGACCGGGCTGCTTTATCGTACACAGAAAGGAAGAATGGTTTCACCGGCAGGGTATAAGCACATGGGGCTTCAGCCGCGCGAAGAAGAGGAAACCGAAGAATAAAGAATGCACATTAATGATTTTGATTACGAGCTGCCGCAGGAACTGATTGCACAGACTCCGGCAGAAAAGAGGGATTTTTCAAGACTTATGGTTGTTCACCGTGATTCGGGAGAAGTGGAGCATAAGCACTTTTATGATATTCTTGATTATCTGAAGGCGGGGGACTGCCTTGTTTTGAATAACTCCAAGGTTTTACCGGCAAGGCTGTACGGCAGGAAGGAAGGGACGGACGCAAATATTGAGTTTTTGCTGATTAAGCGAATCGAAGGCGATACATGGGAAACTATGGTGAGACCGGGGAAGAGACTGAAACCGGGAGATGCGGTCTCCTTTTCCGATGATAAACTGTTTCGTGCGGTTGTAAAGGATTACGGTGAGGATGGCACTCGAATTGTGGAATTCGAGTACGAAGGGATTTTTCTTGAACGGCTCGAAGAACTTGGGAAGATGCCGCTTCCTCCGTATATTGAACGCGACAACAATTCTGAGGATAAGGACAGATACCAGACCGTGTATGCAAAAAACGAAGGCTCTGTTGCAGCGCCTACAGCAGGACTTCACTTTACGCCGGAGCTGCTTGAAAAAGCAAAGGCAAAAGGCCTGAAACTTGCTTATGTAACGCTTCATGTGGGAATCGGAACCTTCCGTCCGGTTAAGGTTGAAAATATCGAAGAGCATCATATGCATTTCGAGGAATATTTTATCGACGAAGACACCGCCAAGACCATCAACGATACAATTAAAGCCGGCGGCAGAATTGTGTCCGTAGGAACCACTTCAACCCGAACCGTCGAAAGCGCGGCCGCTTATGATGAAGAGCGCGGTAAATACCTTGTGAAGGCAGGACACGGCTCAACGGGGATTTTCATTTACCCGGGATATGAATTCAAAATTATCGGTGCACTGATTACGAACTTCCATCTGCCGAAGTCAACGCTTCTCATGCTCATATCTGCACTATATAACCGCGAAGATATATTGAGAGTCTATCGGATTGCGGTGGAAGAGAAGTACCGGTTTTTCAGTTACGGGGATGCGATGTTTATTGAATAATAAAGAAAAAGTTGTACTTCACGCAGCATTGCCTGAAAGTACAACTTTTTTTATCGTTTAGCTTATTTATTAGCACCGCAGCATTTCTTATATTTCTTGCCGCTGCCGCAAGGACACGGGTCGTTTCTGCCCGGCTCTTTTTCTTTGTGAACCGTCTTGGAACGCTTGTAGTCCTTGATGATTTCAATCATTTTTTCTTCGGAAAGGATGTTTTCCCACTGCGGAAGCGTGTAGAGATATTCCGCTTCTGCCTTTAACATGTTGAAGAAAAGCTTTTCAAAATCAACATCGAGGTCTATATCTGAATTTTCGTCGATCTTCTCTAAATCGAAAGGGTTGTTCAGGCTTGTCTGGATGCCGTCGAGGAAGCCCATGAAAATAACAGGGTTTGCTTCGAACTTCTCAACGAGTTCGCTGAACTTGCCTGCAAGGTGCACATCCTTGTTTTCTAAGATGTTTTCGTAAATTCTCGTTTCGGTTCCGCTGTATTCTTCCCAAAACGCTTCAAAAGTTTCTTCGGTCTGACCTTCCATGAGGTCAACCCACTGCTTGTATAAACTCATTTTTTCCTCCTGTGTGATAAGTGATTTTTATTTTAATTTTTTAGCTACATTAATTATATCGCCGACAACAGCACTGCCGGTAGGGAGCGCGCCTGCACCTCTGCCGTAAAACATCAGCTCGCCAACCATGTCGCCGGTAACATATACCGCATTGAATTCATTGCTGACGCCGCTGAGCGGGTGAGAAAGCGGAAGTCTTTCCGGAGCAACGCTCGCCTTTACTTCTCCGTCTTCAAGGTATGCATGACCGATAAGTTTGATTTTGCAGCCCTCAGAAGCAGCGGACTTGATATCGTCTGCCGTAATCTTCGAAATTCCGGTTGTAGGAATATCGGAAGGTGCGATGTATTTGTCAAAAAGCAGTGCAATCAGTATGGAAAGCTTGTTTGCTGCATCCAGACCTTCCACATCTGCGGTCGGGTCTGCTTCGGCAAAGCCTTTTTCCTGCGCGTCCTTCAGCACATCTGCATAGCTTGCGCCGTCTTCGGTCATTTTTGTCAGGATGTAGTTTGTGGTTCCGTTCAAAATTCCCATAACTTCAAGGAAATTATTCCCCTGAAGCGGATTTTGGATCGCGGTGAGAACGGGGATTCCGCCTGCAACCGCAGCTTCGAAGAGAAAATCAACGCCGTTTTCCTCGGCGGTTTCCGTAAGTACCTTATAATTTGCAGCGACTGCAGCCTTGTTTGCCGTTACGACATGTTTGCCGTTTTTCATCGCTGTCAACATGAAAGAGGCAGCGGGCTCGATTCCGCCGATAACTTCTACGATTAAATCAATATCCGGGTCGTTCAGAATAACATCCGGGTCATCCGTAAAAAGGTGAGAGTCAGAAGGCTTCCTTCTGAGTATTCGTACGACTTCAACCGAAACGCCGGTGCGCTTCTGAATTAAATCATGGTTTTTTGTCAGGATTTCATGGGTACCGCTTCCGACGGTGCCATAACCCAAAATGCCGACTTTAATTTTTTTCATTTCTGTTCCTCCGTGCGAAAGATTGCAATGAGAGAATTATATAACATTTCTTCGAATTTGTCTTTCTTTTTTTGAAATTTTTGTTATTATAGTTTTTGGATTCATTTATAAAAAAAGAAAAGAGGTAACAAAATGTCATTACACATCGTTTTCGTTGAGCCGGAAATACCGCCAAACACGGGGAATATTGCAAGAACATGTGCCGCAACCAACACGGTGCTTCATCTTGTGAAACCGCTCGGATTTAACATAGATGACAAAAGCCTTAAACGGGCAGGGCTTGATTACTGGCCGTATGTGAAGCTTGAAGTGCACGAAAGTCTCGATGATTTCATGGAAAAATACGGTGACGGATCGCACCGGCTTTTTCTTGCAACGACAAAGGGTGGGCATATTTATACGGAGCCTGCATACCGTGACGGTGACATGTTCCTTTTCGGCAGGGAAACGGCTGGGCTTCCGAGGGATTTCATTGCGGAGCACGAAGAGAGTGCCATAAGGATTCCGATGAGCGCGGATACGAGGCTGCGCTCTTTTAACCTTGCAAATTCGGCAAACATCATTTTGTTCGAAGCTTTGCGTCAATTAGGTTTCCCGGGCTTGAAATAACGAAACGGATTTGGTATAATATTTGCATAAAAGATTTTTTGAGGACAACTTTTGAGGTGTATTAGTGAAACTTGGTTATGATTTAACAATTGAACAGTCCCAAAAATTGACGATGACTCCGGAACTGATTCAGGCAATCCAGATTCTGCAGTTTAACTCGCAGGAGCTTGAAAATTACGTTCAGGAAGAACTTATGCAGAATCCTGTTTTGGAGTACGAGGCAGGAGAGGACAGACGGGACAGAGAACAGGAGGTTTCCAAATCCGAGTCTTTGGATAAGAAAGAAGCGGAGGAAGCCGATTTTGACTTGCGCGAAAAAGTAAAAGAAGCGGAGTATGACGATATCAGCTACAAGCAGTGGGAACATCGCAAGGATAATGATGAGCCTACGTTTGAGCAGTTTGTGAGTAAGGAAGAAACTTTGGAGGATTACCTTCTTCTTCAGCTTACCTTTTCAAAGCTCAAGGGCGATGACATGAAAATCGGAAGGTATCTTATCGAGTCGATAGACGAAAATGGATATCTTACATCCGAACTTCCGAAAGTCGCGAAGATGTTTAAAGTGTCGGAGGAACATGTTGAGAAAATTCTCGATGTCATTCAGACATTTGAACCTGCGGGGGTGGGTGCCAGAACGCTCAAGGAATGCTTGATTCTGCAGCTTGCATCCAAGGGGCTGCTTGAGGATTCGGTAGAATATATTATTTTACATCATTTGGAGGATATCGGAGAAAATAAACTCAGCAAGGTTTCGAAGGAAACCGGGCTGACGGTTGCACAGGTACAGATGATTACGGACCTCATCCGGACACTGGAGCCGAAGCCGGGCAGACGCTTTTCATCGGGAGAAACGGTGAAGTATGTCGTTCCGGATGTGGTTGTCGAAAAGGTCGACGGGGAATATCAGGTCGTAACAAACGAAGGCACAATCCCGAGGCTGATGGTAAGTTCCTATTATATGAGCCTTGCAAAGAAGGCCTCCGAGGATGCGGAACTTTCGAAGTACCTCAGCGATAAGTACAACTCTGCAATGTGGCTGATTAAGAGCATCGAGCAAAGAAGACAGACGATATATAACGTCGTTGCTTCGGTTGTCGAGTATCAGAAAGAATTTTTGGACAAGGGTCCGAAATATTTAAAGACATTGACGCTGAAACAAGTAGCAGAGGCGTTAAATATCCACGAATCCACGGTCAGCCGTTCCATAAACGGTAAGTACATGCAGACTCCGAGAGGGGTTTTTGAGATTAAATATTTCTTCTCGAGCGGTGTTACGGGCGCAGGCGGAGAGGGAATGTCTTCAAACAGCATTAAGACTTTCATTAAGGAAATCGTGGAAAGCGAAGACCCGAAGAAGCCGTACAGCGATCAGGAC
Organism: Bacillota bacterium; assembly: GCA_022764365.1. GTDB lineage: Bacteria > Bacillota > Clostridia > Peptostreptococcales > Anaerovoracaceae > CAG-238. The sequence goes on from JALERA010000065.1 coordinate 12,018, forward strand.
ATGGTGGAAATACTCAGCCAAAAAGGAATTGAAATTTCGCGCCGTACCGTGGCAAAGTACAGAGAGGGCATGAATATCTTATCTTCATCGAAACGGAGAAGATATTAAAATACATAAAAATACAATATAATATAAACATTGTCAACAGGAATGTTTTTAGGAGGAGAAAGAAATGGCGATTAGAGTAGGTATTAACGGTTTTGGCAGAATTGGCAGGGTAGTAATCCGTGCCGCAATGGATATGCCGGAAATTGAAATCAGGGCAATCAACTTAAGAAATGCGGACCTTGAATACATGGTTTACATGCTTAAGTACGATACGATTTTCGGAAGATTTCCAAAGAGTCTTGACCATGACCAGTCCGGAATTTACATAGACGGGAAGCATATTGATGTATATTCGTTCTCGGATGCATCCGAAATTCCGTGGAAGGAAGCAGGCGTTGATTATGTAATCGACTGTACCGGTGCATATGTAACAACGGAAAAAGCGATGGATCACATTGAAGCAGGTGCCAAGCATGTTATCATTTCCGCACCGGCAAAGGATAAGGATACTCCGACATTTGTATACGGCGTAAATCATAACGAATATAATTCGGATATGAAGGTTGTTTCCAATGCATCCTGTACTACAAACTGTCTCGCACCGCTCATGAAGGTTATCGAAGATAACTACGGAATCAAAGAAGGACTTATGTCCACGATTCATGCGGCTACCGCAAAACAAAAAGTTGTTGATGCGAAATCACTCAAGGACTGGAGAACAGGCCGCAGCGTATTCGGCAATGTAATTCCGTCAACAACAGGTGCAGCAAAGGCAGTAGGTCTTGTAATTCCTTCTCTTAAAGGCAAAATGACAGGTATTTCATACAGAGTTCCGACAGCGGATGTTTCCGTTATCGATGTAAATGTTGTTCTCAACACACCGACAAGCGGACCGGAACTCAGACAGAGAATCAAAGAAGCTTCCGAGACATACCTCAAGGGTGTTTTGGAATATGTAGATGATGAAGTTGTTTCCGGCGATTTCGTTGGAGACCCTTGCACATCCATTTTTGACTCCAGACAGACAATCGAG
>JALERA010000071.1:0-14631 GCA_022764365.1 Bacillota bacterium
ATATATATTGGGATTCAAGAAAGAAAATCTGACTTATGCAGATATTTCAATTGATTCGCCATACAATTCCTATCTGTATGACGACATTCCGGGACCGATTTGTTCACCGGGACTTGCATCAATTAAGGCAGCTTTTTATCCGGAAGATAAAGATTACTTGTATTTCGTCGTAAGTGATAAACTGGACGGAAGCATGAACTTCTCTTCAGACATCAATCAGTTTGAAAAAGATAAGGCTGCTTACAACAAGGCGTATAACGCGGCACATTAGAGGATATTTTGATGGAAGCAAAGAGAAACATTACCAATGACATTGTAACAGATTACATAAACGGTTTTTATGCACCGCTTACGGATGAACTTGGTAAGCTGCGTGTGGATTCCGAGGAAAAGAATGTTCCCATCATCTTAAAAGAAACCGAAGGCTTTCTCAAGATATTTCTCGGAATAATCAAACCGGCAAGAATTCTTGAAATCGGCTGTGCAGTCGGCTATTCGGCAATGTTCTTTGCACAGCTTACGGGGGCTGAGGTTTATACGATTGAAAAAAATCCCGAAATGGTTGAAACTGCCGTAAAAAACATTGAATCACTTGGGTATGCTGAGAGAATAAATGTTTTCGAAGGCGACGGCGAAGAAATTGCGGACAGTCTTAAGAAATCAGACATGGAACCGTTTGATGTCGTGTTCATCGATGCTGCCAAAAGCCACTACCGAAGGTTTTTTGATGCATGTCTTCCGCTGTGCGGACCGGATACGGTGATTATCGCAGACAATGTGCTTTTTAAAGGCAGAATTGCCGATGACAAATATGATCCGGATGGAAAATATAAGACGAATATAAGAAGAATGAGGGAGTTTATTGCGTATATCATGAACGAGCCCTCGCTTGACAGCTCGATTCTTGCTGTCGGTGACGGTCTTTCGATTACGAAATTCAAGACCATATAAACTCCGATAAGGAACAGAATGAAGAAAATAGAACTGCTTGCTCCGGCGGGCGATTTGGAAAAACTTAAAATAGCGGTGCTTTACGGAGCGGATGCCGTCTACTTCGGCGGAGAAGTCTTTTCGCTCAGGGCCGGTGCCGGAAATCTCACCATTGATGAAATGCGTGAGGGCATCGCCTTTGCACACAGCCGCGGCGCAAAGTGCTATCTTGCGATGAACATTTTTGCTCACAACAGGGATATACAGCCTCTGAGAGACTATCTGGCAGAGATAAAAGCACTGGATATTGATGCTTTTATCGTGAGCGATCCCGGGATTATCTGCCTGATTCAGGAAATCATTCCGGATGCTGAGATACATTTAAGCACGCAGGCAAATATGACCAATTACCAAACGGCAAATTTCTGGTATAATATCGGTGTAAAGCGCATTGTACTGGCAAGGGAACTCAGCTTTGAAGAAATGGCTGAGATACGGCAGAATACACCGGAAGGCCTTGAATATGAGGCTTTCGTGCACGGCGCGATGTGCATTTCCTATTCGGGAAGATGCCTCCTCAGCAACTTCATGATTGAAAGAGATGCAAATCAGGGCATGTGCGCACATCCTTGCAGATGGAAGTATGCTTTGGTCGAGGAGCAAAGACCGGGTCAATACTATCCGATTGAAGAAGACGACAGAGGTACCTATATTCTCAATTCCAGGGATTTGTGCATGATTGAACATATTCCGCAGCTGGTGGAATCAGGGCTTGCGTCCCTTAAGATTGAGGGCCGAATGAAGAGCATATTCTATGTGGCTACGATTATCGCAGCATACCGGAAGGCCATTGATGCCTATTATGAAGATCCGAACGGATATGTGTTCAAGCAGGAATGGATGGATGAAATGAAAAAAGTGAGCCACAGAGAGTTCACCACCGGATTCTATTTCAACAATCCTACCAACAAAGACCAGAATTACCGTACAAGTGCTTATACGAGAGATTATACATTTACGGGACTTGTTAAGGAATACAATCCCGACACGGGCTATGCCATTGTGGAACAAAGAAACAAGATGGTACTTGGGGATGAGATTGAGGTTTTCGGACCGGGAAAAGATTTTTTCGTTCAAAAACTGAATGAGATGTACGATGAGGAGGGTAATGCGATTTCGCAGGCTCCGCACCCGCAGCAGATATTAAAAATAAAGATGGATTATCCGGTTGAAGAAAATTTTATGCTTCGAAAGAAAAAGGAGAAATAAAAATGTCAAACGATTTAGGCGGCGGGCCCAGTCCTAAGGGCGGCAAAGAAGTAAATCTGAAAAAATTTTGGAAAAAAATAATTCACAAAGAGGATTCACAACAGCTTGAAGAAGAGGTCATGTCCATGCTTGAGGCGGGACAGGAATCCGGAATTTTAAAAGAAGAAGGCAAGAAGATGATTAATTCGATCTTTGCTTTCGATGACAAGCTGGCATATGAAATCATGACTCCCCGTACGGATGTTTTCGTGATTGACATCGATGATCCGCCGGAGGAATATCTCAACGATCTGATGACCATGAGGTATTCCAGGATACCTGTCTGCAAAGGCGAGACGGACAACATAATCGGAATACTGCATATAAAAGACTATTTGATTCAGGCATGGGAGAAGGGGTTTGACGGTGTTGACATTGCATCGATAATCCGAAAAGCCTATTTCGTGCCCGAAACCAAAAATATAGATTCACTGCTCTATGAAATGCAGCGTACAAAACAGCAGATTGCCATATTGATTGATGAATACGGCGGATTCAGCGGGATTGTTACGATGGAGGACATCATTGAGCAGGTAGTCGGAGATATCGACGACGAATACGACGAAGAAGAGGAAATCATCGATAAGATTGACGATAACATCTATCTCGTAGACGGAGATGTGGACCTTGATGATTTGGATGAGGAACTCGGAATTGACCTTGTTTCGGAAACCAGTGAAACAATCGGCGGCTTTATTATCGATATGCTGGGCGAAATCCCGGACGAAAACGATGTCGGACGCATTGTTGAATTCGAAAACTATCAATTCAAAATTATGGCGATTCAGGATAGGCGCATCGAGCGTGTGAAGATTTATATTCTTCCGAAGGAAACGGAGGAAAGCTCCGCACCTGAATCAGACGAAGAGTAATGTGATTTTGTTTAAACTGTCCTAATAGGATGTAATATATAAAATTTAAGAGGTGCAAAAAATGAGTGAAAAAACATGTAATTGCAATTGTGCCGAAAAGAGGAGAGAGCAGTTCAAAGACCTGCAGCCTGTTTTAGACCAATACGCAAAAGTACCGGGTAGTTTAATTACTATCCTCCAGAAAGCTCAGGATATCTACGGTTATCTGTCAATTGACACGATTAACTACATATCCGAAGCTACAGGAATCAAGCCGGCAAAGATTTACGGCGTTGCAACATTCTACGCGCAGTTCAGACTTCAGCCTATCGGAAAGTATTTAATCATGCTTTGCCAGGGTACTGCGTGCCATGTTAACGGCTCCGAAATTATCGAAGAAGCTGTATGCGAGTACTTGGGAATCAAGGATGGAGAAACTACCGAAGACGGTATTTTCACACTTAATAACGTTGCCTGCCTCGGATGCTGCTCATTGGCTCCTGTAATGATGGTTAAGAGCGCTGACGGCGATGAAACTTACGGCAACCTTACGAAAGATAAAGTTACGCAGATTCTCGCAGAAATCAGAGAAAGAGCATAGGAGGTACATAGTATGAGAGTTGTAGTTGGACAAGGCAGCTGCGGTATCGCTACTGGTGCCAAGAAAACGGTTGCTGCATTAGAAAAATTAATCGCTGAAAAAGGTCTTAATGTTGAAGTTGGGACTGTCGGATGCGTAGGTACCTGCTATCTGGAACCAATCGTTGACGTGTATGAAGACAACGGCGACATGACAAGATATGTCAAAGTTCAACCTGAAAAAGTTGAAGAAATCGTTGAAAGCCATCTTGTAAACCACAAGGTTTGCGAAGATCTTGCTATCACCGAAGAAGACAAGCAGTTTATCGGAAAACAGCAGAGAGTTGTTTTGAGAAACTGCGGAATCATCAATCCGGAAGACATTGATGAATACCTCGCTGTAGATGGTTACAAGGCTATCGAAAAGGTACTCAATTCCATGAAGCCGGAAGAAGTTATCGAAGAAATCAAGATTTCCGGATTAAGAGGAAGAGGCGGCGCAGGCTTCCCTACATGGTTCAAGTGGAACGCTGCAAAAGCAAGTCCGGGAAAAGAAAAATATTTAGTATGTAATGCCGACGAAGGAGACCCGGGTGCATTCATGGACCGTTCCGTTCTGGAAGGCGACCCGCATTCCTTAATCGAAGGTATGATCATCGGCGGATATGCAATGGGAGCATCCCAGGGCGTTATCTACTGCCGTGCTGAGTATCCGCTTGCAATCAAGAGACTTGAAATTGCAATGGCTCAGGCAAGAGAAAGAGGATACCTCGGAAAGAACATTTTCGGAAGCGGATTTGACTTTGATATCTATATCAAAGCAGGCGCGGGCGCATTCGTATGCGGTGAAGAAACAGCTCTGATCGCATCCCTCGAAGGTGAAAGAGGTATGCCTAGACTGAAACCACCTTTCCCTGCAGCTAAGGGCTTCTGGCAGAAACCTACGGACATCAACAACGTAGAAACACTCGCTAACGTTCCTTGGATCATCTTCAACGGTGGAGCTGCTTTCGGCAAGTTCGGAACAGAAGCTTCCAAGGGTACGAAAGTATTCGCACTCGCAGGAAAGATCAAGAAGGGCGGCCTCGTAGAAGTACCTATGGGCATGACTCTGAGAGAAGTTCTTTTTGGCATCGGCGGCGGAATCAAGAATGACAGAGAATTCAAGGCTGTTCAGATGGGCGGACCATCCGGCGGATGTATCCCGGCACACTTAATCGACACTCCTGTTACATATGAAGACATCAATAAGACAGGCGCTATCGTAGGTTCCGGCGGTATGATCGTAATGGACGAAGATACTTGTATGGTAGACATGGCAAGATACTTCCTGAACTTCACTCGTGACGAATCCTGCGGTAAGTGTAACTACTGCCGTATCGGTACGAAGAGAATGCTTGAAATTCTTGAAAGAATTACAAACGGCGAAGGTAAGGACGGAGACATCGAACTTCTGGAAGAACTCGCAGGAAAGATCAAAGACGGTTCTCTCTGCGGTCTCGGACAGACAGCTCCAAACCCTGTACTTACAACAATCAAGTACTTCAGAAACGAATATGAAGACCATATTTACAACCATAAATGTACAGCGAAGTCCTGTAAGGCTCTCGTAACTTACACGATTACAGATGCCTGCAAGGGATGTACGGCTTGTGCTCGTAAATGTCCTGTTGGTGCTATTTCCGGCGAAGTTAAAGGACAGCACGTTATCGACAAAGAAAAATGTATCAAGTGCGGCAAGTGCTTAGAAACTTGCAAGTTTGGTGCAATTGAAAAGAACTAGAGAGGAGGAAACGGTAATGAATAAATATAGATTAAATATTAACGGCAAAGAAGTTACAGGTTTTGCCGGCCAGACTATTCTTGAAGTTGCCAGAGAAAATGATATTTTCATTCCAACTCTTTGCTACGATGAAAGAACTAAAATTTACGGTTCCTGCGGTCTCTGTATGTGCGAAGTAGACGGAAATCCGAAGCTTTGCAAAGCATGTGCAACAGAAATCGCACCGGGAATGATTGTTAACACAAATACAGACAGAGTCATCGAATCCAGAAAGACAAACCTTGAACTTCTGCTTTCCAACCACACAGGTGACTGCAGACCTCCATGCGTACTCGCATGTCCTGCAAAGACAGACTGTCAGGGTTATGTTGGATTAATCGCAAACGGCGAATTCGAAGCTGCTCTTGAACTGGTTAAGGATAAAATTCCTCTGCCGGCAGCACTCGGAAGAGTATGTCCTCATCCATGCGAAGAAGCATGCAGAAGAGGTCTTGTTGATGAACCGATTTCCATTCAGCAGTTAAAGAGATTCGTTGCTGACCAGGATCTTGACGGCGAAAGATTCGTACCTGAATGTGAAGAAGACACAGGTAAGAGCGTTGCTATCATCGGCGGCGGCCCTATGGGATTGTCCGCAGCTTACTTCCTGAGACAGATGGGTCACAGAGTAACGATCTTCGAAGCAATGCCTAAGGCAGGCGGTATGCTCAGATATGGCATTCCGGAATATAGACTTCCGAAGGCTGTTTTAGATGAAGAAATCGCTACAATCGAAATGATGGGCGTTGAAATCATCACAAATACAAAGATCGGCGAAGACATTCCGTTTGAAACAATCAAAGCGGACTTCGACGCAGTTCTCCTGGGCATCGGCGCATGGGTTTCCACAGGCGTTGGCTGCAAGGGTGAAGATGCAGAAGGCGTTATCGGCGGTATCGACTTCTTAAGAAAAGTTGTCAGAAACGAAGAAATCGGCATGGGCGAAAGAGTTGCAATCGTCGGCGGCGGTAACACTGCAATGGACGCTTGCAGAACAGCTGTAAGACTCGGTGCGAAAGAGGTTTACAACATCTACAGAAGAACAAAAGACGAAATGCCTGCTGATATGGTAGAAATCGAAGAAGCAGAAGAAGAAGGCGTAATCTTCAAGAACTTAACGAACCCGATCGAAGTTGTAAAAGACGAAAACGGCCATGTTAAGGAAGTTGTTCTTCAGGTTATGGAACTCGGCGAACCGGATGCTTCCGGCAGAAGAAAACCGATTCCGGTTGAAGGAAAGACAGAAACTCTTGCAATTGATACCATGATTCTTGCTATCGGTCAGGCAGTAGATGCTTCTATCTTCGACTGTGACAAGACAAGAAAGAACGCAATCGCTTACGATCCGGATACATTCATGACAAGCATTCCGGGCGTATTCGCAGGCGGTGACTGCGGTAACGATAAGATTTCCATCGCTGTTGAAGCAATCGCAGATGCTCGCAAGGTATCCGACATTATCGACGCTTACCTTGACGGTGAAGAAATCAAATACGAAAAACCTTTCTTCGTAGAAAGAGACGATATCACAGAAAAGACTTTCGAAGACAGAGAAAGACTTTGCAGACCGACTCTTCCTCAGCTCAGCGCAGAAGAAAGAAAGGACAACTTCAGCGAAGTTATTCCTTACGCATACACAGAAGAACAGGCTGTTGCAGAAGCATCCAGATGTCTGGAATGCGGATGTCACGACTATTTCGAATGTAAGCTGATTGACTTTGCAAACCAGTACGATGTACATCCTGAAAGATTCGCAGGCGACAAGAATACAATTGAATTCGAAGATGCTCATCCGTTCATCGTAAGAGATCCGAACAAGTGTATCCTTTGCGGACTTTGCGTAAGAGTCTGTGACGAAGTTATGGGCGTTGGCGCTTTAGGCCTTGTACACAGAGGTTTCGATACAGTCGTTAAGCCGAACATGGAAAAACCGCTCATCGAATCCGGATGTATCTCCTGCGGACAGTGCGTAAGCGTATGTCCTACAGGCGCTCTTCAGGAAAAGACTTCCATGATCAAGGAAACTCCGCTTGCTGCTGACATTACAGAAACGACTTGTTCGTACTGCTCCGTTGGCTGCTCGCTGAAGCTTGAATCCTACGGCGATCTCTTAATCAAAACTAACCCGGATAAGGACGGCGTTGTAAACAAAGGCCTCATCTGCGGTAAGGGTAAATGGGGATTTGACTGCTCCGTACTCGAAGGCAAGATTGAAGATCCGCTTGTAAAGGAAGACGGAAGATTCAGAGAAGCTGATTACCACGAAGCAACGGTTCTCATCGCTAAGAGAATGCAGACAATCGGTGCAAAATACGGTAAGGATGCAATCGCAGTTGCAATTTCCGACAGATACACAAACGAAGAAGCTTACGCTATGAAGAGAATGGCAGAAGTTATGGGCGCAAAAGTTCTCTGCATGAACAACAGAGCAAACGGACTTGCTGAAGTTCTTGGCTTCGATGCTTCTCCAAATACAATTGATGAACTTCTTTCCACAAACGTAATCTTAAGAGTTGGCTTTGAAGACAATGACTCCAGAGTTATTTCCTTAAAGATGAAGCAGGCTGCAGAAGCAGGCGCTAACGTAATCAACCTCTGCAACGGTGAAAACGACCTTGGATTCCTTAAGGAAATCGCTAAGGCTATCATCGACAGCGGTAAGGCTAAGAAGGTTGAAGGATATGACGAATTCGCAGCATCCGTTGCAAACGTTAAGGTTTCCGACGAAGCTAAGGCTATCGCAGATACATACCTTGCAGCGAAGAAGGCAATGATCGTTTACCAGCAGAACTTCCTGACAGTCGACGGTGCGAAACTCGTCGGCGACATCGCAATGCTTTCCGGACACATCGGATCACCTAGAAACGGTATCCTTATGGTTAAGCCTAAGAACAACTCTCAGGGTCTCATCGACATGGGAATCACTGCAGGCAAGGAAGCACTGGAAGGCGTTAAGGCTCTCGTAGTATTCGGCGAAAACGCTGATATCGATACAGCAGGTCTTGAATTCCTTGCGGTATGCGATACTCACATGACGGAACTTGCTGAAAAGGCTAATGTAGTAATCCCTGGAACAGGATTTGCTTCCACTGACGGTACTTATACAAATACTGAAAGAAGATTACAGCCGGTAACAGCTGCAATCGACGAAGATATCCTCTTCACGAACTGGGAAGTTGCTGCAGAAGTTGCAAGCGTATTCGAAGTTGAATTCGGATGGGATACAGAAGAAGACATTTCCGTTGAAATGTGCGACACTGTTCCTGCTTACAAGTATGCAGAAGTCGGCGAAGTTCTTGGCGGTGCATTAGCTCCGACAGACGAAGCGAAACTTGTAGTTGTAGGCGACGGCGCCGTTGTTGACGCTCTTCCATGCACAGACAGCTTAATGCAGGACATCATGGACAGACTTCCAAAGGCTGCTAATCCGACAGCATAAACAATTTTACAAAGATAATACAAAAGAGTCCTTCATTGAGGGACTCTTTTCCTATATTGAAATTTCAATATTCTTGCTTGGATTTAACCTTCTAAATCTTTCGGTTTAGACATAAAATATTACATTTCGACATAATAAAATCAACCCGAAGGATAATTGCCTCCTATCCATATTTTGGTTAGACTTTCACAAGCGGCAATCGCCGCGAGAACTTATTCCCATTATATAAATAGGAGGTATAATTATGGGCAGAAAAATACCGTTTTGGCAAGTAATTCTTGTCATGATTGTAATGATCGGTCTGCTTTTCTGGTCAATCGTTAAAGACGCGGGAGAAAAACCGCATATTGCTTTAATGATTGCAGCACTGGTAGCAGGAGTTGTTGCATGTTCGAACGGATGGAAATGGTCATATCTTGAACAGGGTATGATTGCGGCTATTCAGAGATCCATGCAGGCAATCCTGATCCTTGCAGTTTTAGGTGCAATTATTTCATCTTGGATGGCAGCAGGAACGATTCCTACAATGATGTATTACGGAATCAAAGTTATTAATCCTAAAATCTTCTTACTAACATCCTGCTTGCTTTGCAGCATTGTATCATTGGCGACAGGATCGTCATGGTCCACTGCAGGTTCCATGGGCGTAGCGCTTATGGGTGTTGGTGCTGCATTGGGATTCCCATCCGCTATGACTGCAGGAGCGATTGTTTCCGGAGCATACTTCGGAGACAAGATGTCACCATTATCTGACACTACAAACCTGGCACCTGCTATGGCCGGTGCAAGCCTTTTTACGCACATCAAACACATGATTTACACAACAGGAACTTCTTTAATCATTGCTTTGATTGCATACGCGGTTATGGGCTTTATGTTTGCATCCAACAACGAGGCGGACCTTTCAACAATGGATGCAATTCTTGATTTCATCAAAGGGGCATCGAATATCAGTCTTTTGACTCTGATTCCACCATTATTTGTAATCGCGGCGGTTGCAATGAAACTTCCGGCAATCCCGGCACTTGTTGTTGCAGCTCTTTTAGGCATACCTTTCTTCTTTATGAATGCAGAGTATATTGAAATGGCGATGGGAGATGCAATGACTCACAACATCTTCAACATCCTTGACTATGGTATTTCTTTGGGAAGCGTTCCTGATGATGCATCATTAATCGTTCAGAAACTTTCTTCCCTGCTTTCATCCAGTGGATTAATCGGTATGTTTGATACAATCGCTATCATTATTGCAGCAATGTGCTTCGGCGGCATTCTTGATGTAACAGGCATGATGGCACAGATTGCAGAAAAAATTCTCAAAGTTGCAAAAGGCAGAGGCGGATTGGTTCTTGCTACAGAACTTATGTGTCTTGTTACGAACGCAGTATGCTGTGACCAGTACTTATCCTTAGTACTTCCGGGCAGAATGTTCAAAGAAAAATTTGAAGATATGAGACTTCGTCCGGAAAACCTTTCAAGATGTCTGGAAGACTGCGGAACCATTACATCCAATTTCTTCCCATGGAATACTTGCGGTGCAACAATGAGAAAATTCCTCGGTGTTGAATCCAGCTATATTCCTTATGCAATTCTTAACTGGCTCAACCCTGTAGTTTCCGTATTCTTCGGATACACAGGCATCACAATGACAAAGATGACAGATGAAGAATATGAAGCACTTCTCAGAACAAGAGAAGAAGAGCAGAAGATGGCATTAGCAGCTATGGAAGCATAATAATGTCAATTATATCCGCATAAGTCGGACTTATAAGTCCTTCTTATAATATATAAATAAATGAATGAAGGTCAAAATGTCGGGTCAAATCCCGGCATTTTGATTTGTTGCAATTTAGGTTTAACGGTGTTACAATAATTTAAACGGAGGACGAAAATGTCGCATATATTTTTTTTCATAACAATAAGTATAATTGTATTCTCAGTAATACCGCTTGTAATATTGCTTTCATCCATTCATTATCTACAGAGCATTAAACCGCTCATAAATCGGATAAGTTTGTTTCTTGTAATTTTCATTGCAGCTGCCATAAGCAATATGGTCCTTTTTTATAATTCGGAAATAGTAAACATTAATGTCACACAACTCTTTTATCAATTTGGGTGGTATTATTTATATTATCTTGTTTTTTCGGGTGGTTACCGATTCTGAAATATTTGTGCAATAATAAGTTATCAATCATTGTAAACAAACTTAATTCTTATTTTTTGGTTATTTATACCACGGCATGGCCGTTTGCCGTAATTTGGGCGCAGGAGCATTACTGGGATGTTATCAGCATTTGTGACAAGGTAGATATTGGTCTTTCCATCGCGGGAATCCTATGCTGCATTTTAGCGTTCGTCCAAGGAAAATGCAGAGATACCATATCCGTAATTTATGGGATAATTGTGCTCACTCTAAATATAAGCTCTTTTTATTGGAAAGAAGATCCGATGCTTCTTAATGAAAATATTTACTTATTCACATGGATTGGTATTGCGTTTGCGACATTAGCTTACATCATCTATGTTGTAAAAAGTGAAAAATCGAAAAGTGTTTCACATGCACAGGAAAAGATCATTGATATTGATGATGCTTATCGTAAGCTTCGGGAAGCTTACGGTTTGACGAAAAGAGAGGAAGAGATTCTTCGTGAAATATATTCGGGCAAGAGCAACCAGCAGATTGCCTCTGATTTATGTATAAGCGAAGCAACCGTAAAAGCACACATTCATAATTTGCTTGGAAAAATGAGCGTTGGAAGCCGAGTGGAAGCTATTGTAGCAGTACAGAAAGAAATGTATTTATAATTTTTAATGACAATATTCAAAGAGGAAAAAAAACATGATTTTATTTTTTACAGGTACGGGAAACAGTGCATATATAGCCGGAAAGATTTCGCAGATAACCGGCGATCGCGTTATGAGCATGAACGATAAAATCAAGGCGGGAGATTATCGTAAGGTGGAATGTGATGAGAAGCTTGTCGTTGTGATTCCGACTTATGCGTGGAGAATCCCCCGCATTGTGGACGATTGGATCAGGAAAACAGAGTTTTCGGGTGCAAAACGCATCTGGTTTGTTATGAACTGCGGTGATCAAATCGGAAATGCCGACAAGTACAATCGCAGACTTGCCGAAGAAAAAAGTCTTGAATATATGGGCACTGCAGAAATCATAATGCCGGAAAATTATGTTGCAATGTTTCAGGTTCCGAATCATGAGGATGCAGAGAAAATTGTAAGGACCGCGGACCCACATATTACAGCAGCGGCAGAAGCAATAAAGGAAAACAAAGCATTTCCCAAAGCAAAAAACAATATGATATATCGCTTGATGAGCTCAGCTGTAAATCCTGTTTTCTACCCGCTGTTTGTGTCAGCAAAAAAATTCACAGCGGACAGCCGCTGTACAGGGTGCGGAAAATGTGTTAAACTATGTCCGTTAAATAATATTAGAATCGTAAACGGCAAACCGGTGTGGGGCAGGAACTGCACACATTGCATGGCGTGCATTTGCTACTGCTCGCAGGAAGCAATCGAGTACGGCAGCAAAAGCGTCGGAAAGCCGAGATATTATTTCGATTTTTATAATTCAAAATAAAATACGGAGGAAAAAATGTTTGTATTAGGAATTGCAATGATTGTTATAGCTTTAATTGCCGGATTGCTTGTCGGAGTAAAAACTTGGGTCATTGTGGTGGCCGGACTCGGAGGTGGACTTATATCCCTTGTAGGTTCTGAACCATTTGTCGTTGAAGCAATTCCGTTATTAGCCATTGGTTTGCTTCTCAGTGCAGCAGGCTTTTTCTTTATCTATAAACAATTTAATAAAAAACACACAGAGAAGATCTCAAATAAACAGGCCACAAAAACAAAACAGCTGATTTCCTTTTACGAAGAGTGCAAGGAAAATGACATTACAGATTTGACATCTGAGAAGGAGATACAAAAAGCGACACTGATTGCAAAGAAATACAATATTCCGTTTACAGACATCAAAGAATTATATAGGGAAGCGGATGCTGCTTTAATTGCGGAACAAAAGAAAGAGAAAGAAGCGCATCTGGCGGAAATGAAAGAAGAAGAAAAAGTACAATACGGCATACTTACCAAATATTTAAACTATACAGGAAGAGACAAAAAGATTGCGATCCTATCCGATGAACGGATATATGAACTGAATGTTGCCCATGCACTGGATAAAGGCACTCAGGCTCAGATTAATTCACTTATGCAGAGAGAACATGACTGGGCAATTCATGGAGGAATCGCAAGCGGCATTGCAGGAGGTGCTGCGGGTGCGGCAACTGCCATGAATATACAAGCCAAAAATGCCGAAATACGAGCACAGAATGACGCAATCCGAAAAGAATATGAACCTTTGCGGAGATACAGACATGAGCAGGCAGTAGAACATGAAAAAATTGCAAAAGAGATTGAAAAAGATATCGAGGCTGCAAAAGTAAAACTGGTACAGGAAGATACTAACGGGGATTTATTTTCAAGATTGATATTCACAAATGTAAAGCTTAAAAAGTCAGATACAAGAGTTAATATGTAAAGGGTGGTTTCTCCACCCGAATACATATGACTGCGGCTCATTTGTGGTGAATTGAAAAGCAGTTATAGGAAAGGAGCAGAAAAAGCCTTATAACCGCTGAAAATCAACACAAAAAGGAGCTGATTCTTGTGAAATCTATATTTGAGGAAATGGGCGGTACATACCGTCAAGTGGGAGATTATTTTATCCCCAACCTTGTTCTGACGGATGACGGCGATTATCAGATAGGCAAATACGGACGTATGCGTCGCAGCTATCTGAAAGAACACCGAAAAATCCTCTACACCAACTATGTGGTGGAGGGAACGCTGTTCAAGCACTTAGCCGAAATCGACCAAGCCTGTAATGAGCGTATAGAAATCATCGTATCTGCTATGTCGGAGCAGGAGGGCGTGACCGAGGCACTGAAAGCGGCTGACCAAATGGAATGGGTACGCCGTAAAAACAACATCCGCAACCGTGCGGAGGAAATCGTTTTGACTGAACTTGTATATGCTTAAACGAATGCCCGTATCGGCTGTTATGGCTGATAACGGGCATTTTGGCTTTTGTCAGTTATTTTCTTCTGTGCTGGCTACAAGACGGTCAAAATCACTTTGATACAAGCGGTCTTGAATGATCCGGTACTGCTCAAATTCGCTTTCCGCAAATGCTTTTGCAATAGCGGCTGTGACCTTGCCCTTGTTTTGCAGAATCTCCGCATCGTTGAATTGCAGGAACGCATCCAGCTTGGATGCCCAATCTGCCATCGTCATAGGAATATGCCGCCGTGCCTGTCTTGTGGCATAGTCCAGATACATGGTGACGATCTCGTTCAGCTCCTGTATCTCACCCTTGGATAAGTAATTCTTGGCAATCGACACATCCGTTTTCACAATTTTACCATCGGGAGCATTGCGCCATGAGGTCAAGCCCATGTGTTCTTTGGTATGATCAGCCCGTGACATAATGACTTCTGCGGCGGTATTGCCATGGACGGCATAGTGCATCTTATTCTGCACCGTAGCAAAGAAATCTTTCGTGATTTGGCTATCAAAGGAATAATCGACGGCAGTAGCATAGATGTCTGTAATCTTTTGATAGAAACGTCGCTCACTGGCTCGAATCTCTTGTATCTCAGAAATTAAGTGTTCAAAATAAT
>JALERA010000081.1:0-2026 GCA_022764365.1 Bacillota bacterium
GAACACTCGCCGCTTTGGCGGTGGATGGTTGATGTGATAGCGGCACGGGTTTTCGCAGACCGTATAGTTCTGCTTTTCCCGGTAGTCCTCACAAGCTCTGCAGCAGTCTATGCAGACGATTTTGTCTTCTCTTTTCGGACACATCCGCCCTTCGCGGTAGGCGCGTCCACAGAATGCACACGTCATGCCTCTCGTGTCATTCCGACCTTAGCTGTGCGCTTCGTTTTAATCTTGTCGGCCGCCTTCCAGATGCGGATGTTGCTGTGAGCAAAGTCAATTCGGATGCTGTTGATGTCAGCCTTGAACATTTGGTCTCCGATCAGCAAGACTGCATCAATCTCTTCCCGGTCCATAGCGCGTACGCCGAAGTTCTCGCAGATATCTTCGATATTTTTCATCATACAGTCACGTTTTCGGTCTAACTCGCTCGCCTCGCATTTGCAGCTTTCCGTTGCCAATCGGTCTGCTTCTTCTTGGCTATTTGCCATGATGTTTATCACGCTGCCGCAATACCGGCAGGCTCCTTCGTATGTATTCATCTTCTCCTCCTTATCCGTAAATGGTGTTTATAATTGCCTTTGCATTCGCGCCGTTGCTGTTCGCGGTGGCCAGTATCTTCTTGATGCCGCCGCCATTAAAAATTACGGTTATGACTTCGTCGTTCGTCGTCAGATCATATTCGTAACAGACACTATCCAGTCCGCTGCGCTCTGCATCCGACAGCAGTGCCGATTCTAACTGCGCGATGAATGCAGCCTTTTCGTTCAGCATTACTATTTCATCTCTTCTCATAAGTAACTCCTTCCAATCAATTTCAGCCACATTTCCCGTGCTTTCTCCGGCGCAATACCTGCATCAATCAGCTTGTCCTCGTATTCTGTTTGGCATTTCTGCCGAAGTCTGAGGTTTTCCATTTGCGCCCACTCGGTGATGTTTGCCTGCAGTTCTTCGTGAATCTCGTGGCATACGTCAATCTGAAAGCCGTAGTCGATACTTACCTGCCGATTTCTTCCGCAAAAGATCTCGTGCCGCTCTGCGTACGGTTTCCCCGTGTAAGCACAGATGCGGCTTGCCTTGTCCTTGTAGCCGTTGCATTTTTTCTTTTTCTTTGTGCTCTGCGGTTTTGGAAACGCGCAGGTATCGTAATAGCCCATTGCTTTCTCCTTTAGTTTCTTGATTACTGCCGCTTCGGGCGGTGTTTTCTTTCCGGTTAATACTTTGTCGATCTTGGTCGCACGCTCATTCTCAGCTTGCTCTTTTTCCTTTTGTGCCTTTTTCATTTCTAAAAAACACAGCCCTTCTCCAAGATCTTTTTAATTGAGGATTCCTTGAATCGTACCATTTTGCCAATTTTGACTTTTTCAAGTGCTCCCTCGCGAGCCATTCTATATACGGTCACTCTTGACACTTGCAATATCTCTTCGACCTGCTGTGATGTGAGTAATTTGTCTTGCATATTTTACCTCCTTTTTCAGGGTATCCTTATCTTTGCTTTAATTTGTGTTTTTCTCCCTTCTGGGTTATAATTTACTTACAGACCATTGCGGCGGTCGAGTATTGCAGAAAGGAGGATCTGCTATGTATCCATATCACATTGCTCAAGTTTGCACTTCCGGTCATTTAATTACAGATTGCTTTGATGTGCTCGAATATGAACGCAGGAATTTCTGTCCCAAATGTGGCGCTCCAACTATAACAAAATGCCCAGCCTGCGGTTCCGAAATTTATGGAGCGATAGAGGGCTCCCGGTGCGATACCACGGTTGATGCGTATTGCAGCTTCTGTGGCACTCCTTATCCTTGGACATCCGCTGCACTCCAAAGTGCTAAAGCTATTATTGAGGAAGCGCCTGAACTAAGTGATGAATTGAAAGCTAACACATCCGGGTCTCTTTCGGACATCCTTGTCGAAACGCCTGGCACAAATTTGGCTATCGTCAGACTTAAAAAAGCCCTTCAGTGCGCTGAAAAATTCACTTGCGATGCATTGCGTCAGTTTGTGATTGATTTTGGCTGCGAGCTTGCAA
>JALERA010000030.1:0-79931 GCA_022764365.1 Bacillota bacterium
GAATACATAGTTATTGCGGATATCGTTCTCCTTTTGAATATGAGAAAATGTATTACACAATACATTCCGCTGTCAAAACGGCAGCATAGATGAACACGACACTGATTTGATAGAAGGAAATTCTACAAAATCAGTGTCCGAAATCTTGACAGAGCACCAAAGAAATAAAAAAAGAAAGGAGGCAGCCGAATGCAGTTCATTGACATGCATTGTGATACATTGCTTGAATGTTATCTTCAAGATAAACCGCTGCGTGAAAACGATCTTCAAATTGATTTACAGAGAATTAAGAAAACCGGAGGCATGATGCAGTTCTTTGCGGCGTTCCTGATTTCAGGAGAGGCGGCTCGGGAGGAAAATGTCACACTGACACCTTACGAATTGTTTTTTAAGATAGAAGAACTCTACGAAAGGCAGCTTGCTCTAAATAAAGATATCGTTGCACCGGTAAGAAAATTCTCGGATATAGCGGAAAACGAGCGCGCAGGAAAAATATCATCACTGCTTACGATTGAAGATTCTGCACTTTTGGAAGGCAAAGCAGAAAGACTTCAACCGCTGTATGATAAGGGTGTCAGACTTATGACATTGCTTTGGGATAATGAAAACTGCATCGGATTTCCTCGAAGCGATGACGAAACCAACCATCGCAAGGGGCTCAAGAAATTCGGCATTGAAGTTGTCGAGAGAATGAATGAACTTGGAATGGTAGTGGATGTTTCGCATATGTCCGAAGGCGGATTTTACGATGTTGCACGACACAGTAAAAAACCTTTTGTTGCTTCACATTCGTGTGCAAGGGCATTGTGTGATCACTCGAGGAACTTGACGGATGAACAGCTGAGATGTATTGCTGAGGCAGGGGGAGTTGTCGGAGTCAATTTTTATGCACCGTTTTTGAAAAAGAATGCCGGTGTTTCCAAGAATGACGATATCATAGCACACATAAAACATATGGTCAACATCATGGGTGATGAATGTGTGGCGTTTGGATCCGATTTTGACGGGATTGACTGCAGCTTGGAGATGAGAGATTATGAAGGTTTTAAAGGACTAATCGCAAAACTTGAACAGGAATTTTCGTCGGAAACGATGGAGAAAATCTGTTACAGGAATGTTATTCGTGTCTTAAAAGAATGTATATAGGAACAGGAGGACAAAATGGATAAGAAAAATCACGAAGGCAGCTTCAAAAAAGCTATCGGTCCGTTCAGCGGCATAAGTATCGTTGCCGGCATGGTAATCGGATCCGGTGTTTATTACTTAGGCAGTTATGTATTGGAAAGAACCGGCATGAGCCTCGGATGGTCTTTGGTGGCTTGGATTGTCGGCGGACTTATTACAATTATTTCAGGTCTTTGCTTTGCCGAACTGGGTGCAAGCATGCCGGTGGCAGGCGGACAAACGATTTATCTGAGCAGAGCTTACAGCCCAATGTGGGGATTTTTGAACGGATTTTCATGCTTCCTGCTTGTTGGCTCAGGTGGTGTTGCGGCCCTTGCAATGGCGGCTGTAACTGCTTACAGAACAGTATTTGAAATCAGTGACGTTATGGTTAAAGTAATAGCAATATTAATCATACTGGTTTTGATGACTATAAACCTCTTGGGTGTAAAGGAAATGACGCTTTATCAAAACTTTTCCATGGTAATCCGTTTAGTTCCGATCATCCTGATTATCATCGTCGGTCTTGCAACCGGTGAACAAAATCCGGACCTTTCCCTTTCCTTGGTTGGAACAAGTGCAGAGGGCGGAAACGTAATCAGCGTAATTTCCATGATTGGATTTGCAACCTTTGCATCGTTGTGGGCATACGACGGATGGTATAACTTGAATACCGTAGCGGAAGAAATGCGCAACCCGAAGAAGGACCTTCCTTTTGCGATTATCGTTTCCCTTGTGGGCGTAACGCTCATCTACACTTTATTCTACCTTGCCGTATATAAAGTGCTTCCTATGCAGGATATCGTAAACATGATCAGCGACGGAAATCTGTATCTCGGAAATGAAGTTGTTGCAAGAACACTCGGAGGAACGGGAACTTGGCTCGTTTTGATTTGTATGACAATCGGTATTGTAGGCTCCGCGAATGTAAATACCCTTTGCGACCCTCGTACCTATTATGCAATGGCTCACGAAGGTTACTTCCCTAAGATTTTCGGACACTTAGACGAAAAACACGGCGTACCTAGCTATGGCATCATGATTTCTTCCGGAATGGCAATCCTTCTTGTTATCTTTAACAGCCTTCAGGACTTAACAGACATGTTGATCTTTGCAACATCGATTCTGAATGCGATGACCGTATATGCGGTTTTGATTATGAGAAAGAAATATCCGGATTTAGAAAGACCGTATAAGGTATGGGGCGGAAAGGTTACCATCGTTATCACATGCATCGCTTATTTGATTCTGATGGTTAACGAACTCCTTGATGCACCGAAGTCCGGTCTCATCGGCATCGGCGTTATGGTAGTCAGCGCAGGCGTATACTTCTATTTCAAGAAGAAAAACGGCGGAAAAGAATATCAGGGCGAAGGTATTGAATAAGGAAACGGAAAGACAATGAGATATGAGGATTTGAAATATCTGGCAGTTCCACTGCCCGAAGCGATTGAAAAAGAAAAGTGGGGCGGCTGCTTTGAAAATGCAAGAAAACGAATCAACGAATATTTGCAGGATGAAAAAACAGACTATGCACTGCGCTGCCGTCTCGAACTGGAACTTGGAAATCTGCGAAATCTCGAATCGCGTTATGTCATAACTCCGGAAGAGGCTTTGCAGATTATGAATGAGCGAATCCCGGATATGACGAGCGACGAACTTGAAAAGCTTAGGATGGAAGATAAGGCGGATTGGATTTATGTAAACGGTGAAGTGAGATATATCGACTGCTTTGACGCAACGCTGTATAAGGTTTATCCTGAAGTATGGAACAGGACAAAAGAAGGGGACACGAGCAATTATGATCTGATTGAAGATTATATTCACAGCAGAACCGACGGAGAAAGCAGCACGGCTCATATCCATATCAGGCATGAGCTGGAAATTGCATCAAAGGCACTGAGAGAAGGAAAAGCCGTCCGCGTGCATATGCCGATTCCAAGAGAACGGAGCGGAATCACAAACTTCAGATTGATAAAATGCTCACACCAACCCGTAGCCGTTTCGGGAGAAAGCGATGCACAGCCAACCGTTTATTTTGAAGAAACCGCTAAGGCAGGAGAAGTGTTTGCACTGGAATATGAGTTTGACTATACGGTAACTTACCGCAATCTTAATCTGCTGCTCGATACGCCGGCATATTGCACAGACGCAGACTTGTCTGCAGAGGAAGAGCGTGCATTTGCGCCGGAGAACATGCAAGAAGAGGTACCACACATGATGTTCACGGAGCAGCTTAAGACCTTGTGCAAGGAAATTGTAGGAGCGGAGACCGACGATTTGCGCAAGGCAAGAAAGATATACGATTATGTTACGACGGAGACGGACTATCGTTTTGTTCGTGACTACGCAAGCATCGACAACCTTTCGGAATACTGTGCGCTGAACCGCAGAGGAGATTGCGGAGTTCAATCCTTGTTGTTCATTACACTGTGCCGCATCACAGGGATTCCCGCACAATGGGAATCGGGATTGGAGGCTGCTCCTGACTACGTAGGCGAACATGATTGGGCAAAGTTTTTTATACGCGGAATCGGCTGGCTTTATGCGGATTTGGCATGTGGTGCACTGGCGTATGTGCGCAAATCGTTTGACCGGTGGAACTTTTTCTTCGGAAATGTGGATCCTTACCGAATTCCGATTAATGATCGTTTTCAGTGTGACTTCGCAGTGAAGAAACAGCATTGGAGATTGGATCCGTATGATAATCAGTGCGGTGAGATTGAATATGATGATTGCGGAGTTTACGGAGATGACTTGCTCTATCGCTATATACCGATAGATATTCATATTAAATGTACCTAAAGAAACGCGAATTTTGGCGAAAAATGTCGAAACATTTTTCGCCATTTTTCTTGTTTTTATGACATAATTAGGTAAGAAATGGAACGCGCCGAAAAGAGAAAGAATGGGGTGCCGTATGGAGAAATTTTTACCTGTTGTGAATCGCAAAGAGTGTTGCAAAGTTTGGTTGGATGATGTTGTTTATATTGAAAATGAAGGCAGACGCGTGAAAATTGTTACGGATGAAAAAGAGTTTTACCTTTACGCGAAAGTTTCGGATCTCAGCCCTTATTTTGACGGTGATGAGCGTTTTTATCCGTGCATGAAAGGAATGATTGTGAATTTCGATCGGGTAAGTTCCATGAAAGATCAGATTATATACTTCAGAAACGGCATGCAGTACATGCTCGGCCGCACGAATTATCTCAAGACAAAGCAGACATTTGTAAACTATATGACAGCTAAGAAATTTGATTGAAACGGCGACCGAAATATAGCACAAAACCCTTGCAATTGCGAGGGTTTTATTGTATAATGCGATGTGGTATGTCGATTCGGCATGCCGCGTAAATAATTTAGCACACCGCTCTTATGAGATGGTTGCCGCGACTTCCTGAAATAAGGATGCGAATCGGTCTTTAACGGCATGATACCCATGCACAGGTGAAGACCGGCAAGCGGTATTTTAACTCGCAGGCGGTGGAAGAAGAAACCAGGAGGAATTTAAAATGGCAGTAATTTCAATGAAACAATTACTCGAAGCAGGTGTGCATTTCGGACACCAGACAAGAAGATGGAACCCTAAGATGGCTCCTTACATTTTCACAGAAAGAAACGGAATCTACATCATCGACTTACAGAAGACTGTAAAAAAGATTGACGAAGCTTACGATTTCATGAGAAGCGTTGGCGAATCCGGCAAGCCGGTTCTTTTCGTAGGAACAAAGAAACAGGCTCAGCAGGCAGTTATCGACGAAGCAAACAGATGCGGACAGTACTATGTAAGCGAAAGATGGCTCGGCGGCATGCTCACAAACCACAAGACAATCGCTAAGAGAATCCAGAGATTAAACGACATTCGCAGAATGGAAGAAGACGGAACTTTCGAAAAATTAGCAAAGAAGGAAGTTATCAAGCTCAGAGCAGAAGCTGAAAAGTTAGAAAAGTTCTTAGGCGGAATCAAAGACATGAAGGGAATGCCGGGAGCATTATTCATCGTTGACCCTAAGAAGGAAAGAATCGCAGTTAAGGAAGCAAGAATTCTTGGTATTCCTATCGTTGGTATCGTTGATACAAACTGTGACCCGGACGATGTTGACTATGTAATCCCTGCAAACGACGACGCAATCAGAGCCGTTAAATTAATCGCAGGCAGAATGGCAGACGCTATCATCGAAGCAAATCAGGGCGAAAGCTTTGACGAAGGAACTCCGGAAGAAGCAGCAGAAGCTGCAGAAGAAACTGCTGAAGAAGCAGAAGAAACAGTTGAAGAATAATTTACGTGTTTTAACGAGGAGGAAAAAAGAATGGCTGTAACTGCTCAGATGGTTAAAGAATTAAGAGAAATGACCGGTGCCGGCATGATGGACTGCAAGAAGGCATTGGTTGAAGTTGACGGCAACATCGAAGCTGCTGTTGACTATTTAAAGGAAAAAGGACTTGCTAAGGCTGCTAAGAAAGCCGGCAGAATCGCTGCAGAAGGTCTGGTAAAGATTGCTTTCTCTGACGATCACAAGACCGCTGCTATCGTTGAAGTAAACTCCGAAACAGACTTCGTTTCCAAGAACGAAGAATTTGTAAACTTCGTAGATGATCTTGCAAAACTTGCGTTAACAGCA
Organism: Bacillota bacterium; assembly: GCA_022764365.1. GTDB lineage: Bacteria > Bacillota > Clostridia > Peptostreptococcales > Anaerovoracaceae > CAG-238. The sequence goes on from JALERA010000030.1 coordinate 5,787, forward strand.
GAAACCAACGATATCGAAGCATTCAAAGCTATGGCTTACGAAGGCTCCACTGTTGCAGATGTTTTAACTGCTAAGATTGCTAAGATCGGCGAAAACATGTCAATCAGAAGAATCGAAAAAGTATCCGGAGACGTTGTTGCTTCCTACATCCACGGCGGCGGCAGAATCGGCGTTATCGTTGTAGGTAAAGGTGAAGCTACAGACGCTGTTAAGGAAGCTTTAACAAATATCGCAATGCAGGTTGCTGCAATGAATCCGCAGTATGTAAGCAGAAACGACATTTCTGCAGACGAACTTGATAAGATTAAGGAAATCACGCTTGAAAGCGCATTAAACGATCCGTTCACACTTCCGAAGCCAATCCTAAACGAATTGCTTGACAAGGCTGTTAACGGTGTCTGGGGAGCTGAAGATGTTGCAATCTTAGAAGAAAAGAGAAACGACAAGAGCTTCAATTTCAACTATTTACCGAACTTCCTTTCCCAGGAAGCTAAGGCTCAGCTTGCTGAACTTGCAGTTGCTGACAAAGCAGCAATTACTGCAAACAAGATCTTCCTTGGACTTGTTGAAGGTCGTGTTTCCAAGCAGTTAAAGGATATCTGCCTGCTTGATCAGACTTATGTAAGAGCAGAAGACGGTAAGCAGACAGTTGCGAAGTACCTTGAATCCGTAAGCAAGGACCTTTCCCTTGCTAAGGTAGTACGTTTCGAAGTAGGCGAAGGCATCGAAAAGAAAGAAGAAAACTTTGCTGAAGAAGTAGCTGCTCAGCTCAAATAAAAAACAAAACCGCTCGAACATAAGAGCAAAAAACCAAAAAATCGTCAACAACACTAAACCTCGTAGAATCATTGATTTTACGAGGTTTTTTTATGTAAAAAGGCTCCATGTCAAATGTTGAGGTTTTTCTTTTCGGAAGGCAAAAGGCAGGGAAAGTCTGCCGCACAAAAACTTGTTGTCAAGCGAATTTGAAGTTGTCTTTCTTCCAAGGATGTGATATATCCGGGGTGCAGCGTACCAAAGAGCCGACCGAGCCTTGTTTTTTGTATCTAGCGAGTAACAATTATCAAATAAGCATTTTTGACCGATTATGAGGAAAAACTAAAAATTATACCAAAAATTTTAATAATTTTTTCTTGAACGAACGAAGAGAACACGATACAATCCTGTTAAGATGGTTTTTAATATTTCCTGCTTTCATGCAGGAAAAATGGAGGAGTAAAAATGGGAAAAGATTTAATATTGAAAACGCTGAGACACGAAAAAACGGATCAGACCCCTTGGGTTCCGTTTGCAGGTGTTCACGCGGGTAAGCTGAAAGGCTACACTGCAGAGGAGATGCTGCAGGACGAAGACAAGTTAGTTGAAGCTTTGCTGGAAACGAAGAAAATCTACACACCGGATGGTATGCCGATTATCTTCGACCTTCAGGTTGAAGCTGAAATCTTAGGCTGTGATCTTTTGTGGGCTAAGAACAATCCGCCATCGGTAACAAGCCACCCATGCGCGGGCGAAAAGACTATTCCGTGTGACTGCAAGATTCCGACCGAAGAATCCGGACGCCTTCCGATGATTCTGTCCGCTATGAGAAGAGTAAAGGCAGAAATCGGTGATGAAGTCGCTTTATATGGACTGATTTGCGGACCGTTTACATTGGCTTCTCACTTACGCGGAACTGATATCTTCATGGACATGGTTGCAGACCCTGAATATGTGAAAAAACTGGTAGGATACTGCTCGCAGGTAGCAATCGAAATGGCACGCATGTATATCGACGCAGGGATGGATGTTATCGCAGTGGTAGACCCACTGGTATCACAGATTTCCCCGAAGCATATCGAAAAGCTTTTATCCGACGGATTCAAGGCTGTTTTCGATTACTGCAGAAGCAGAGGCGTGTTATCCTGCTTCTTCGTATGCGGGAATGCTACGAAGCAGATTGAAGTAATGTGCAAGATGGGACCGGACGGAATCTCCATCGACGAAAATGTAAACATGCCGGAAGCAAAGAAGATTACGGACGCTTACAACATCACAATCGGAGGAAACATTCCGCTGACGACGACAATGCTTTACGGAAATCAGCAGGATAATATGAAGAGCGTTGTTGATTTGATTGACAGCCTCAATGCCGTATCGCCGGGCAACTTCATTATCAGCCCGGGCTGCGATATGCCGTATGATACCCCAATTGAAAACACAATTGCTGCGGTACAGGCAGTAAAGAATACGGAAGGCACAAGAAAGCTGATTGAAAATTACGAAACTGTTATCGACACAAGTGATGTTGTAATTCCGGATTACGCGAACGAAGAAAAAGTGATCATTGAATTATTCCTGCTTGACCCGGATCAGTGCGCAGCTTGTACTTACATGCTGAGAGCAGTTGAAGATATCTTTGACCAGATTAAAGATTTCGCAGAATACAGAGTATATAAGTACTGCGTAAAGGAAGATATTCCAAGATTCGCGGCAATGGGTCTGAAGAACCTGCCTACAATCTGTATCGACGGTGAACAGAAATTTATTTCGATTATCCCATCTTCGGAAGAGTTAGTTGAAACGATTAAATCGTACAAAAAATAAAATATAACCTTTTGCCTATCCGCGGAGAGCATTTGCTCTCTTCGGGTAGGTTCTTTTTACAAAAAAACAGTGAAACATCATCGGTGCTGACGGATGTATTTCTTTTTTGGGAGGTAAGACGGATGAAAATTATTATGATTACGGGCTTTTTGGGCTCCGGCAAAACGACTCTGATGCAGAATATTCTATGCGAATACGGCAAGAGCATGAAAGCAGGCGTCATCGTAAATGACTTCGGCAAAGAAAATATTGATGCAAAACTGCTTGGTGAAGAAGGAATAGCACTCTCTGAATTATCCAATGGTTCAATTTTTTGTGCTTGCATTAAGGACAAATTTGTCGACAGCTTGATTGAGATGTCGCACCGCGATTTGGAATATCTTTTTATCGAAGCATCCGGTTTAGCAGACCCTTCCAATATGGGAACCATCTTGGAAGGAATTAAGAATGAAACCGGCGGCAGTTTGCAAATGCAGGGATCTGTATGCATAACCGATGCACAAACATTCCTAAATATTTATAATCTGCTTCCTGCCGTGGAACGTCAAATTACACATGCGGACATGATAATTGTCAATAAGAGCAGCATGGTTGGTGCGGAAACGATTGAAAAGATACATGAAATTATAAAAGAAAAGAACACAGAGGCTGCGATTTACGATACTGATTTTTGCAAGGTCGATATGCAGCATGCAATTTTCGAGTTGACAAACCATAAAAAAGAAGCGGAGGAAACGACGAACGCGGTTTCCAATAGGGCGCTTACCCTTGTAGTCAAAGGAGATACTCCCGTTCAGCCGGAAGTGCTGGAAGACCTTCTGCGCAGTGTGATGCCCTCAGCCTATCGAATTAAAGGATTCGCGCAGACTACGGAAGGCTGTATGTCGGTAAGCTGTACAATGAAAAATTTCAATATGAATCCGTGGAAAGAAGCGGAGCCGACGAGTATTGTGTTCGTTTCAGCAGTTGGCATTCAGCTAATCAGTCTTGTTTCAGGATGGCTGCAGGAGCACAAAGAAACGGGACTTCGCATCGGATAAAACACGAAAAAATGATTGGAATTTACGCCGGCAGGATATTTTATCAAGTCCGTATGGCTATAAATCGTCAGAACTGTACAAGGTCGACATTCGTTTTGATGAAAAAACTCGACCGCATTTGAAAAAAACCGATATTTTCGATAAATAGTATGGAAAAACAAAGATTTTTCTATTTTTTATAAAGAAAATTATGGTGCTGTGCTTGCGATATCCGGTAGAATAATACTGAGAAAGTTAATATGTTGCATGGGTAATTCCCATCTTCTCCAAACCATCTTTTTTACCCATGCAGTAGACTTTATCAACTATTCGATTTAAACAACGGAGCGAAAAGTTGGAGGAAGAAGTTATGAAGAAAAAATTACTCGCAGCAGTTCTCTGTATAGCAATGACAGTTTCCGCTATGGCTATGCTGACTTCGTGCGGAAATAATGACGAGCCGACGGGAAAAACGGCTGAAAAAGTAACTTTAAAAGTGGGAATGCTCGGAAAAGATATTAAAACAGCATGTATTATTTTAGCAAGCAAGCTCGGCTATTTTGAAGACGAGAATCTGGACGTACAGTTTGAAACTGTAAACTCACTTCCGGATGGTCTGACAGCAGTCAGCATGGATAAACTCGATATTCTGCCTTACGGCGTAATTCCAAGCTGCAGTTATATTTCACAGGGCAGCGATGTTGTTATCATTGGAGGAACGATTTCCGAAGGCAGTGAAGGCATCATTGCCGATGGAGCGAAATATACCGCTTTATCCCAGTTTGAAGGTAAGACTTTTGCCTGCTTCAGAATGGAAACCGGTCATATGATAATGAAGGGTCTGCTTAGAGAAGCGGGAGTAAATGCTGAATTCGTATACATGGATTCACAGCAGTCCATCGTAGAAGCAGTTAAAAAAGGCGATGCTGATATCGGCATGGTAAACAGTGGTTTCGGTTATGTTGCAAAACAGAACGGGTTGGATGTCGGTTTCCGGGTAGGCGACTTTGAAAGTAATTTCCCATGCTGCAGACAGACTGCATCCAGAACAGCTGTAAACGACAAACGTGAAGCGCTGATTAGATTCGAGAAGGCAGCGTTAAGAGCATATGCAACTTACCTTAATGACCATGAAACGGCAATCGAAGCTTTGACAGAATACAGCGGACAGGATGCTGCTTATGTAGAAGCAATCATGTACGGAACAGACGATTATGACAATGCGATGATCGTATCCTTAGATCCGAACAAGAAGAAGGTTTCCGACTTCTATGATGTTATGAAAGCAAACGGCGACATCGACGCAGACACAGAATATGATATTAACGACTACATTGATCCGTCAATCTATGGCGACGCTTTGAAAGCAATGATCGATGCCGGTGAAAATACAGATATTTATCAGCAGCTTTTAACAGAGTATGAGGCTAACAATTAATGATTAAGATTCAGGATGTGATCTTTAGATATCCGAAGAGTGATAAGGAGGTTCTCAGCCGGCTGAATCTTGAAATTGCAGACGGTGAGTTCCTTTGCATCATAGGACATTCGGGATGCGGCAAATCGACGCTTTTGAAGCTCATAGCGGGGCTTGATATGCCGACGAGCGGAAGCGTTTTGACTGACAACAAAACAATAAGCGGTCCATCAGTGGACCGCTCCGTTGTATTTCAGCAATATTCTTTGTTTCCGTGGATGACGGTACTTCAAAATGTTACATTTGCCGTAAATAAAACGGGAAGGTTCAGCAAAAGCGAAGCAAAAGAGCGGGCGGTGTATTTTCTTAAAAAGACAGGTCTGGAACATGTTTTGGACGCTTGGCCGTATCAGCTTTCGGGCGGTATGCGCCAGCGGACGGCGATTGCCAGAACTTTGGCGATGGATTCACCGTATCTGCTGCTGGATGAACCGTTCGGTGCGCTGGATACGAAAATCCGGGGGCAGCTTCAGATTCTTTTGCAGGATCTTTGGAAAGAAAGCGGGAAAACCGTTATTTTCGTGACGCATGACCTTGACGAGGCAATGATTCTGGGAAGCAGGATTGTTTTCATCGAGGACGGCCGGATACAGCACGAAAAGCGAATTGATGCTGCGATTAACTGCTGCTGCCGGCAGCAGGCGGGAAGAGCGGATTGTCAGGCACTGAAAGAAGAAATGACGAGGTGGTTCCAATGAAAAAGATAAATTTCTCGGTACTGTTTTCGCATTTGCTTTTAGCGGTTTTGGTAACGGCAATCTTTTTACCGGGTGAAAAAAAGACAGAATCACCGGTAAGCTTCCTTGCAGCAATTGCACTGATGGAGTTATACTACATATACAGACTTGTGCGTTTTCCTTTGAAAAGAGAATCGGCATCAGGGATTATATCCTTACTGTGGATTCTGTTCTTGATTTGGGAAATTGCGGTGACTAAGCTCAACGCTTGCCATCCGGTTTTGGTTCCTGCACTTGAAAATATTTTTCATGTGTTCAGGATGGACTGGAAAGAAATGCTGTGGGGTGTGCTGAACTCCATGGAATTGCTTTTCGCGGGTGTTTTAATCGGTCTGGCACTGGGCACGCTGCTTGGGTTGATTTGCGGATGGAATCAAAGATTGAAAGAAATGTTCTATCCGATTGCGAATGTATTGGCACCGATTCCGTCAATTGTATTCGCGCCTTATGTAATAGCGATTATGCCGACTTTTCGAAGTGCGTCGGTTGTGGTGATTCTGCTTGGTATTTTTTGGCCGACATTTTTGAAGTCGATATTATCGGTAGAATCTATTGATAAAAATATTATTGACCTTGCGCGCACCTTGGGGTTATCGGATGCGGCAATGCTGTTTCAGGTTCTTTTGCCGTACTCCTGGCCGGGTACTGTTAAGGGATTGAAAGTAACCTTTACAACAGCAGTAATGATGCTCACTTTTGCCGAGATGATGGGTTCTACGGTGGGAATGGGCTATTACATAGTTAATTACAACACATATGGAAATTATACGAAAGTTATTGCGGGGATTATGGTAGTTGCGCTGGTGGTCACCGCGCTTTCGGCATGCGTGACCTTCGTTCAGAAAAAAGCGATAAAGTGGCAAAACTATTGATATTCGGCTGATAACAGAAACGAGGTAAAATGAGATGGATATGACGATAAACAGGCCAAAGATTTATGATGACATAACGAAGAAGTGTCTGGAAATTTTTTACAACGGACAAAGCCTGGCAGTTGACGAGATTTTAATGAAGCTGATGGATCTTCCGGGTGTTCCGATGCACGACCCGTTCCACCACTATATCATGCCGGCGGCAGCGCTGGTGGCTGCAGCGATTGAGACAAAGACGGACAGAGCAGCCTTAGAAGGCTGGCTGCGTGAGGCACTCAGGCGAGGAAAAAGTGTACCGGGAGGTTTCTGCGGTGACTGCGGAAGCTGTGGTTCCGGCGTAGGTGCGGGAATTTTCCTCAGCGTGTATACAGGAGCAAAGCCGACGAAACGCGAGTTTTGGGATGTTGCAAATCGAGGAACAGGATATGCACTTACAAAAGTTGGAAGTTATCCGGGACCGAGATGCTGCAAACGCGTGCTTTTCCTTGCGACACAGGCATTAAGCGAGTTTGCCGAAGAAAATCTGGGATTGAAACTGAAAGTCAATGATGATATCAGGTGTCATTATTATAAAAACAACAAAGAATGTTTAGGAAAGGAATGTCCTTTCTTTATAGTCAGAGGGTGATTTTATGTTTATTGAAATGGACTGCCCATGTAAGGGGAAATATTTGGATAAAATGCTGCAGCCGGGAATTTTGAACGCCTTGAAAGACGAAAAAATGCATGGCTTTTCTCTGATTCAGAAACTGGCTGATAATCCTATGTTCGGCGGAACACAGCCGGACAAAGCAGGCGTCTATCGCTATTTGAAAAAAATGGAGGCGTCAGGTCTCCTGCAGTCTGAATGGGAGCTTGAGGATGACGGCAGCAATCCGCGCCGCGTCTATGCCATAACGGAACACGGGAGGCAGTGCTTGGATAACTGGGCGGAGGCACTTGGGCTCTATGTATGGTCTCTGACTCTGCTGATTCGGGAAATTAACGCTGATAAATAATTACCACAGGATATAATTCACTACCCGTGTCCTTTCAATCAGATTTATTCAGAAGCAGGCGGAAATCTAGTGCACATCTCAAACACTTCAATCCCGTTTACGGTGATTCCGTCCTCCACAGGAATTACCAGGCAGCATCTTCCGTCAATGACCTTCGTTTCAATCAAATCGGTGTATTCGGGGTCAACCGTGATTTTTACCTGTGGGGTAGTCATCTCAAATTTCTTGGTCTCCATCACATTAATCGGGTTCAGGGCCGCAGATTCGCCGAATTCACGACGGCAGGCCTCGTTAAATGCGCTGACCTTTTCCTCCGGGATGCCGCTTCCCTTTAAAATGTCATCTACATCTTCGACCTCAATTTCAGGAACCTCAGGGTCGTTGCTTTCCTTATGAAGCTGCAGGCGTTCGCGCAGTTCACTGTGGACCGCTCTGACCACCGCAAGACTGCAGTCTTCTCCCAAAGATTCACAAAGCACGCCGCTGAAGGTGTTTTTTTGTGCGCCCGCGGACATCGGAATCTGCTCTGTGCGGAAAACGCCCGAAAGAAAATCTTCGTGTATATCGGAAATCGCACGGCTGTAATAAAGCGCATTATAAATATTCGTGCCGCGGTCGTCAAAGGCCGGAAACAGAAATCCAAGCTCCGGAGCGCCAAGCACATGGCCGGTAGAGGCACCGCGGAAATTGTGCTCATCAGCCATATAGCGCAGAGAAGATTTTGCATCTTTGACCGGGCAGATAGAGCAAAGGATGTAGTCGTAGACTTCGCCTGAACCCTCCTCGAAAATCTCGTCGTCGCTGCCCTTAAACGGTACATCGTAGGAATCGGATGCGAGAAGAATTACATAGCTGTCATCGCCGAAATCCAGCGATTCGATGATGCGGCGGTAAAGTGTGTCGCGAAGCCCTTCGTCGCGGAGATGGGAACCGCGGAGTGCCTGCAGCAGACGATGTTCGTCACTGTTTTCAACTTGGGATGTGCTGAACTCAATGTCGAGCAGATTTTTTCCGAGTGTGCCGGAAAGAGTTTTCTTTAAAAGCTTAAAATACAGTTCTGCTTCTTCCTGCTCCATCAGCCCCACGGATAGATCGAGCGTCGTTACGATTTCGCGCGCCGCGTTGACATAGCAGCCGTAGATACGGCTGATGCTGTCTTTTTCAGGGTTAAAGCGTTTCTTGATTTCTCTGACTTCTTTCTGATTCATATATTTTCAGTTCCTTTTCTTTTTGCTGTAATGTCGCCGGCGGTGCCTTCTGCAAAGCACTGCCGCCTTATTATCTTACTACCTGCGGGCGGTCTGCGTCAATGATTTTTGGTCGGAGAAAACGATGCGTGCTTGTATATTTTCTGTATTTAAACTATAATAATGAGGAAATATAAGGGGCGAGGAGGCAAAATGAGAAGACAGTTAGAAGAGCTGCGCGCAAAGATGCGCGAGCGGAAAATAGATGCCTACATCATTCTGACAACCGACTTTCACGGCTCGGAATATGTGAACGAATATTTTAAATGCAGGGAATATGTGTCGGGATTCACCGGTTCAGCGGGCACGCTTGTTGTGACAGCAGATGCGACGGCGTTATGGACGGACGGAAGATATTTTCTGCAGGCAGAGAGCGAACTTGCAGGAAGCGGAATCGTACTCATGCGAGAAGGCGAACCGGGGACTCCTGAAATTACCGAGTGGCTGTGCCAAAGGCTGCCAAGAGGCAAAGAACAGACGGTCGGATTCGAAGGGCGCATTGTTTCGGCGAAATTTGGCACGAAGCTCAAAGAACATTTTAATGTGGAGGCAGATCTTGATCTTGTAGATGAAATCTGGCGGGAAAGACCGCAGCTTAGAGCCTCGAGAATTTATCCTCTTGCACTTAGCGTAACAGGGGAAACTTCGGAAAGCAAGCTTTCACGCGTGCGAGAAGAAATGCGAAGAGCGGGAGCAGAGGCGCACATCATAACTTCCCTTGAAGAAATCGCATGGCTTTTTAACCTGAGGGGAAGGGATGTTTTGCATACACCGGTTTTTTATGCCTTTGCATTAATTGAACTTGAAAGAGCGAGAGTCTACCTTTTGAACGAGGGCGAAGATGCCAAATCGTTATTTGACGATGATGTTGAAATCAAGCCATACACAGCAATTTTTGACGAGCTCAAAACGCTAAAGGCGAAAAGCATAATGTATGATGAAAACACAATCAGTTACAGGCTTTTCGAGTCAATTCCGCATAGCTGCAAAGCAATTAAATGTGAAGATCCGGCAATACTGATGAAAGCAGTGAAAAATCCCGCCGAAATTGCGCACACCAAACAGGCGCATATCAGAGACGGTGTGGCGGTGATAAGATTCATGAAATGGCTGAAGGAGAATGTCGGTAGAGATACGATAACGGAAATATCGGCGGCAGATTATCTTTGGGAAGAACGCAGACAGCAGGGGGCATACGATCTCAGCTTCGATACGATTGCCGGATACGGAGCGCATGGTGCAATTATTCACTATGAGGCAGATCCGGAGACAAATGTAGAATTGAAGCCCGAAGGATTTTTGCTCGTGGATTCAGGCGGACAGTACGAAGACGGCACTACGGACATAACCCGGACGATTGCACTCGGACCGCTGACAGAGGAAATGAAGCATTGCTATACAACGGTATTAAAAGCACATATTGCATTGGCAACGGCAGAATTCGATACAGAAATCACCGGGGCACAGCTGGATGCAATCGCAAGAAAACCGCTTCACGCCGAGGGGCTCGATTACAAGCACGGAACGGGACATGGAGTCGGTCATATGCTGAGCGTGCACGAAGGACCGAACACGATCAGCCCAAGAGGAAAAAACAGCCATATCGTGCCGGGCATGATTACGAGCAATGAACCAGGAGTGTATATTGAGAATGGATTCGGCATAAGACTGGAAAATGAAATACTTTGCACTGAGCTTGAAAACGGAAAATATGGGTTTGAAACGATAACCTTTTGTCCGTTTGAGCGGGAAGCAATTTTGACAGAGCTTTTGACAGAAAAAGAAAAGGCATGGCTGAATGCATACCATGCCCGTGTTTGCGATACTCTGAAGCCGCTGTTTAGCAGTGAAGAGCTGAAATGGCTCGAAGCAGAGGCCGCAGAGATTTAGGAAGTGGTTTATCTATCTTTTAACTTTACATCTTTTTCCGGAAGATTGGAAATGATAACGGCCGCAAAGATCGTGCAGCAGCCGATAATTTCTCTGCCGCTCATAACTTCGTGGAGAAGCAGCGCACCGAATAATACACCGAATACGGACTCAAGGCTCATTAAAAGCGAGGCCACTGTAGGTTCGGCATCGCGCTGCGCCACAATCTGCAGTGTGTAGCCTACACCACCCGAAAGGCAGCCGGCATAAAGAATCGGAAGTGCACAGTTGATTATATCGTCGATCTTTGGTGTTTCGAATATGAACATGAGAATGCAGCCCAGGATTCCGGCGGTGAGGAACTGGATGAGAGAAAGCTTCACCCCATCGTTTTTTGCAACGAAGTGATCGCAGACCATGATATGTACGGCGAAAGCCACCGCGCACAGCATTACGAAGAAGTCACCTTTGGAAACGCTTCCGAAACCGTTCGGCATTGCAAGGAGATAAAGCCCTATGACGCCCAAAGCAACGCAGACCCACATAATCGGCCTTACCCGTTTACGAAGGAAAAGGCTGAAAATCGGGACGACAACAACATAAAGGGTTGTGATAAAGGCAGCTTTTCCCGCGGTTGTGAATACACAGCCGAACTGCTGAAGAATGCATGCAGCGAAGAGCGCCAAGCCGCAGCAAATACCGCCAATCAGGATATTTTTGTTCTCTTCTTTCTTTTCCGGCGCGAATAGAGGCCCCTTGCCCTTATTCATAATCAGCACGACCGGAACGAGTACGGCTGCCGCACACATCAGACGAATCCCCTGGAAGGTTATCGGTCCGACATAGTCCATGCCGCTTACCTGCGATACGAAGGAAGCTCCCCAAATCATAGCCGTGAGGAGCAGAAGCAGGTTTGCTCTCATCTTTTTATTCATAAAAACGTCCTTTCTACTTTGCGACCTGCCGCAAGCGGTATATTCGCACGGCAAGCGAAAGATTCATATAAAATTCATTCTCGGTTTCGAGCTGCGCCCCCGTCATTTCGCGCATCCGAGACAGTTTATACCTTATTGTGTTCTGATGACAGCCGAATTCGTCCGCGGCCTTTGCAATATCGCCGCCGCACCTTACGAGGGCAAACGCTGCCTCAATGTAGTCCGGTTTGTCAATAATCGGCGCAATGTACCGAAGCATATATTCTTCCATCTGCGCGGAATTCCGGTCGTTTACCAGAATCTCATAAACACCGATATCATCAAATCCGGCAAAGTTTCTGCCCTCCGCAAGGGATGCAAGATAGGCATTGTAGCTCTCGCGAAAACACATATCCAGGTTTTCAAACGGTACATGAATGCGGCTGGCACAGCATGTAAAAGGTTTTGGAATGTCGAGATATTCCAGAACCTCATCAAGCATGATGTTAAAGATTTTTTCGTCGTCCTTTGACGATGTGAGTATCAAAAACATGCCGTTTCCGTATGGGGCAATCATGCCTTTGTTTCCGATGTTTCTGTTAAGGTAGAAATTTCGGCTGAAACGCACGACGCTGTTGTGAAAATCCTCGTCATCGCGGGAGATATAGTATGCACGGCAATTGCCTTTAAATGAAATCCAAAGATTTTTTGCTATCGCATAGATTCTGTTTTTTGACATGGAGCCCAGAAGCATCGCATCAATGTTCTCCGCGGTCAGCAAGTTTCTGTCATCCGTTTGGATTGCGTCGGAAACTTCGTAAACGATGTTCTCATAATAAATATCTTTGCCGAAACTGAAAACCGGGAAGTTCTGCTTGTTTGCAAATTCGAGAACTTCCTTCGGAAGCTTCGGATAAAGAATCGTTTTGCAGCCGATTCCCGCCGCACCGTAGTTTTCCAGGGCCTTTACCATGGGAAGTATTTCCTCGGGCTTGTTGCAGCAATATTGGTACAGAAAACTGCAAAGCACGAAATCTCCCGGCGTAAATGTCTTCAGAAAATCATCGATGTACTCGGGCATGAGTTCATAATCGAGGATTCCCATGCCTTTGACCTTGTTGTCAAGGCCTTTTTCCCCTGCGATTAATTCCATATGATTGAAGCATTGAAGCTTCATTAAGTCTCGTACAGTGAGTGCCATGCATTCCCTCCGTCTGTTATCATTCTATCATTTCAGTAAACCAAAATATTTGTAATATTTACAAATATTATACGATGTATTATGAAAAAATACAAGAAAATAAAAGAATAATCTACAAAATGAAGTCTTTTATTCAAAGGAAAAAAGTGTTACAATATTCTAATTATATAGGAGTATCAGATTATGACTAAGTATGTAGGAAATTTTTGCGGAAGCCGAAGAGTGCCGAATGGCCGAGGCTTGCCGATATATGCGTGGAAGGTGAACAATGACACCCAAATCGCAGATGACGAAATGCTCATAAAAGTGGTAAAAATCCACCTCGAAAACGGAAGTTTCAATCAGATTTATTCGGAAGTCGGCGGAAACGAAGAAAAAATGAAAGAAACCGTAATGGAAATCGTCAAGCAGCGCGGAAAGATGCACAATCCGTATACCGGCACGGGCGGACTATTCGGCGGCATTGTCGAGAAAATTGGCAAGAATTTTGATAATGTCGATAACATACGCGTGGGTGATGAAGTGATTGTACCGGTATCCATTGCGATGCTTCCGCTCAAACTCAAAAAAGTGAAGAGTGTAAATTATGTGTATAACCATCTCGATGTGGATGGGTATACGGTTATATACAACGGATGCCCGGTTGTTAAGAAAACTCCGGATATATCCTGGGACATTCTGCTCAGTGCTTTCGAAGAATCCGCATCCATAAAAAAAGCGAGCGGCTTTGCGGAAGGAAAGAGCACTTCGCTCGTAATCGGCAGCAATCCGATTGTCACCATGCTTTACGGCCTTGCATTGAGGAGTGTTATGGCTCCGGACGGGGTTCTGACCTGTGTGCACTACGGGGATAATGTCATGTATGCGTATAATGATATTGAACAAAACCGAAATAAGCTGCTTTATTCAGTATTCGATGAAGTCTATTTTATGAGTTCCAGAGATCCCATGGAATGCATCGATGAGACAACACAAGGTGGAGAACGGCTTTATGATGTAATCGTCAACTGTGCGGATCAGATGGGTGCAGAGGCAATCAGTGTCATCGCGGCAAAGGAAAACGGAAACGTGCTTTTTTCGAATTTGACGAATAATTATACAACCGCACTGCTGGTGCAAGAGGCAATAAACCGCGATATCAATCTTTTCTGCGCGGTGGGCTATGTTGAAGGTTACTACGATTATATGATGTCCTTTATACGAAGCGTCAGCGACAAGCTGATTGAAATAGGCAAAATACTCACAAGGATTTCCGATTCATCAAAGCGCAGGATACACACGCTGCCGGAGGAAATGGACGATACCTGCCGCATTGACGAGATCTTGAATGTAAAAAGCAAAGCCATGGCAAAAAGCGTGATTGAGATCCAAAAGGCCGCAAAGTACGATTGTTCGGTTATCTTAACAGGCGAAAGCGGTACCGGAAAAGAAGTCGCAGCGAACCTCATATACAGAATGAGCTCACGCAAGAACGGGCCGTTTGTAAAAGTCAACTGCGCGGCAATTCCGAAAGAACTTATGGAGTCGGAGTTTTTCGGCTATGAGAAAGGCGCATTTACCGGCGCAAAGGAAAGCGGAAAGGAAGGGTATTTTGCGATTGCAGACGGCGGAGTGCTGCTGCTGGACGAAGTAGGGGAAATGCCTCTGGAACTTCAAGCAAAATTGCTGAGAGTCATACAGGAAGGCGAGTTTTACCCGGTGGGCGGTCGAAAGCCGATAAGAGTGGATGTACGAATATTGGCATCTACCAACAGAAATCTGCTCCAAATGGTTCAAGACGGAGAATTCAGGGAAGATCTCTATTACCGACTGGCAGTACTTACGATAAAAATACCGCCGCTCCGTGAAAGACGCGAAGACATCATTCCTCTGGCCAATGTATTTCTCGAAAAATACAACGAAAAATATGGCACGAGCAAGTCTTTTACGGAAGAAGCGGAGCTTTGTCTTTTGGAACATATGTGGCCGGGAAACATAAGGGAGCTTGATAACACGGTGCACAGGCTCATCATTCACTCCGATGACGGACAGGTTGCAAGCGGAGATGTTCTGCGGGAATACAACTATCTTACCCATGAATACGGAGGTGCATCCGGCAAGCCAAAGAGTTTCTCCGACACGGTGGACGATTTTGAAAAAAATATTATAGCGGAGGCACTCAAAAAATACGGCTCGACATACAAGGCTGCGGATGCCTTGCAGATGAGCCAGTCGCAGCTGATGCGGAAAAAGAAAAAGTATCATTTGTAAACGAAAGCAAACGAACCGAAAATGACTTATAAAAACATGGAAATAAGTCGTTTTCGGTTTATATTTTTTTGTGGCATCCATACGAGCGTTGAAATCACTCGAATGAAAAAAATGTCGAATTGGCACGAATATTGCGCTATAATAAAGATACGCCAAATCAAATGATTATTCGGTAAACATTTTGTGATAAAAATGTGAATCAAAGGATGAAAGAGAAAAGAGAATATGAAAGAGAAGACATTGGAGTATTTTGAGAGTGTGAAAAAAATCTATGCGGATGCACGCCCGAATTCGCGCAGACTTCATACGGAAGCATGCAAATATATGCCGGGCGGAGATACAAGGACCGCAACGTTTTTTCTTCCGTTCCCGAATTTCATAAAATACGGTGACGGAGCTTACATGTACGATGAAGACGGGTTCAAGCTGCTTGATTTCCAGAATAACTATACATCGCTTATTCACGGGCATGCTCATCCGGAAACAGTGGAAGCTGTGAGAGAACAAATCGCAAAAGGAAGCGCGTATACCGCACCTTTCGAGAAACAGATTGAACTCTCCGCGATTTTGACGCAGCGCTTTCCGAGCGTTGACATGATTCGCTATACAAATTCAGGGACGGAAGCCAATATGCATGCCTTGCGAATTGCAAGAGCATACACGGGAAAAGCTAAGATTATCAAGACTGAAGGCGGATACCACGGCACAACGGATGTTTTTGAGGCAAGTGTCGATCCAAACATTAAGAAAGCCGGAACGCTTGACCAAATTAAGGTGATTCCGGAAAGCAGAGGGGTCTCCGAAAACGCACTCAAAGATGTGCTGGTTGTTCCTTTCAACGATATCGAACGAACAAGGAAAATGATAGAGGAACATCACCGGGAAACCGCCTGCATCATTATTGAACCGATTATGGGTTCTGCAGGGCAGATTACTCCGGATTTGGAATATTTAAAGTTTTTAAGAGAAATTACTGAACAGTACCATATAGTTTTAATCTTCGATGAGGTGGTGACAGGGAGACTTTCCCTTGGTGGGGCGCAGAAATTTTACGGCGTCACACCGGATCTCACCACCATGGGAAAAATTATCGGAGGCGGAACGCCGGTCGGAGCTTTCGGAGGAAAGCAGGAAATCATGCAGATGTACGATCCGCGTGAGAAGAAAATGTATCACTCCGGAACATTTAACGGAAATGCTGTGACAATGGCGGCAGGCCTTGCGACCATGAAGGCATACAATCAGGAGGCTGTGGATTACGTAAACGGCTTGGGCACCTTATTTAAAGAAGGCGTCCTCAAAATTTACGATAAACTCGGACTGAACATGAAAATAAGCGGAGCAGGCTCCATTTACAACATTTTGTTTACGGATAAAGAGGTAAAAAACTACAGAGATGTTGCTTCGGCGCATGAGGAGCTGAACAAAGTGCTTTACATGTCGCTGCTCACAAAGGGTGTGTTCGATGCCGAAAGAGGAATGTTCTGCATGTCCACGGCCATGACGAAAGAGGACATTCGTTTCGGACTTGATACTTTGGAAACATCTCTTCGCGAAATGCTTCCGGCAATCGCTGAGGAAGCACAGGAACTGATATAATCGACTCATACCCAATTTTATTAAATGAGTCTTTTATATAGAAATTATCACATAATTCTAGGAGGCAAAATATGTCAGAAACAAAACAACCACGCATGCCCAAAGTTTGGGAAGCACTGATTCCGGTTGCGGCAATCATGGTATTCATGATTGTGGGAACCGTAGTATGGGGAATGGACCCTCATATTCCGCTGGTACTCGCATGTGTAGTAACAGCATTCGTTGCAGCCGCTTGCGGATACAAGTGGGATGCAATCATTACAGGAGCACTTGACAGCGTTAAGAGTGCAGTAGAAGCACTCCTCATCATCTTATGTGTAGGTATGCTCATCGGCTCATGGGTATGGGCAGGAACAATGCCGGCAATGGTATACTACGGTCTTAAATTTATCTCACCGAGCGTATTCCTTGCATTGGGTCTTGTACTTACGGCAATCGTTGGTCTTGCAACAGGTTCTTCTTGGACTGCATCCGGTACGGTAGGCGTAGCGCTTATGGGTGTTGCTATGGGTCTTGGAATTTCCGCTCCGTTGGCAGCAGGTATGATTATCGCAGGTGCATACACAGGGGATAAGCTTTCTCCGTTATCCGACTCAACAAATGTAGCGGCAGCTGCAGCTGGAACACCGCTGTATGACCACGTTGGAGCTATGATGACAACAACTGTGCCAAGTTTCGTTATTTCATTCGTGCTTTACTTAATCGTAGGTTTCGTTGTAATTGATACATCCGGTTATGATGCATCGCTTGCACAGGGAATCATGGACGCAATCGCTGAAAATTTCTATCTGTCACCGTGGATCATGCTTCCTGTACTGGTAGTTATCTTTGCGGCAGTTAAGAGAATCCCTGCAATTCCGTCACTTCTGCTTGCAGCAGCAGTTGCGGCAGTAATCGCAATCTTTGCACAGGGCGCATCCGTTCCTGATGTTCTTATCGGACTTCAGGCAGGTTTCTCAATCGAAACAGGAAACGAATATGCAGACAGTCTTCTCAACAGAGGCGGCCTTGACTCCATGCTTTGGACTATTTCCTTAATCATGTTCGCACTTGCATACGGCGGAATGATGGAAAAGTGCAGATTCGTGGAATCCCTTATGGGCGGAATCGTTAAGAGAGTGAAATCCACAGCAAGCCTTGTTGCGGCAACCATTATCACAGGTATCATCTGCGACGTTATCCTGACTGACCAGTACCTTGCAATCATGATTCCTTCCCGTATGTTCAGAGACGAATTTGACAAGAGAGACCTTTCAAGATCCTTCCTGTCAAGAACTACAGAAGACGGTGCGACTCTGTGGTCACCAATGATTCCTTGGAACGGATGTGGAGCTTATCAGGCAGCAACTCTGGGAGTTCACAACTTTGCATTCATGCCGTTTGCATTCGTTAACCTTATCAACCCGGTACTTGCCGTTGTAATTACTGCATTCGGAATCGGCGTTAAGTATAAAGAATATGACGGATTGAGAGGTGCTGAACTCAGGGCTGCAAAGGCTAAGAAAAAAGCTGAACTCGCAGCAGCAAAGAAAGAAGCAAAATAATGAAAGAGTATATTTCCGTTGATACCAAACAAATGCGTAAATCAACGCGCATTGCGGCCATTGCGGCAGGTTTGTTTTTCATAGGACTGGGCATCATCAGACCCTCCATTTATGCGGGTCTGATCGGTGCGGTCATCATTGCGGCGATGCTCCTCAGCAAGGAAACTGTCGTTTGCGAAGAAGGAATCGTCGTAAGGTATGATGCGATTTTGTATCAATACAAGGAAGTTTGGCCGTGGGAGGAAATCAAGGAGATTCACAAAGAACTTTCACCGGACTGCAAACAGTACGGACTGCATTTTATGAAGGATATCATGACCAAAAGGGTTGTCTTTCCGATTTCGGAGGCGAAAGAGGTTCTGGAGTTCGCGAAAGAAATGAATCCCGAAATTCACATCGGTAATGTGAACGAATAACAAAATAGGATGACTGCCGCTTGGACGCAAGACCGACGCGGCAGTTTTTTTGCAGTGAAATCTTGCACCCGGCGAACGAATCTTGTACAATGGACACAAGATAGGAGAGTAAGATTATGGAAAATTTGCTTAAGAATACGACAGCCCTGGCACGCGCTGTCTGTCAAAACTATATAGACGCATTCAGAAAATCTGCGGACAAGAATGGGCCGCTCATCGCCGTGGATGCGACCTGCGGAAACGGACACGATACGCTTTGGCTTGTCGAAGAATGCGACAGAGTGTACGCTTTTGACATTCAGCCGGAGGCTGTAAAGGCAACCGCCGAATTGCTGGGGGCGCATAATCGAAGCGAGAAGGTCGAACTGTTTTGCGAAAGTCATGCGAACATGAAAAGCCGTGTATCCGAAAAGGTTGTGGTAATCGTATTTAACCTCGGATATCTGCCGGGTGGCGACAAGGGAATTACCACCCATACGGAATCAACGCTTTGTGCGCTGCGAGAGGCACTGAAACTCTTGCGCGTGGATGGGCTTTTGTGCGTGACCATTTATTGGGGGCACCCTTCAGGCAGAGAGGAGCGAGAAGCAATACTGACATGGGCGAAAAACCTCGATAAGGGCATCTACCACTGTGTCCACACCGACATGTTGAACCAGCCGAACTGTCCGCCGGAGATCGTGCTGATAACGAAGAAAAAAGAGGGATAAATGGAATGAACTCGCCAACCGTCGGAACGGAAATCCGCCAATCGTCGGAAAAATATTTCGCCAATCGTCGGAAAAGTGTGGAAGATATGCCCGCGTGGAATCCTAACCTGCGTTTCGGATATTTGCAGAGGCACGCGGCGGAGATAAACTCATAGAGGAAGGTGCAAACACTCCCGCATAGAATGGAGGTTTTGAGCCACATTGTCGTTTCATATAATCAAAAGTGTAATTAATCAAGGCGAAACATTGCAGTTGATTTTTCTTTGATCTATGATATAATAAATACGTATATAAATAGATAAGAACGTAAATAATATATCAAAAAGAGGCGTTGATAATGAAAGAAAACTATATCGCTTTTGTGAGCGAGCATATAAAAAATATTCCTAAAGGCGATCCGATTTATACAGGTCGAGTTGCCGAGGACATGGCAACGAGATATAGCATTACTGTAAAAGCTGCAGCTGCAGCGACAGCGGTGGCAGTAAAACGTATTATGGACGGGGGACTGATTCCTGAGCTTCGCTTTTATCAAAAGGGAATTTATTATCGAGTATCCATTACTCCGTTTGGCGAAACGGGAATCAATAAAGAACGATTGATTGCGGACAAATACCTACTGCCGGATATCGGATATGAGACCGGATTAACAGTTCTTCATCATCTGGGACTGACTTCCCAGATGCCTCGTGAGCGAATACTCGCCACGAATGCAGCTAAGGACTGTATGCGGTTCGACCAAAAACTCGGAGTTGTAATCAAACCCCCTAAAACTACGGTAACAGAAAAAAACAAGGATTATCTGCAGATCCTGGATGCTTTGAATTTGCTTGAAAAGGCACCGGTGGATGAGGAGTATTCGTATGAAATTATTGCAGAACATATTCAAAAAAAGAAGTTAGAATATAAAATCTTGCTGGCGATAGCAGACCAATATTATAACCGCAGCACAGTGCTGCATGTGGCACATACAGCGAGAATGGGAGGAAATGCACTATGAGGCTGCACGAAGACAGAGATGCCTTTAAACTCTTACTCGAAACAATACATGAGCAGACAGGATATCGGACCGATGTATTGGAAAAGGATTATTATGTCGTACTGATACTGCACGAGCTATCTGAGTTTCAGTCCAATGGGCTTCCTGCCTTTTTCAAAGGCGGCACTGCTCTCTATAAGGCTTTAAAGACAACGAATCGCTTTTCTGAAGATATTGATATTTCTGTTGATGCCCGGGGATGCAGCAGGACACAGAACGACAAACGGCTGAAACGTGCAACGAAAGAGTATGTTTCACTTCCAAGGGATTCATCGCAAGGAAAAACGAACCGCTCAGAAGCAGTTTCCATTTACACTTATGATCCTGTGACTGCTTTTGATGAGAATGATGTTTTGCAGCGCTTTGGCAAGCTAAAGGTAGAAGCAACATCCTTTACAATAAGTGAGCCTGTCGAGAGTCTGGAAGTGTCGGCTATGCTGTATAACTTGGCGACTGAAGAGCAAAGGCGAATATTGGAAAAAATATATGATGTAAAGCCATTTCATATTCAGACGATTACCATGGAGAGAATATTTATTGATAAACTTTTTGCAGCTGAAGCGTATGTACGAAGTTCATCCTTAGGGCACAAGGCATTTGAGGCTGCAAAGCATATATATGACTTGGCGGTAATCGCAGAACATCCCAAAATAGAGAAGCTCCTTTCTGATTCTAATAAGTTACAACAACTTTTAGAAATTCGTTTGGAGGAGGAACAAGGACGACTTGACGGTATACCAGATGTTTACCCAACTGAGTTTACATTCTTTACGCATATAAGAGAAAATGATAATGTTCGTAAGGCCTATGATACCATGCAGAGCCAATATGTGCTGCTTGATCAAGACAGAATCGAATTTGAATCAGCCGCCGAAGCTATGCTAAAGATTCAGAATAAACTATCAAAAAATCCTGCATGGAGGAGTGGAACTTAAACCAAAAGTTTTTCTTTGAGTCCAATCATTGAGTGAGTTAGATTCATCGTAAATTAGCAATGCATTTATCTGGCGGAGGACATGGGACTCGACCGTCCGCTTCACCGGATCGTCCGCCGACGGCTCTGCCCTCACGGGTCCGAGTCCCCGTGACATTCACAAAAAACAAAATAACACCCCAAAGGGTGTTATTTTCATCTGGCGGAGGACATGGGACTCGAACCCACGGGGCTGTTACACCTTACTTGATTTCCAATCAAGCTCCTTAGCCACTCGGTCAATCCTCCAAGACCAATAACTACTTTACCATAAATTAAGAGATTACGCAAGTAAAACTTTTTGTATTTCTATTGTTTTTTATTAAATACGCGCGTTTTTTTGCTAGCCAGGGGCGGGAATTCTATGTTAGAATATTGTATACAAAAACGGAAACGGAGGAGTCAATAGCGTATGTGCTGCGAAAAACAGGTTCCGATGAAGGAACAACTTGAAGAAATCATTGCCAAATACAAAGATACGCCGGGAGCTTTGATTCCTGTGCTGCATGAGGCTCAGGAACTGTATGGCTATCTGCCTTTTGAGGTGCAGAAAATAATTGCCGACGGGCTGGATATTCCGGTTGCCAAAGTGTACGGAGTAGTAACCTTTTACTCCCAGTTTTCGCTTACCCCAAAGGGCAAGTACCGGATAAGCGTATGCCTAGGAACGGCGTGTTACGTAAAAGGCGCCGCAGAAATTTTGGATAAGCTCAAAGAGAGACTTTCCATAGACGTCGGGGAGTGTACGGATGACGGGCTTTTTTCCTTGGATTCCTGCCGCTGCATCGGGGCATGCAGCCTTGCACCTGTCGTGACGATAAACGAGGAAGTGTACGGGAAACTTGTGCCTGAGGACATCGACGGCATAATCGATAAATATGAAGCGATGGAGGTGAAATAAATGTCTGTGAAAACCATTGCTGAGATTGAAAAAATACGCGAAAACACGCTGAACGAAATCGGAGCAAGATTCGGAATGACCGATTTTGCGGGGGCGAGAATTCATATAATGACATGCGGCGGTGCAGGGTGTCATTCGTCCGGCTCAGGCAGACTGCTCGAAAAATTCCGGGAACTTGCAGAGCGTGACAACATGTGCGAAGAGGTATGTGCGGTCAGAACCGGATGTTTCGGACTTTGCTCCGACGGCCCGATTATTGTAATTCAGCCGGAAAACATCATGTATGCGAAAGTACAGCCTGAAGATGTTGAAGAAATCTGGGAAAGTCATATTAAAGGAGGAAAACCTGTCGAAAGACTTGTTTCCAAGAACGAAAAGGCGTTTTTCTCCAAGCAGCAGAGAATCGCACTCAAAAACTGCGGGCGCATCGACCCTGAAAACATAGACGAATATATCGCAGCGGGCGGTTACGCTGCTCTCATTAAAGTTCTCAGCGGCATGGAACCTGAGGATGTAATTGATATTGTAAAGAAATCCGGAATCAGAGGCAGAGGAGGCGGAGGGTTCCCGGCAGGCAGAAAGTGGGAAGCTGCGGCAAAGCAGATGGTACCCGACAAGATTGTGTGCTGCAATGCCGACGAAGGCGACCCGGGTGCTTTTATGGACAGATCCATTCTGGAAGACGACCCGCACTCCGTAATCGAAGCCATGATCATCACTGCCTATGCCATCGGCGCACACGAGGGATACATCTATGTCCGTGCGGAATACCCGACAGCGGTGAAAAGACTCAAAAAAGCAATTGCACAGGCAGAAGAATACGGTCTGCTCGGTGATAATATCTTAGGAAAAGGTTTTTCGTTCCGACTTGAGATTCGTCTGGGCGCAGGAGCTTTTGTGTGCGGAGAATCCACGGCACTTATGATTTCCATCGAAGGAAACCGAGGCGAGCCGAGACCGAAACCGCCTTCATCGGCGGAGAAAGGGCTCTTTGGCAAGCCAACGGTGCTTAATAATGTAGAAACTTTTGCGAATATTCCGCAGATAATCATAAACGGGGCAGACTGGTTCAGAGGCATCGGAACCGAAAGGTCAACCGGAACCAAGGTATTCGCGCTCGGAGGCAAGATTAACAATTCCGGGCTGGTTGAAATCCCAATGGGGACGACACTCCGCGAAGTGATTTACGGTATCGGCGGCGGCATTCCGGGAGGGAAAAAATTCAAAGCCGCACAGACAGGCGGTCCTTCCGGCGGATGCATTCCGGCAGAACACCTTGATACATCACTTGACTATGATTCGCTGACGCAGCTGGGTTCCATGATGGGCTCGGGCGGAATGATCGTCATGGACGAAGATACGTGCATGGTTGACATTGCAAAGTTTTTCCTTGAATTCACGGTTGATGAATCATGCGGAAAATGCCCTCCGTGCAGAATCGGAACCAAGCGTATGCTTGAAATTTTGACGAGAATTACGGAAGGAAAAGGTTCGATGGAAGACCTCGACGAACTCGAGAGCATGGCAAACACGGTCAAACGTGCATCGCTTTGCGGACTGGGTCAGTCGGCACCAAACCCGATTCTTTCCACGATGAAATACTTTAAGGATGAGTACATCGCCCATGTAAGGGACAAGAAATGTCCGGCAGGCGTATGTATTTCGATGCTTCGCTTTATCATCGCCGACGAGCTCTGCAAACGCTGCGGAATCTGTGCGAAGAACTGCCCTGTGGGTGCAATCAGCGGAAGCAAGGAACAGGCTTATGTTATCAATCAGGATAAATGTATCAAGTGCGGTGTCTGCATGGCAAGATGTCCGTTCAAATCCATCATGAAGAACGCTTAAGGAGGAGGCCGAAAATGAGTAAAGTACATGTTACAATTGACGGCATTCAGGTATATGTGCCGGGCAGCTATACAGTTCTTGAAGCTGCAAAAGAAATAAATATTCATATTCCGACCCTCTGCTTCCTGAAAGATGTGAGCGAAATCGGATGCTGCAGAATGTGTCTGGTGGAAGTGGAAGGCGTAAGAAGCCTTCAGGCTGCATGCGTATATCCGGTAAAGGACGGAATGAAGGTAAAAACGCATACACCGGAGATTATGAAAATCCGCAAGAAGAACCTGGAACTGATTCTTTCCAATCACCCTGCAAGATGCCAGAGCTGCACAAGAACCAATTCCTGCGAACTGCAGAATCTTGCAGATACACTGGATGCAAACTTTGAAAATTACAGGAGCTATCAGGAGCCGCTTACGGTTGACCTCCCGCTTGCAATCGATGACGGAATTTCGATTCAGAGGGATCCGAACCGCTGCGTGCTTTGCAGAAGATGCGTGAGCATTTGCAACGATATCCAGACAGTCGGTGCGATAAATGCAATAAACAGGGGATTTAATACGATTATAGGCACCCCGGAAAACCGCAGTCTTGATAATACGATCTGCGTAAACTGCGGTCAGTGCATCAATGTATGCCCGACCGGTGCGCTTCAGGAACACAGAAGCATTGACGAGGTGTGGGATGCGATTTATGATCCCGACAAGTATGTCGTTGTTCAGACGGCACCTGCGGTGAGAGCAGCACTGGGTGAAGAATTCGGAAATCCAATCGGAACCGATGTGACGGGAAAGATGGTTTCCGCACTCCGCATGGTGGGCTTTGACAAGGTATTTGACACCGATACGGCAGCCGACCTTACCATCATGGAAGAGGGCACTGAGCTTATCGACAGGATCAGAGGCGGCGGAGTGCTTCCGCTCATAACTTCCTGCTCGCCGGGCTGGATTAAGTTCTGCGAACACAATTACCCGGAAATGATCCCGAACCTTTCCACTTGCAAATCCCCGCAGCAGATGATGGGAGCTGTAATCAAGAGTTATTTTGCGGAAAAGAACGGAATCGATCCGGCCAAAATCGTGGTTGTTTCTGTCATGCCTTGCACGGCAAAGAAGTTCGAGGCAAAACGCCCGGAACTTTCCGTGAACGGACTTTCGGATGTTGACCATGTAATTACAACCAGAGAACTCGCCAGAATGATTAAATCGCTGGGTATCGAGTTTAACGCTCTCGGCGAGGGGCAGTTTGACGACCCGCTCGGCTTTTCGACCGGCGCCGGTCTCATATTCGGAACCACGGGCGGCGTTATGGAGGCGGCGCTCCGAACCGTATGTGATATTCTCAATGGAACAAGCTCCGACGCTATCGACTATGTACAGGTGCGCGGGATCGAAGACGGAATAAAGATTGCCGAAGTGGAAATTCTCGATTTGAAGATTCGGGCAGCAGTGGCACACGGACTGGGCAATGCACGGAAGCTCATCGAGCGCGTCAAAGCCGGGGAAAAATTCGATTTCATCGAAATCATGGCATGTCCGGGCGGATGCATCAATGGCGGCGGGCAGCCGCTTCAGGTTTCCGATGTGCGCAACTGGATTGATTTCAAAGAAAAAAGAGCCCAGGCACTTTATCACGGCGACCGTGAAAAATTCGTGCGCAAGGCTCATAACAATCCTGCAATTAAGAAACTGTACAAAGAATATCTGGGATTTGCCGGCGGCATGCGGGCGCATCAGCTTCTGCATACGAAGTATGTTGACCGAAGCGATGTTTAACCGTCCACCTGGATTGACAACTTGACAAGATAATTATAGTAACCTTCGGTTGACAAATCATCAAGGATAACGTCCTCGTAGAATTTGTCGCCGAGGGTTAAATTGTTTTTTGCGGCATAATCAATGAGTTTCTTGCAGTTTTCAAGAACATTGGCATAGCCGTGATTGTCGTAAATGGCAAGCAGCCTGCCGCCCTTCACAAGCGTAAGTTCTTCAGACTGATGCTTATTGATTTCGGAAGGCTCGATGACGGAATAAAACTGGCTGTATTTATAGGCATCCTCGCTGACCGAGTCGCGGGGAATCAGGGCACCTATCGGGTAGGCGCTGTACAGGTTCATCCTCTGACAAAACGCGAAATGCTCCCCGACGGCCTCCATAATGTCCTTTTCGTCGTCGATTCCCTCATAATCCGTGATTACATAAAACTGATCCTCTGCGTTTTCAAATATGATTTCGTTCACCGGCGCATGGATCCCGCTTCGGGTTTCTTCAATTTTTTTGTTGATGTATATGCGTGACCACTTCAGGCTTTCGATTTTTTGGTCAATCTCCTTTTTCTTTGATTCGAGAAGTTCGATAAGCGCTTCGGGAGAACGATTGTCCATGTGTTCCTTGATTTCATTTATGTGAACCCCCAAATCCCGCAAAGTCCTTATAATCGCGAACGTTTCAAGCTGCGTAAAAGAATAATAGCGATAGCCGTTTTCACCTATAATGTCGGGCTTAAAAATCCCGCAGCTGTCATAATGAAAAAGGGTCTGTTTTTTTACGTCGAAAATTTTTGCAAATTCGCCTGTTGTGAAATATGTTTTTTTGCTTTTCATGAGAACCTCCCGGGTCTGACTGCTAAAAGTATACCACATTGCACAAAAATAGTGTATAATTAATTCAATGTTTAATTTAGCGGAGGAGAAAATGAAGTATATACAGATAGATATCAGCGGCAGCAGGCATGCAATCGAGCCGATTTGCGCGGCACTTCTTGAAATCGGAATCACGGATACGGTGGTAGAGGACCCGGCGGACATTGCGGATTTACTCGAAAAAAAGAACGATTACGACTGGGATTACATCAATGAAAGCGTTTTGGAACTTGAGAACGAAACGCCGAAGGTTACGGTTTTTGTCGAAGAAAACGAGGAAGGGAGAGCCAAGCTTGAAGAAATTCGTGAGGCAGTTGCCGGTCTTGGGGCGTGCGCGGAGGCGGGCGAGTTTGGCGAAGGCATTGACCTTGGCAGCCTCGATATTTCGGTGAAGGTCGAAGATGACAGCGAGTGGAAAGATAACTGGAAAGAGTATTTTAAACCCGCAAAGGTTGGCAAAACGATTGTGGTTAAGCCTACGTGGGAGGAATATAAACCGGCACCGGGAGAAAAGGTAATCGAAATCGATCCGGGCATGGCGTTCGGTACGGGGACGCATGAAACCACTTCGCTTTGCATACGCCTCATGGAGGAGTATGTGAAACCGGGAATGAAGGTTCTGGACGTGGGCTGCGGCTCGGGGATTTTGTCGGTTGCAGCGGCGCTTCTCGATGCGTCAGAGGTCCTCGGCGTTGAAATCGACCCGATTGCCGTTGAAATCGCAAAGGAGAATATTGCACTTAATAAGGTCGGAAACGTGGCAAGAGCACAGTACGGTGACCTCACGAAGGGCATTGACTTTAAGGCGGATGTCATAGTCGCAAATCTCATGGCCGATTTGGTAATGATGCTCAGCGAGGATGTCGCAAAACACCTCCTGCCGGGCGGTATTTATATTTCCTCGGGAATTCTCACGGAAAAAGAAGTTCAGGTTGCAGACACTATGCGTGCACTTGGATTTAAGATAATGGAAGTCAAAGAAGACGGTATGTGGTGTGCAATCGTCGCAAAACTTTAGGAGAGGGACATGATTAAATTTTTTGTGGAGCCAAGTGCAGTCTGTGGCTCAGACATCTATCTGGATAAAAAAGAAGATATCAAGCATCTTACAAGAGTGTTGCGTGCAAAATGCGGGGATGCGGTATGCATATCGGACGGCGGTGAGTGGGAATACGAAACCGAGATTGCAGCGATTGACGAAGCCTGTGTGACGCTTCGCATTCTTGACAAGCAAAAACCCGCACGTGAGCCGCGCATACGGGTAAGCCTCTACCAAGGCATTCCCAAGGCCGCCAAGATGGAGACCATCATACAGAAAAATGTTGAAATGGGTATCGACGAAATCGTGCCGGTATTTATGGAAAGAACGGTCGTAACCGACAAGGGGCAGTTCGGCAAGAAACTCGCCAGATGGCAGAAAATCAGCGACGAGGCCGTAAAACAGTGCAAGCGCAGCAGAATCCCGCAGGTCGAAGAACCCCGTTCTTTCGACAAAATGCTTGAGGAACTTGCAAACGGCTACGATTTGGTAATCTGCCCTTACGAAAATGAAGAAAATCGTACGATGAAGGATGCCTTGCGAGAATTTGCCGAGGAAGCACGGGCGGCTGCCGGAAGCTCCGCCGAAGCGGACGAACCACTTGCGTTCGCACCGCGTATTGCAGTTATTATCGGGCCGGAGGGCGGCTTCAGTGAGAAGGAAATCGCAAAGATTTCTGCCTGTGGCATTTCGGTGCAGCCGGTTACGCTCGGAAAAACGATCCTCCGCACGGAAACAGCGGGTCTTGCCGCACTTGCGATGATCATGTATGAACTGGAATTATAAACGCTAAGAAAAAGCGCACCCGTTCCCGGGCGCGCTTTTGTATCGGTTGTCCTTATTCTGCGTGCATCTTTGCATGGCGCTTAATCGCCTCAAAGGATTGGTCGCTTATGTGATGCTCGATTTTGCAGGCATCCTCCGCAGCAACTTCGGGATCAACCCCGAGGTTAACTAGGAACTGCGAGAGCAGGGTGTGCCGCTCGTATATTTTTTCCGCAATGGATCTGCCCGAATCGGTCAGGGTCAGATAGCCGTTTGCATCGGAAACGACATATCCGTCTGCCTTCAGAATGCCCAGAGCGCGGCTTACGCTTGGCTTACTGAACCCCATTTCTTCACCGACGTCGATTGCCCGCACGGTCGGATGCGTCTTTGATAAAACCAAAATTGTTTCCAGATACATTTCTCCGGATTCTTGTATTGCCATAATGAACCTCCCTAAAACTATTCTCATGTTAGCACAAAGCAACCGCCTTTTCAAGAGCGGAATTTTTTTAAAATTTTTTTGAAAAAGGTGTTGACAAGACAGCAAAGCAATAGTATATTATATCCGTGGTTAGCGAAAGCTAACCCAATTTAAAGAGCAAAGGTTAGCAAAAGCTAACCTAAAATAAATCAATGAGGTTAGCGCAAACTAACCCATTTAAAAGCAAACGGGTTAGCACAAACTAACCCAAATACAGCAACACGCGGTACTCGCGGGGGACGGAGGAAATATGATGCCTTTAGCTTTAGCAAACCGGGGAGAGGCGAATATAATCAAGAAAATCGGCGGTACCCCCGAGGTTAAAAAACATTTGGAAAACTTAGGGTTCGTGGTAGGCGGAGACGTCACAGTAGTGAATTCGCTCGGCGGCAATCTGATTGTGAACGTCAAGGAATCGCGCGTGGCACTCAGCCGTGAAATGGCACAGAAAATCATGGTATAAACTTATTTTATCCAGATGCGGAAAGGAATGAAGAGAATGAAAACATTGAAAGAAGTAAAAGTCGGAGAAGACGCAGTGGTAAAAAGACTTCACGGCGAAGGCGCGACCAAGCGCAGAATCATGGATATGGGAATTACAAAAGGCACGGCGGTGCATGTAAGAAAAGTTGCACCTTTAGGCGACCCCATTGAGCTTACTGTAAGAGGCTATGAGCTTTCCATCAGAAAAGCCGATGCCGAAATGATCGAAGTGGAGGGAGATGAATAAAATCAGCGAGAAAAAAATCAGAATTGCTCTGGCAGGAAACCCGAACTCAGGAAAGACGACATTGTTCAATGCTTTAACCGGTTCCAATCAGTTCGTGGGAAACTGGCCCGGCGTAACCGTTGAAAAAAAAGAAGGTAAATTAAAGAAGCATGAAGACGTTGTGATTACCGACCTTCCGGGAATCTATTCCCTTTCCCCGTATACTTTGGAGGAAGTTGTTGCGAGAAACTACCTGATCGATGAACGTCCGGATGCAATCCTCAACATCATTGATGGCACAAACCTCGAAAGAAACCTCTACCTGACCACTCAGCTCACCGAGCTTGGAATCCCGGTAGTAATCGCAGTAAACATGATGGATATCGTCGAAAAGAACGGCGATAAGATAAGCACGGAAGAACTTTCCCGCCAGCTTGGCTGCAAGGTTATGGAAATTTCCGCATTAAAAGGAAAGGGAACAATCGAAGCGGCGGAAGCGGCAATCGACGCAGCTGAAAACGCAAAGACAATCCCGATGCACACTTTCTCAGGTGCGGTTGAACATGCGATTGCACATATCGAAGAAGCTGCAGTCCACGGACTTCCGGAAGAGCAGCAGAGATGGTATGCAATCAAGATTTTTGAGCGTGACGAGAAGGTTCTTGAAAAACTGAGCATTCCTGCAGACGTCATGGCACACATCGAAAATGACATCAAAGCTGCGGAAACAGAAATGGATGACGATGCGGAATCCATCATCACAAACGAAAGATATTTATACATAAGCTCAATCATCAAAGCTTGCTATAAGAAGAAAAATGTGGGCGGACTTTCAAACTCAGATAAAATCGACCGAGTTGTAACTAACAGATGGCTTGGACTTCCGATTTTTGCAGTAATTATGTTCCTCGTATACTATATTTCCATGGTTACTGTCGGTGCATCCGCAACAGACTGGGCAAACGACGGACTCTTCGGAGATGGCTGGCACTTGTTTGGAATCGGAAGCGGACAGTATGAAGAGGCGGCAGAGCAGTACGGCGATACGGACCTGATTCTAGGTGCATTTGCTGACGAATACGGCAATGACAGCATCGCAGCGGCCCTCGACATGGAAAGCGAAACTTACGATGACGCAACAGCAAAGGCTGCCCTCGAACAGCTTGACGCGGCCGTTCCGGCAGACGCAAGCATATCTTATGAAGTAGAAGATGAAGAAACTCTTGCCGTCGAAGCCATAGACGGCGTTACAAAGGCCGACTTTGAAGCAGCAATGGCAGAGTTCCTGAATACAGAATATAAAGAAGCTTACGGTGCTCCGGACACGTCCACATACGGTGTCTGGGTTCCGGGAATCCCGGTGCTCCTCGGAGATGCACTCGAAGCAGCAGGCACAGCAGAATGGCTGTCCGGTTTAATCCTCGACGGTATCGTAGCCGGAGTCGGCGCAGTTCTCGGATTCGTTCCGCAGATGCTCGTACTCTTCCTGCTTCTTGCATTCCTCGAAGCATGCGGATACATGGCTCGTATCGCTTTCGTACTCGACCGTATTTTCCGTAAGTTCGGTCTTTCCGGAAAATCCTTCATCCCAATGTTAATCGGTACAGGATGCGGTATCCCGGGAATCATGGCATCACGTACGATTGAAAACGAGCGTGACCGTCGTATGACAATTATGACAACAACTTTCATTCCTTGCGGTGCAAAGGTTCCGTTCATCGGAATGATCGCCGGCGCAATCTTCGGCGGCAGTGCGCTTGTTGCAACCAGTGCATATTTCGTAGGTATGGCAGCTATCATCATCTCCGGCATCATGCTTAAGAAGACAAAGAGATTCGCAGGCGAGCCTGCACCGTTCGTAATGGAACTTCCGGCATATCATATGCCGACAGCAGGAAATGTTCTTCGCTCCATGTGGGAACGCGGCTGGTCCTTTATTAAGAAAGCCGGAACAATCATCTTGCTCTCCACAATCGCAGTATGGTTCACATCCTACTTCGGATTCACAGACGAGGGATTCCGTATGCTGGCAGAAGACGAACTTGATCAGTCCATCTTAGCGGCTATCGGCGGAGCAATCTGCTGGATCTTCGCACCGCTTGGATTCGGAACTTGGGAAGCAACCGTTGCATCCATCACGGGCCTGGTTGCAAAGGAAAACATCGTTGGTACAATGGGTATCCTTTACGGAGCATCCGGCGACCTCTATGCAACACTGGCATCCGTATTCACTCCGGTAAGCGGATATGCATTCCTCGTATTCAACCTGCTTTGTGCTCCATGCTTCGCAGCAATCGGTGCAATCAAGCGTGAGATGAACAATGCAAAATGGACATGGTTTGCAATCGGTTATCAGTGCGGATTCGCATACTGCATTGCACTCGTTATCAACCAGATCGGTCAAGCATTCGAAGGTAATATGAACATCATCGGTTTAATCGCAGCAATCGCAGTTATCGGTGTAATCATTTACAACCTGGTAAGACCGTACAAAGAAGCAAAATAAGAGGTAGAAAAAAATGAGTTGGATGATTGATAATTTAGGAACAATTGTTGTCGGACTATTGCTTGCGGCAGTTGTAACCGCAATCATTATCCGGCAGATCAAGAATAAAAAGGCGGGAATTCATTCCTGCGGAAGCGGATGTCAATGCTGTGCCTTGGCGGGAACCTGCCACCTGGCAGATGACAAGGAGACAGAGAAAATGGCGGATGACATTATCCGCCGGATCCGCAACGAAAAAGAAGCAGACAGACCTATTACATCTAAAGATATATAACTTTCATACTTAAAAAAATCGGAACCCATGCCTTCGGTTCCGGTTTTTTACAGTGCAGGAGCGGTCGGCCGCTCCTGCTTCATAAGACCATGTTTATAATTTTTCGACCTCTTCGGCAGAAAGTCCGGTTGCCTTGATAATCTCATCTGCACCCACACCGAGGTCTTTAAGATTTTTCGCAATTTCGCGCTGTTTTTGTGCGGCACCCTCGGCACGACCCGCCTTGCGTGCATCCTCGCGCATAGAGGCCTGATCGTGCTGATACATCATGCGGCATTCCGCCCATGCAGCCTCTCTTTCTTCCTTCGTTACCGTCCGATATAAGTTTTCAGCCATGACGATTCCCTCCTCACTTCCGCATATTGCCTGTACGGAGTCTTTGTAGTTTTCATCATCGGCATATCTTAAATACACCGCAAGCCGTTCTATTTGGCTCATCTCTTCAATCGGCTTATTGGGGTCGACTTTTCCAAGCTCAAGGAAATGAAACTCAAGACGGTCACACAAGCGATGTCCTGTGTTTTGCTCCCTGACAGAGAAAATGCTGTGACAGCCGATATCCTTCGGAAAGAGCTTGCTTTCTATGATGGAAACTACGATGCTCTTTTTCATATTACCATAAGGCTCGCCGGATTTCAACGAGGAATTGACCAGCCTGCCGCCATAGAACAGGATTCGGCATCGGTAGTCGGTGAGGTTGGAAACCTGCATTTCGATGGTCAGAAGTTCGCCGGAATCGGTCTCTGCTTTGATGTCCATCGTCGTATCTTTGTCAAGAATCCAATCGCCAATATCAATCGGGTTTCTGATTTCGATATGGCAAATCGGGTCATCCTTTCTTTCAAGAATAATGTTAAGCAGACCGATGAGCGCCGCTTTTGATTCCGCGGTATCACTTCCGTAGATACGGTGAAAGACATAGTCGTTATAAAGCGGCATGCGCGTGCGGTAAGTATCAGTATAGAGCTTTGCGATTTCTTCGCTATTTGATAAGTTTTTCTTTTTCATTCATTCCTCCTTCACATGCTGTGGGGAGAATGGATCCATTCGCGTTAAATAGAAATTTCTGTAAAATTATAATAGCATGAAATGGAAATAAATACAAGCCATATACTGGCATTTATCCCGGAGAAAATTTCCGACAAAATTCGACAAGAAAAAGCCAAAAGACAAACCGCCTAAAAAATCGCCAATAAAAGAACCGCGGGACACTGCTCCCGCGGTTCAAGTTTTTTCAGCGGATTTCGGGCTTATTCTTCATCAAAGCCACAGCCGCAGTCACAGTCTTCCCATTCGAGAAGCTTCTTGTATGTGCTGCATCCGAAGATGATGCCTACGATTAAAACCCCTGCGATGGCAGCATTTCTCACGATTTTGGAAACATCCACCGTTACGGTAACATCTACATTGCCGTTATCTTTTCTTCCTGGAATCATTGGTAAACCTCCCTGTTTGATCTCATTTTGTTATGCCCCTGCGGAAGCACCGCAAGAACCGATTCATGAAAGCATTATACCATGAAAAAATCACTCTTGCAATGTTTCAAGAGCAAAAGACGGCGTTCTGAGATACCTGCCGAGCCCGTACAGGCTGTCGGGATTGCCCTGCTCAACGGCAGAGGTGTGCTGATAGGAGTTTACGGACATTTTCAGGCCGACATCCTTGAGCACCGTATCGGCGTTTTTGTCCTGTGGGTAGGCACCGTAAGGCCACGCAAAAAGTAAAGGCGCGCTGCCGCTTGCCGAGGCGATTTTTTCTTGATTTTTCGATAGATCAGCCGAGAGTATTTCGTGATATGCCTCGACGCTCTCCCCGGGCTTTTGGTTTGCGCCCTTGCGGCCGCCTGCGATACGGTGAAGGTCATAAGTATGATTCCCGAATTCCACAAGCCCGGATTTTGCCATGAGAGCAACTTCGCCCCAGGAAAGATTGCAGCTTGACGGTACGCGGTAGATGTCGCCGGATGCGATTTCCGAATCGGAGCCGATCAGGGAGATGACTGCCTTCATATTGTATTTTTGCAGGAGCGGAAAGGCATAAGTGTAATTGTTGCAATAACCGTCATCAAAGGTCAGGAGAATAGGTTTTGAAGGAAGCATCGCTTCGCCGGAAACATAAGCGTAAAGCTGCGAAGGAAGGATGGTCGTGTACCCGCTCGCCCTGTACCATTTCAGGTCGCTTTCAAAGCGGTCCCTGCTTATAAAATATTCGCTTTCGCCGGAAGCGGATTCTGAAATGCCGTGATACATTACAATGGGAAGATGGATACTTTGGCGGCTGTCGTGGAGCGAGACTGCTGATTTTGCGGCCGGGATCGTAACCGTTCCGATGGAAATGCTTATAAGGATGCACATCGCAAAAATGATGGCACATTCGATTTTTTTCATTGTAAAAACCTCCGGATACATTATATTCCCCAATCGCAAATCAAAGACTGTTTTTCGCGTGCAAGTTGTGGTAAAATAGAGAAAAGACACGCGCAGGGAGGATGAAAAAATGAAATACGCATACAGAAACGGATTTGTTCTTGACGGTTCGGAAAACATGAAACCGGTGCCAGGAAAAGTTATCCTTACGGACGGCGATAAAATCGAGAAAATCATCAGCAATGAAGAATTGATAGGACT
This sequence comes from Bacillota bacterium, assembly GCA_022764365.1. GTDB lineage: Bacteria > Bacillota > Clostridia > Peptostreptococcales > Anaerovoracaceae > CAG-238. Next base: position 41,023 of record JALERA010000030.1, read on the forward strand.
CACGGGATATGAAAAAATAGATTTAGGCGGCAGATATATCATGCCGGGCCTTGTGAACATGCATCTGCATCTTCCGGCAACCGGAAAACCGAAGAAAAAAGAATCGGATCCGGTCAAACTTGTCAAATTGATTACGAGCAACGGATTATTTCGCAAGATCGGCATTAAAATCTGTGCATCGGCTGCGGAGACGGAGCTTCTCAGCGGCGTTACCACGATAAGAACGATGGGCGGCGTCGAGAACTTCGATTCCCTCATCCGCGACCGGATTGACGGCGGAACGCTCAAAGGGCCGAGAATCCTCGCATCAAACAAGGCGGTATCCGTGGAGGGCGGACATATGGCGCATTCGCTGGCATACGTTGCTTCAAGTGCCGAAGAGGCACGCAATTATGTGAAGCAGATTGCAAAGGACAAACCCGACTGGATTAAGCTCATGATTACGGGCGGCGTCCTCGACGCGAAAGTCAAGGGCGAACCGGGCGAGCTTAAAATGCCTGCCGAATATGTCAAGGCGGCGTGTGACGAGGCACATGCACTCGGATTTAAGGTTGCAGCACATGTTGAAAGCCCGGAGGGCGTGAAGTGTGCGCTTGAAAACGGAGTGGATTCGATTGAACACGGAGCAAAGCCGGATGCGGAAATCATAGAATTATTTAAGGAAAAAGGCGCATTTCTTGTCGCTACCATCTCTCCGGCACTTCCGTTTGCTGAATTCGACAGGGAAACAACGCACATAACGGAAGTCGCACAGTACAACGGCAAAATCGTATTTGAAGGAATTTTGGAATGTGCAAAGGCCTGCCTTGCGAACGGGATTCCGGTGGGGCTCGGCACGGATACGGGCTGCCCTTACATCACACATTACGATATGTGGAGAGAACTGAACTATTTCCACAAATACTGCGGCGTTTCAAATGCTTTTGCGCTCTATACGGCAACGAAGCGGAATGCACAGCTTGCCGGTGTGGGAGACATTACCGGAAGCATCGAGGCCGGAAAATCCGCGGATTTCATAGTTACAAAGGAAAATCCGCTTGAAAATCTTGCGGCACTCAGAAATATTGATATGGTTGTTTTCCGTGGGGAAATAACGGACAAGCCGGGTGTCAAAAAAATGCCGGAGGTCGAAGCACAGCTCGACAAATATATATAAACCCGAAAGGATTGATAATTTGAAAAAAGCAGCATTTCACACGCTCGGCTGCAAGGTGAACCAGTACGAAACGGAGGCCATGAAGGAGCAGTTTGCGTCCCGTGGCTATGAAATCGTAGGGGAAGAGGAAGCAGCCGATGTATACATTATAAATACCTGTACGGTTACGAACCTTGCAGACCGCAAATCGCGTCAGTATATCCGGCGCATGAAAAAGCAATGCCCGGACGCAGTGGTTGCCGTAACAGGCTGTTATGCGCAGGTCAAGCCCGAGGAACTTGAGGCTCTGCCGGAGGTCAACATTGTGGCGGGCACGGGCGAAAAAAACAATATCGTGGATTATGTGGAAGAATATTTTGCCAATCACACGAAGCAGAAACATATTTTGGAATACGATGCCCTGACATCCTACCACGACAAGGGAATCATAACATCCATGGACTCCCGCACGCGGGCATATGTGAAGATACAGGAGGGCTGCAATCGGTTTTGCTCGTACTGCCTGATTCCGTTCGCGCGGGGACAGGTCAGGAGCCGCAACCCGGAGGAAATTCTTGAGGAAGTGCGGACTCTGATTGACAAAGGTTTTCGTGAAGTTGTCCTGACGGGAATCAACACGGCACTTTACGGTACGGAGGAAAACTTCCCGTATCCGCTTACGGACGAAGAAAAAGCGCTCGGCATGCACGGAATCGAAATCATCATCAGCCGGATTAACGCTCTGGACGGGGAATTCCGCATCAGGCTCAGCTCGCTTGAGCCGACGGTGGTCAATGCCGAATATGTGAAGAGGCTCATGCGCTATGAAAAGCTCTGCCCGCATCTGCATCTTTCGATTCAAAGCGGAAGTGACAGCGTGCTTGCGGCGATGAACCGCCATTACAGCAGGCAGGACTATCTGGACATTGTCCGTGTGCTGAAGGACTGCGACGCGCACTACGGCGTGACGACAGACATCATCTGCGGATTTCCGGGTGAAACCGAAGAGGACTTTGAAGACAGCCTCCGCATGACCGAGGAAGCTGACTTCCTTAAAGTCCACGCATTCCGCTATTCCAGGCGCGAAGGCACGGCGGCATACGAGATGAAGAATCAGATTGATGGTGAGACGAAAAACAAACGCGTAAACCGCCTGATGGAAAAGGCTGAGGAGGTAACAAGGAGATTCTTTGAAAGCTCGGCAGGCGAGGTGCGGACAGTTCTCTTCGAGCAGGAAGGCAGCCTGATCAGCGGCTACACCGAAAATTACATCAAGGTGTATGCGCCCGGCAGCGAAGAGCATTTGAACAGTTTCCAAAAAGTTAAGCTTTTAGAACCATATAAAGACGGTATGAAAGGAGAAATATTATAATGCCAGATTGTATATTTTGTATGATAGCGAATCATGAGATTCCATCAACCATCGTTTACGAGGACGATAAGATTATTGCGTTTAAAGATTTAGACCCGCAGGGTCCGGTGCATGTGCTGGTAATTCCGAAAAAGCACATTGCATGTCTGGACGATGTTAAGCCGGAGGATCACGAGCTGATGGGTCACATTATGTGCAAAATCGGTGAGATTGCGAAGAGCCAAGGCCTCGAAAACGGCTACAGAGTCGTAAGCAACAACGGCGACGACGCTTTCCAGACGGTAAAGCACATCCACTTCCACATCATCGGCGGCAAACCGATGGGCTGGCCGCCGTTCCCGGTACAGGAGTAAGAGTATACGCAGGGCAGATAACAAAATGATACAGCTCTATTTACAGCTTCTCGACACAGAAACCGAAAAAAAAATTTGAACGGCTTTATTATCAGTACAAAAAGCTGATGTACTGGATTGCAAATCACATTCTGAACGACAGTTATCTCGCGGAAGATGCCGTGCACGAAGCATTTCTGAAGATAATAAAAAATTTTCACAAAATCGGAGAAATTAATTGTCCCCGAACGAAGAATTTCGTGGTTATTATAGTTAGGAACACTGCGCGCAGCATTCTCGAAAAAGAAAACCGAGGTCCTAAGACACAGAGTTTTACGGAAGAATTCGCAGGGAGCGATATGGCGGAAGCCTCGGATTCCTATTGGGAAAATCTCTCGTCGAGATTCGATGAAACCTCGGATGAAGTTCTGCGAAAAGAAATCATAAGAACCGTGGACAGTCTGCTAGACTGGGCGGCGGATGTTTTGACGCTGTCGGCCGTCTATGGGTGCAGCACAGCGGAAATTGCAGCAATTGGGGAAATCTCCACGGGAGCGGCAAAGAAACGATTGCAGCGTGCGCGCGTTTTGTTTAAAAACAAGATGAAAGAGGGCGAGACGAAATGAACGGTGCAGAATTTCAGAATGTTTTGGCAGAAGCCTTGGAACGAAGATATGCATCCATACCGGATCCCGAAGAACGTTCCTTTGATTATGAGTTTTCGCCGCAGTTTGAGCGGAGGATGAAGCGCATGATTCGTCGGTTTGACCACATACAGGGCAAAGAACAGCGAGCGGAGCGGAAAGAAACCAATTTCCGCTTCCAAAAGGTAGCTGTATTTGCCCTTGTTTTAGTGCTCTTAATGGCATTGGCGGCATGCGCGGTACACTATATTATTATCTGGAACGAAGAGAACAACGAAAAGCAAGGCACGCTGGATGTGACATTTGAACTTGAAAATCCTAACACTGAGGATTTGTTTACTTTCAAGGAGCCTGTTGTGCCTGACAGCTACACGCGGGAAGTAACATTCAGCAATAGAGATATTCAGGATATTGATTATATTGATGAAAAGAACGGAAAAACGATTCTTTATCAGCAAGCAAGAATAACAGAAGCTATGGGCTTAAGTATAGACAATGATGATGAGAACTTTGCTCAGATAGAAGTAAATGGATCTAAAGGCTATGCGGCAACAGAAGATGCGGTATCATTTATCGTATGGAGCGATGGAATTTCATTGTATACTATTTCTGGAAATATTTCACTTGACGCACTTTTCGCATTTGCCGAAAGCATACGGTGAATTGTACTTGAAAAAATACAAAAAATATTTTAAATTTCTTGTCCCCAAATCACCTTTTCGGCGGTTTTAGTATATAGAAGGGGAAAACATTCGGCAGAAAGCCGTGGGAAGGTGAAGAATGATAGAAAAAGGTAAAAGAAAAATATCTGAGAAAAAAGTAATGTTGTTCATACTAATCGCTTCGATTGCAGCGGTAGCAATCTATTTAATTTTTTTAATACCACATTCAGCGACAACAGATTTTTTTCAAAGTGATATAAGAGATGAAGCAATTACGACTTATCCGCTGTCTCGCAAGGAATATCTTTTGGAATCTGCGAAGTTGTTTTTAATAATAAACATACCGAATGTTTTAATTCTCATAAAGCACTTTAGCCGATTTCTTGCAGAAAAGCTAAGCTGGAAGCTAAAATGATGTAGCAGCATAAGGGTCACTTGATAAGACGGATTTTATCTGCTATACTTAAATCAAAGCAGACAATAGCTTAACCCAGTACTGATTTCAATGGAGGAATATGCATGATTGTTTATCATGGAAGCACAGTACCGGTAGAAAAACCGGAGATTCGCACAGGGGAAACATTCTTGGACTTTGGCAGAGGATTTTATACGACTACATCTGAATATCAAGCAGAGCGTTGGGCAAAAATCAAAATGAGGAGAGAAGGCAAGAATATAGGATATGTTTCGGTCTACGAGTTTGAATATGATGCGGCACAGCAAGAATCCGAAATCTATCGGTTTTCTCAGGCAGATATGGAATGGCTTCAGTTCGTTGTCAATAATCGCCGAGGCGTTGCGGATGAAGAGGGATTTGATAAATATGATATGCATATTGGGCCTGTAGCAGATGATAATGTGTACCGCACGATTAGACTTTTTGAAACAGGTGTTTTAGAGACCGACGAGACCTTGAAAAGATTAAAGACAGAAGTACTGCAGGATCAATGGACTTTCCATACAGAGAAGGCACTTTCTTTCATCAAATTCATTGAATCAAAGGAAGTTATTGCGGAGGTGTAATATGGGACAGGAACAATTTCTTGCAATTATGCCATTTATCAGCGCTGACCTTGTTGAGATGATTGCTCAAAAAGAAGGAATTTCTGAGAATCAGGCGATCGCAAAGCTTTATAAATCTAAACTGTATTCGATCCTGGAAAGGGAAGAAACAAAGCTATGGCAATATAGCACAGAAATGCTGTATTCGCTTTTTATGCAAGAGGAAAAAACAGGAAATATTGAATTTCCTGATGTGTAGAGTTGCACAAGAATGTGCATGAAGGAGAGAATTATGAGTAAGAAAACTGAGTTCACAGTTTTTTGCCTTGAAAATTACAAGGTATACAAATCGTTGACAGGGAAACAGACAGCAGAACTATTCGAACGCTATGGTGTATTCGATTATTTGAATGAGTTCTACGATGTACTCCATACAACAGGCTACCGTCATATCAATTGCGATATCGACAAATATCTAAGTGCGAGAAATCCTGCATATATTGCATGATGAGTTACCTAACCTATCCTCAATTGAAGAAAACACATCGATTGATTGGATTAATCCACCATTTCAGGAGGCTTCGATATGAAATGTCCGTATTGCAATAATGATATGATTCCGGGATATGTCCAGAACGGCAGGAGGCTAGTTTGGGACACCGAAAAACTTGACGGTGCATACCTGCCTTTTACAGAGAAAGGCAGATTTGTAACAAAGGTTTTTTTCAAGAACACGGAAATGGAATCGTATCTTTGTGAAAACTGTAATATCTTATTGTCACTTTTGGAAGAATGACGAATATGGGGCTTACGACTTGGGGCGGATTGGGAGTGTCGCCGGTGGTCTTGGGATGACCTGTACGGTTTTGCGGCGCCTGGGAAAATTAGGGAATTCCTACCAAGTGCCTCAAAAAGACCCCTGTTTCGTGTATTTTAGCCTGTTTTACACCGTGTTGAGCCTGTTTCACGCCGGCTTTGTACTGTGATTTTACCCCTTGCAAAAATGTAAGGTTTTGGGAGGTTGGAATTTCAACGTTTCACGGGGATGGTCTTTTGACACTTTTTTACAGTTCGATTTTTTTCGCCCATGCAGGCCCCCAGAGACACGAAACGCCTCTTCATAGAAGCCCTCTTCGTGTAAACGCTATCTTTGGCCTCGCGGCGCGGTGCTGTGTAAACGCTATCTTTGGCCTCGCACCCATGAACCCAAGCACCCAAGCACCGTCCTTGGTCATCTAGGCACCCTGCGCCGTCCGGCTCAAGAAAAAAGCGCCTTTGAATCGCAGGATTCAAAGACGCAATTTTTTTGGTTATTTTTTCAGAAATTCCTGGACGAGCTGCTTAACCTGGTTTCCGTCAGCGAGGCCTTTGACTTTCGCCATGACAGGACCCATGAGTTTTCCCATGTTCTGCATGCCGCCTTCAATACCCAATTCGGACGCGGTTCCTTCGATGATTTCACGAATCTTCTCGTCGGAAAGCTGTTCCGGCAGGTATCTTTTCAGTATTTCAATCTCTGATTTATAGGAATCGATTAAATCGGTTCTTCCGGCTTTTTCAAAATCAGCGAGGGCATCTTTTCTCATTTTAACCTGTTTTGATAAAATTGCTGCAATGCCGTCATCATCCAGTTCTTCGCGGTGGTCAACCTCATATTGCTTGATTGCCGCACGCGCAAAACTGATTGTATTCTTGGCAACTTCATCGTGAGCCTTCATAGCTTCCTTGAAGTCTGCCATCAATTTTTCTTTAATTGCCATTTTCATTCACCTCTATTCGTGAAGCCTTGACTAAGCTGCCTGCTCAGGCAAGAAATGACTTGTGAAGGTATTAGTATTTCTTAGCCTTTTTTCTAGCGGCTTCAGATTTTTTCTTTCTCTTTACGCTTGGTTTTTCGTAATGTTCTCTTTTTCTGAGTTCGCTCATAACGCCGTCTCTCGCGCAAGATCTCTTGAATCTCTTAAGAGCGGATTCCAAACTTTCGTTTTCTCTTACGATAACTTGTGCCATATTCCAATTCACCTCCTGACTTACATGAAATAGTTAAGCCGAAAGCAGTTTCCTGCCTATAACGAAAGTATTATACACTTTTTGGACGGCTTTCGCAAGGATTTTTGATAAAAAAATGCAATAAATCAAACGAGCGGTACATAGACTGAAAAGAAAGAAAAAAATAGGCGGGAAGTAGGTGCGGAAAACAGTGAATTTGTTTGCGGAAATGGAGTATGACCTGGATTTTCGTGTGCCGCGCGTGACTGTAACGGAAAACCGTGTGATTCTAGAGAGCGTTAAGGAAATCGTAATGATAAGCAGTGCGGCGGTTACCGTAAAAAATTCAGACAGATACGTAACGGTCGGCGGTGAGAATTTCGTTATCCGGGAAATCGGTGAAGGGAGACTTGTCATTGAGGGAAGAGTACAAAGAGTTGAGTTTTTATAGACATCGTGTACAGATTACGATTGAAGGCTTTCGGACAGACAAGCTGCTTTCGGCGGCATTCCGCAAAGGGATAAAACTTCGCAATGTTCGGATGATTTCGGATACGGAGCTCATTGCGTGGGTCTCCTACAGAGACTGCAAGACACTGCGAAAACTTGCAAAATCGCTCTACCGGATAACCGTAATCAAAGAAGCCGGCCCGCAGACGAAAGTGTCAAAGATAAAGAAAAAACCGCTTCTGATTGCCGGAGTTCTGCTGACTGCATCCATCGTTTTTTTGCGATCCGTGTTTGTCGCGCAGATTGTGGTGGACGGCTATCGGGCAATTCCGGAGCAGTGCCTCAGGCAGTGCCTGAACGAAGCCGGAATCTATGAAGGCGTTTACCGGCCGTCGATAAACTGGGAGAAAGCAAAAGCCGATATTTATGCCACATTTCCGCAGGTGACATGGGTGAAGCTTGTTTATGACGGAACGGTGGTATATCTTAATATAGCGGAAACCGATGACCTCCGCGATACCGATGCGGCAGAGGGCGATGAAAATACAGACGAGAACGGCGAGAAACTCAGCTATACCGATTTGGTCGCGGAAGAGAGCGGATACATAGAAAGCATCCAGCCGCTTTGGGGTGAGGCACGCGTGGAGCCGGGCGATTATGTAAAAAAAGGACAGATTTTGATCGGCGGTGAAATTCCGATCGAACCGACAACGTTCGAAGAAAATGACCCCGACCGATATTATGTCAAAGCAAGCGGACAGGTGTGGGCAAGAGTTCCTTACCGGCTGAATTTCGCGCAGGAACGCTATGAGGAGCCCGCCCATATGCAGGAGACGCAGAGCACTGCTTCCGACAAAATCATAATCGCAAACAAGCAGGAACGCACGCCGGAGCAGATAAAAGCCAAGGCCGACCAGCAGATACGCCTTTGGATGAAAGAAAATCTGCCCGAAAACGCAGAAATTATAAATAAAAGTTTGAATTTTAGCGCAAAAGAAAATATAATAGAAGTAGGTGTGACCATCGAGGTGCGCCGCGAAATAACCAAAGAACAGGAGACGGCAGTTGGACAAAAAATTTCGGATAACAGAGGAGATTGACAGACGGGAACTTTTCGGGAATCTGGATGTCAACCTTGACTATATAAAAGAGGCAACGAGTGCGGACATCATTCAGCGGGATGACGAGCTGATCATCAAAGCAGAGAGTGAGGAGGCAATCGATAAGGCATCGCGAATTCTCGATGAACTTATGAGCGCGATTGACGCAGGAGAGGTTTTGGACAAACAAAAGGTTCAATACATCATTTCACTCAGCGAAGAAGGAATTTCCTACAAGGAGAGCAGGGTAAACAAGGACGTTATCTGCTTTACGCACAAAGGAAAGCCGCTGAAGCCGAAAACACTCGGGCAGAAGAACTATGTAAACAGCATAAGAAACAAAGACATCGTGTTTGGCGTGGGGCCTGCGGGAACCGGCAAGACCTATATTGCGGTTGCAATGGCAATAAACGCATATAAGAACAAAGAAGTCCAGAAAATAATTCTTGCAAGGCCCGCGGTTGAGGCGGGGGAAAGGCTCGGCTTCCTGCCGGGCGACCTTCAGGATAAGGTTGACCCGTATTTAAGACCGCTCTACGATGCGCTCTACGACGTGCTCGGAAGAGATGCGGCTCTTAGACTGAAAGAAAAGGAAGTCATCGAGGTGGTTCCGCTCGCTTACATGAGAGGAAGAACGCTGGACAATTCGTTTATCATATTGGATGAGGCGCAGAACACGACGCGCGAACAGATGAAAATGTTTCTGACGCGTATGGGCTTCGGCTCGAAGGTGGTTGTTACGGGGGACGTAACGCAGATTGACCTGCCGCGCGGCAAGAAATCGGGGCTTGTGGAAGCGCTCAGAGTTTTGAAAAATATCAGAGACATCGACATATGCTATCTGAAAGACACGGATGTTGTAAGGCATGAACTGGTCAAGAAGATTATAAACGCATATGATCAGTTTTACAGAAAATACCCGGAGGAAATGCAGGAATAATGAAAATATATTTTGAAGAGGGACATGCAGTACCGGAAGAACTTCTGCAAAAAATGACCGAAGCGGCAGAGTATGCCGTTGAGTCCGAAAACATGCACAATCTCGACAAGCAGCGCTGCGAAATCAGTGTGACGTTTGTTGATCTTGATGAGATACATGAACTCAACAAACAGTATCGGGGCGTTGACAAGCCGACGGATGTGCTGTCGTTCCCGCAGTTTGATGACCTTGAGGAGGAGATTCCCGAGGTCTGCGAAATCTGCCTCGGAGATGTGGTTATCTGCGAGCAGAAGGCGCGGGAGCAGGCCGAAGAGTTTGGACACTCTTTTGAGAGAGAACTGGTATATCTTTTTACGCACAGCGTTTTGCACCTTCTCGGATACGACCATATGGAAGAAGACGAAAAGAAGGCAATGCGGGCACGCGAAGAGGAAATAATGAAGCAGATAGGATTAATGCGTCAGGAGGGATAATTATGATGTACAGAGATTTATACGCAAAAGCAAAGGAAATGCTGCCGAGGGCCTATGCACCGTTCTCCAAGTTCAGAGTGGGTGCGGCTCTGCTTACGAAAGAAGGCGAAGTGTATACGGGCTGCAACGTGGAAAACTCTTCGTTCGGAGCAACCATATGCGCGGAAAGAACGGCGTTTGTCAAGGCAATTTCCGAAGGGGAAAGCGAATTTGAAGCAATCGCTATCGTCTGCGAAGAAGGAGAGGCATGGCCGTGCGGCATCTGCAGGCAGTTCATGAAAGAATTCTGTGACGATGATTTCAAGATTATCACGGGAGATGATGAAGAAAGCCTCAGAGTTTACACAATGGAAGAAATTTTACCGGAGGGATTCAGACTTTAATGAAAACAGGATTTATAGGAATTATCGGAAGACCGAATGTCGGCAAATCAACGCTCCTCAATGCGGTGCTCGGCGAAAAAATCGCGATTACGACGGACAAGCCGCAGACGACCCGCAATACGATTCGCGGCATCTATACAAACATCCCGGACGGTGATTACGACCGCGGCGTGCAGATGGTATTTATCGACACACCGGGCATTCATAAGCCGCACAGCAAACTCGGCGAGTTCATGACCGATTCTGCAATCAACACGTTCAAAGAAGTTGAGGTCATTCTTTTTCTGGTGGACGAGGAACTCGGAAGAGGCCCGGGAGACAAATATATTCTCGAAATGCTGAAAGAGGTAAAAACTCCGAAAATCCTGATTATAAACAAAATCGACAAGATGGATCCGGAGGAATTCCGCAAGATTTATGACGAATACAGCAAAATGGGAATCTTCGAGGATGTTCTGGGGATTTCGGCACTCGAGGGGACACATGTGGAACGGCTTTTGGCGAGAATCGAGGATTTTCTTGAACCCGGCCCGATGTATTTCCCGGAAGATATGATTACGGATCACCCGGAGCGTTTCATAGTCAGCGAGATCATCCGCGAAAAAATCCTCCTGTACCTGCAGGACGAGGTTCCGCACGGGGTGGCGGTTGAAATCGAAAGCTACCGAGAGGATGAAAACATCACAAGAATCGGTGCGGTAATCTACTGCGAAAGAAAATCACACAAGGGAATCATCATCGGAAAAGAAGGCAAGAAACTGAAAGGCATCGGCAAGAGCGCGCGCCTTGAAATCGAAGCGCTTTTGGGAACGAAGGTATTTCTTGAGCTTTGGGTTAAGGTCAAAGAAAACTGGAGAGATTCCGATTTTGCACTTTACAATTTCGGATATAAGGATGGTTTTGACAGATGATAACCGATACGGAGGGGATTGTCCTCAGACAGACCAAAACCGTGGCAGGAAGAAGAATGATTCTGCTTTTTTCGAGAAAGTTCGGAAAAATCAGCGTCGGAACGAGTGCTGCGGAAGGCGGGAAAAACAAATCGGCCCTTGCGGCAAGACCGTTCACCTACGGGCGATATGAGCTTTTTAAGGGCAGAGACAGCTACAATTTGAATAACGGTCAGGTAATAAAGAGTTATTATGGCATTGGGGAAGACCTTGATAAGTATCTGGCGGCATCCTATGTTCTCGAACTGACGGAGAAGCTCCTTACCGAAGATCTGCCGCAGCCCGCGATTTTCCGAATCCTGCTGGATTTCTTCGAGGCACTTGAGGCAAGGAGCAAGAAACACGAAACGCTGGTGATGGCATACATTGTAAAGGTGCTGGACGCACTCGGTACGATGCCTGTCCTTGACGAATGTGCATGCTGCGGAAAGCCTGCGGACGGAAAGCATTTCAGCGTGAGTGAGGGCGGCATAATCTGCGGAGATTGTGTGAAGAGTTTTTGTGAAACAACCACGAATGAGGCATTGATTTATGATGTAAATTTTGGTATAGTAGATATATTAAAGTATTTTAGAAAAGAACCGTTTAACGCATTCGGCAGGATTGCCTTGGACGAGCGTATTTTCAAGAAGCTGAACGTCATAATGAAAAGTTATCTGACTTATCATTTTGATATAGGAAAGTTAAAGAGTGAGAGTATTTTTTCACAGGATTTGTGAAGCGATTAATTTTAGGAGGTATTTTTATGGAAATTACATTGGAAAAGATTGAACTGGTAAAAGACAGAACAGGCGTATCCTACAAAGAAGCAAAAGAAGCACTTGAAGCGGCTGACGGAAGCGTTGTGGATGCTATCATCGCAATCGAAGAAACCGTTGACATCAACAAGGGCGGAAAGACAAACGAATTTGTAAACGATACAATGGATAAAGTAAAGGAAATGGTGAAGAAAGGCAACGTTTCCAAAATTGCAGTTAAGAAAGGCGATGAAACAATCGTTAACATCCCTGTAAACGTAGGTGTTGTCGGTGCACTCGTTGCTCCATGGGGCGTGATTGCTGCCGCTATCGCAACGGTAGGTTTCAAATGCACGGTTGAACTCACGACAACCGACGGTAAGGTTATCGACATAACCAAGAGAGCGGAAGGCTTTGCAAGCGATGTAAAGGAAAAAGGCTCAGTTGTGCTTGACGAAGTTATCGAAAAAGGCACAGGTGCTTATAACTCAATCAAGGAAGCTGCATGCGACAAGTACAACGAATTCAAGTCCAAGAAGGACGACTTGGAAGACATCTTTGAAAATACCGAAGATGCAGTAGAAGAAGTGCTTGAAGGCACCGACGAAGAAGAGAAAAAAGAAAAAGAAGAAGAATAAAAACGAAAGATAGGTAGGTTTTCACAATGAGCGATGTAAACAGAGAAGTAACAATGGAGAAAGTTGTAGCTCTTTCCAAAAACAGAGGATTCGTTTATCCGGGTTCGGAGATTTACGGAGGCCTTGCAAACACATGGGATTACGGTCCTTTGGGAGCAGAACTTAAGAACAATGTAAAGAAGGCATGGTGGAGAAAGTTCGTGCAGGAGTCCAAGTACAATGTAGGACTGGATGCTGCGATTCTTATGAACCCTCAGACATGGGTGGCTTCGGGTCACGTGGGAGGATTCTCGGATCCGCTCGTAGACTGCAAATCATGTAAATCAAGATTTAGAGCAGATAAGCTGATAGAAGATTTCCATGCGGCAAACGGCATGCCGGAAATCGTTGTTGACGGATGGAGCAACGAAGAACTCGAAAAATACATCGCCGAACACAATATTCCGTGTCCGGAATGCGGCAAAACGAATTTTACGGGAATTCGTCAATTCAATCTGATGTTTAAGACTTTCCAGGGTGTAACGGAAGATTCCAAATCGGAACTTTACCTTCGTCCGGAAACTGCACAGGGTATTTTCGTAAACTTCAAGAATGTGCAGAGAACCTCGAGAAAGAAAGTTCCTTTCGGAATTGGCCAAATCGGTAAATCTTTCCGTAACGAAATCACACCGGGCAACTTTATTTTCCGTGTGCGCGAATTCGAACAGATGGAGCTTGAATTCTTCTGTGAACCGGGAACGGACCTCGAATGGTTCAATTACTGGAGAGGATTCTGTCACCAGTGGCTGCTTTCCCTCGGAATCAAAGAAGAAAACCTCAGACTTCGTGACCACAGCCCGGAAGAACTTTGTTTCTACTCAAAGGCAACAACCGACTTCGAATTCAAATTCCCGTTCGGCTGGGGCGAACTTTGGGGTGTTGCTGACCGTACGGACTATGACCTTACGCAGCATCAGAACACATCCGGACAGGATATGACCTATTTCGATCAGGATAAGAACGAACATTACATTCCGTATGTAATCGAACCGTCGCTCGGCGTTGAAAGAAGTGTGCTTGCATTCCTTTGCAATGCCTACACCGAAGAAGTTCTTACGGATGCAAACGGAAAAGAAGATGTCCGTGTGGTAATGAAATTCCACCCGGCACTTGCACCGTTCAAGGCAGCGGTTCTTCCGCTTGCCAAGAAGCTTGCACCTGTTGCAGAGCCAATTCACGAAGAACTCTCAAAATACTTCATGGTTGACTATGACGCTGCAGGCTCCATCGGAAAGAGATACAGAAGAGAAGACGAAATCGGAACACCGTTCTGCATCTGCGTGGATTTCGATACCGAGACAGACGGATGCGTTACCATTCGTGACAGAGATACGATGCAGCAGGTAAGAATCCCGGTAAGCGAGGTTCGTTCCTACATCGAAGAAAGATTGTCCTTCTAATCACAAGAAACGGAGAAATATGAAGCAATTTGTATATTCATTCAATGAAGGTTCCAAAGAAATGCGGAACCTTCTTGGCAATAAGGGAGCCAATCTCGCAGAGATGATGCAGACCGGCCTTCCGGTGCCTTTCGGATTTACCGTTACTTCCAAGGCATGCGCCGAGTTTTATGAAAACGGATGCAGGATAACGGAAGAAATGGAGAACGAAATATTTGACAAGATAGCGGAACTTGAAGATGTAACCGGCAAGACATTCGGCAGAGGAGAGAATCCGCTGCTTGTTTCCGTGAGGACAAGTGCGGCGGGTTTCATGCCGGGACTTACGAAAACCGTTCTAAATGTCGGAATCAACGATGAGACCGCAGAAGCGCTTTGCCGTTTGACCGGAAACAGAGAATTTGCCGATGATACTTATCGCAGGTTTAAAGCAATGTATGCGGAGATTGTCGGATGCGGGGAAGAAGGCACGCCGCAAGATGCGAGAGTGCAGCTTCTCAGCGCTGTAAGGGCGGCATTTCTTTCGTGGAACAGCGAAGAGGCACAAAACTATCGCCGGCACCATGACTTTGACCCGGAAGCTGTGCAAGGTGTGGCCGTAAGCATTCAAGCGATGGTCTTCGGAAACCTCGGAAGTACATCCGCAGTGGGCGTTGCAGCAACTCGCTGCTGTGAGACGGGAGAAAAGAAACTGACCGGGACCTTCACGGTGAGCACACAGGGAAAAGACGCAGAGGCAGGAAATGTCCCGCAGGATATTTCGATGCTTGCGGATGATTTCCCAAAAGTATACGAAGCTATACAAAAGATTTCCGGAATTTTGGAGCGTCATTACAAAGATGTCCAAACCATGGAATTTACGATTGAAAACAACAAGCTGTACATGCTTCAGACATCTACGGCAGACCGGACACCGGAAGCTGCACTGAAAATTGCAGTTGACATGGTTTCGGAAGAGCTCATCACGCAGAAAACCGCAATCCTCAGGCAGGATGCGGAAAAAATGGAGCAGCTTGTCTTTGGGAAAAAGGATGGGGCGAAGGCTTCTGAATCCGAGGTTGAAGCGTATTATGCGACACTCATGGAGTGGGTTGACGATGTGCGGGAACTGAGGGTGCGAGTGAATGCGGACAGTGCCGGCCAGGCAGCTGAAGCAGCGGAGCTTGGTGCGGAAGGAATCGGTCTTTGCAGAACCGAGAATATGCTTTACAATGACGGAAAGATGCCGATGCTGAAAGAGATGCTTTTGACGCAGGACGCAGCAAAGCGCAAAGAGATGATTCAAGAGCTTAAGGAAGAGCAAAAACGCAGTTTTGAGCAGCTCTACCGCATCATGGGGGAAAAATCCGTAACAATACGCCTTTTGGATTTACCGGTTACATTGCCTGAAATTACGGAAATGCAGACAGAGGCGATCATCGAAGCTGCTCTTAAAGTAAGCGAGGAAACGGAAAGTGATATAAAAATCGAAATTCTGGTTCCGATGATAAGCACGATTGAGGAACTCCGCAGGGTGAAGAAGACCATAGGCGAAGCAGCGAAAGCCTGCACGGCAAACTCGGATAAAAAGCCTGACATCCTGATCGGAACGATGATTGAAACGCCCAGAGCTGCTCTTATCGCGGATAAAATAGCCGCAGAATGCGATTTTTTCTCATTCGGGACAAATGATCTTACGCAGATGGTTTTCGGTCTCTCAAGGGAAGCAGAAGCCTCCGGAGTCATCGAAAATTACGTGGAAAACGGGATACTCAGTGAGGATCCGTTCAAAACACTGGATACAGACGGTGTAGGACGGCTTGTGGAACTTGCCGCGTCCATCGGCAAGCATACCAAGCAAAGACTGAAACTCGGAATCTGCGGCGATCAGGCATCCGACAGCAGAAGCATTGATTTCTGCCATAGAATCGGTATAAATTATCTGTCATGTCCGCCAGGCAAGGTGCCCGCCGCAAAACTGGCTGCGGCACAGGCAGCGGTCAGAAACGAGGGGAAAGAAATATGATTGCATTTTGGGGGACAACCGCAGGAAGCATTTTGATGACATTGCTGATTTCAATGGTTCCGGTGCTTGAACTGCGGGCAGCCATTCCTGCGGGCGTAATAGCAGGGCTTGACATTCCGGTTGTCGTGGCAACGGCAATCATAGGGAATCTGATTCCGATTCCGTTCATTATCGTATTCATCCGAAAAATTTTTAAGTGGATGCAGACAAAGAGCGAAAAACTCGCGGCGCTTGTAAAAAGGCTTGAGGATAAGGCGGACCGAAAAAAAGACAAGGTTCTCAAGTATGAATTCTGGGGGCTCATGTTTTTCGTAGCGATTCCGCTTCCTGGAACAGGAGCGTGGACCGGTGCGCTGATTGCTGCGATGCTGGATATGCAGCTGAAAAGAGCCTTTCCTGCAATCGCTGCAGGCGTTGTAATTGCGGCAGTCATCGTAACCGTTGCAACATACGGAGTGGCCGCACTGATATAGAATACAAGAAAACTCTCGCATTTGCGAGAGTTTTCTTTATGCAATTAAGTTGAATTGTTTCTGAATTAAAAGTCCTGTTTTGCGTGCTTCTTTAATCTTACAACAGGTTCCTGCGGCATCTTGAACAGCGGGATGAATCTGTCCCAACCTGTGAATGTCAAAACAACCAGGGAAATAACTGCGATATACGCCATGAAGTTGTATCTTAAGAAGTCTGTCGGAACAAGTGCCTGAAGCGGATATACGCCGGCAGCGATACCTACATAGAACGCAAGGTATACGTGCCATGGAATGAGCTGGGAACCGAATACACCCATAGCATCTCCGAATGTAGCATTTCTCAGTTTAATCTTGTACATAGCTTCTTCGTTTTCTGCTTCGATGTTTTCTTCTGCAATCTGCTTGATAACCGGACCCATTGTTACGATCTGAGCCATTTCATCGGATAAAGCAGCGTTTCCGAGTAAGCAGAGAACTGCGTTCCATCCAAGCAGGTGTCTTACCTTCTTGGACATCTTTACAACAAGAGCAGCAAGCGGAGCGAACGCATCCATCTTCTGCATGATGCCGCCGAAAGCAGCAACCCACATCATCATTACAACTACCCATGAACCTGCATCTGCGAAACCTGCCATGACTTCATCGAGGAAATCCTGGAAAGTACCAACCGTTCCGGCGAAGATTCCGAGTACATAGGAAGAAACGATACCGGAACCGATACAGATGAATGTGTTCAGCCCGAGAACTGCAAGTACAATAACGAGGATGAGCGGAATAACCATGTAAAGAGCAACGCCGTCACGAACCTGTTCAAGCAGTGCAACTGCAGCAGGTCTTTCTTCTGCAAGGAATGCCCATACATCATCTGTAATCTGGTTTACAACATGGGAACCGTCAACCGCTTCTCCCGGAAGACCCATCGTGATTCCTGCAACGAGGAAGCAGATGCAAGCGAGTGCAAGGCAGAGTACAGACCAAACACCCTGGTGTCTGATTCTGTCTACAACCTGTACGCCCTGGATACCGGAGGATACGATTGTTGTATCGGAGATAAGACCGATGTTGTCGCCGAAGCAAGCACCGCCTGCGATAGCACAAACCGTAAGGTAAAGGTTACCGCCAACGATTTCGTTCAGCCATAAGAAAATCGGTGCGCATGCTGCGAATGTACCCCAGGAAGAACCGGTTGCTACGGAAAGAACCGCAGTACAAAGAATACCGATGAATGCAACACTCTTGCCTGTGATGCCGGCTTTCAGTGCGATGTTTACAACTGCTGCGCCTACACCTGTGGACATGAATAAGCTTGCCATCGCGTAAGCGAACATTAAGATAAATAATGCAATCAGGATGTTAGATACGCTGGACATAGCGGAATCGATACATTCCTGTAATTTGAAGCCGCATACAAAGCGAGCAACAACGACAGCTGCGATCGCTGCGATTGCAGCTGCAATCAGTGCGTCCTGTCCGGAAATCATCAGTCCGGCTAAAACGAATACAGGAACGAACTTAACAAATGCTTTTAGAAAATTCATTGTTTCATTTCCTTTCTATAAATAAAGTATAAATTTTAATTGCGATTTATTTAACAGCAAGAACTGTGCCAAGTTAAGAAAATGCTTAAAAACGCAGAAATGAGCGATTCTGGCAAGGAAAAATAAGGAAACTGACCCAAAAACGGTGCAAAAATAAAAATGCTGACCCGAAAATGGTGCTGTGATATTGACAAAGAAAGCAAAATTGATATAATTGAATAGACACTAGGAGGCAATAACATGAGAAATTTTGGAGAGGTTAGAGTAATAGAGCCTAAGGGCAGTCTTCCGGTTACCGCATGGAAGGTTGACAATTCACGAGAACTGAAAGGACGCGAGATCCGTATTTCGCTTGATTACATAACAATGGAGCGGGACAGCATGTGCCAGATTTGCTCCATATGCGAACATGATACACCCAAAATAGCGGGTAAGATTATGAAGTTTGTCAACGAAAGGGGCAAGATTCACAACCCTTATACGAACAGCGGGGCGGTATGTTCCGGAGTAGTGGAGGAAATATCCGACGACTGCGGCAGAAACGATGTTAAAGTAGGTGATTATGTTGTCTGCATGAGCACCATGACGGGGATTCCCGTATATATAGAGGAAATCGAAGATATCGATTACGATTTCGGTCAGATCAAATGCAAGGGATATGCGATTCTGTTTGAAACTACGCTTCTGGAAATCTGCGATGATTTACCGGAAAACCGAAAACGATACCTGAGAAGAGCCATTGATGAAGAGGGAACCTTCTTCGGACTCAGTGAGATTGTCGAGAACATGGACATAAAGAAAGTGCTCATTATCGGTGTCAGCCTTGTTGAAATTACACTTTTTGCACAGCAGATGAAAAACTGCGTACCTGGTGCCGAAATATCCTTGCTTGTGGAAAACGGATGCACATGCTCCGCCAAAATGAAGGAAAAAGTTTTGATGGACGTTCTGAGCCCACTGATAGATCACATTTATTTCGACCCGATGAGCCATCCAATCGAAACCGCAGCGCGTATATTGGGGGAAGGCGAAATGAATCAGATGGATGTGATTATCAATCTTGAGGATATCAAAAACTGTGAAAGCGTGGCAGCGCTGATGGTAAGAAGCGGTGGTCTTATCTGCCATACCAATATAGACAATAATTATTCGCAGGCGCTTTTGATTACGGAGAGTCTCGGTAAAAAGGGAGTAGTCAACTATGCACTGGACAGTGTATATGAAAATACATACAGCATTGCGCTCGGGCTGGTTCGGGATGCCGAGCCGATACTCAAGAAGCTCGATGAATATTTTGAAAAAAACAAGCGCAAGACAAAACTCAGAGTGAACAGTGAAGAGGAACATGGACAGAAGGCTGCCAGACAGATAGACGGATTCTTGTTTATGAGCCCGGTAACGGAAGAGTTAGTTGCGGATGCCCTAAACATAGCCAAATATGATTGCAATGTAATCATACAAGGGGAGACGGGGGTAGGCAAAGAAAGAATTTTCGATTTAATCCACCAAAACAGTCCGAGGAAGTCAAAACCGTGTATTAAGATAAACTGCGCAACGATACAAGAAAACCTCGCAGAGTCGGAATTTTTCGGGTATGAAAAGGGATCGTTTACCGGGGCGTCATCGACCGGAAAAGAAGGTTACTTTGAAATGGCCAACAACGGCACCCTCTTCCTTGACGAAATCGGTTCTCTGCCTTTGTCCATGCAGTCTAAACTCCTGCGCGTGCTTCAGGAAAACACGTTTTATCGTGTGGGCGGTACGCAGGCGAAGCATGTAAATGTTCGCGTTATCTGTGCGAACAACATACCGCTTAAGAAGCTGGTAGACGAAGGAAAGTTCAGAGAGGATCTTTTCTATAGGCTGAACATCTGCCAGATTGAGATCCCGCCTCTCAGGAAGCGAAAAGAAGATGTCTACTGCCTTGCAAAGGATTTCATAAAGAAATACAGCCTGAAGTATGGGGTGGATAAAGATTTCAGCCCGGAGGCGTACCGGAAACTCGAAGAATACCACTGGCCGGGAAATGTGAGGGAACTCGAAAATACGGTTCACCGGCTATATATTTGCGGGAGAGAAAATACAATCGAAGCGGATTTGGTTGACGATCTGCTCAACGAAAATGTTTATGACGAGAGTGTCATAGACATCCGCAAGGAATTCAAGAGAGAAGAATCGCTGGACTTCAATCAAATTATAGAAAGGCAGGAAAAGAAGCTGATAGAATATGCTCTCAAGAAGGAGGGCACAACGCGAAAAGCGGCCGATTTCCTGAACTTGCCGCAGACAACCCTTGCACGAAAGAAAGTGAAATATAATTTGTAAAAAACGGAGCCGGTGGCTCCGTTTTTTACATTCATTCATTCATTCTTTATTTATTCATACTTATTTAATTTAGGAGTTTCTTTCTTTATTTCATCATCCAAGTCTGGAGCTTGAAATCTGCGCCTGCATTGTTCAGACTTTCAATTCCGGCAACGATTGTTGCGTGAACTTCTTCGTCTGTGAAAGTCAGGCCCTGGTCTTTTGCATATGCCTGCATACCTGTTGCGATAACCTCTTCAGCGATGTCACCGGACATAGCCTGAAGGGAGTTGTAGTTCATGGATGTGATTGCGCTTTCAAATGCGTAGTCTAAAAAATCTTTCTTTGTAATCATCTCGTTACCTCCTATAGAATTGTTATTTTTTAAATTATATTTTTTTCTTTTGTGCAAATATTATAAGCAAGAAGCGTGCCAACTCGAAAAAATCCTCGAAACAACCTTAAAAATAATAAAAAAGCGATATTTGACTCAAAAACAGCACAAGATTGACCCGAAAATGATTTTAACAATAAAAAAATGACCCGATTTTGGGTCATTTTCAAAAAGGCTTTCATTATTCCCCGGTAACGCTTGCGATGAAGTTCGATGCGTTATCAGCTCCGATGTAGAAGACAAATGATTTATTGGCGTTCATCTTTACGAGAAGATAGCCGTTGTCACTCACACCGAAGTCAATTGACGAACATGTAGGATTGGATTTCGATTTGAAAGTTACATGAACGCCGGCATTGTTATAAGCTTTGCTGCCGCATAACGGAGAGTTGTCTTCTGAGAAGATGTAGTTATCTACATATTCCCTGATGTCCGGAACACTGAACTTATGATAAGAAGAGTATCCGATGTTTTCTCCTTTGCAGTAGACATATTTGGAATACGAAACATCCGTGTCAAGTCCCGCATCGGCAATGAATTGTTCCAGCGAGGACGGTGTATAAGATTCGTTCAGGTAAAGCAGACTCTGCTTAAATCCGTCTACATCTACAGCAACCATAAGATCCGAGGAAACATTTCTGAGCCTCTTAACCTGAGCCTGAACAACCGCCTCATTGGTTGTTGAAGTCTCTGGGATAGCAAGCGAAATGGACTTAATCTCGGAAGTAGTTGTAAGCGATGTTGAAGACGTTTCCACTACATAGTTGCCGCCGGAAATCGCAAGGTGAGAAACGGATTCCTCAGCGAGGATTTCTCTGCTGAAATCAACATCACCGTTTCCGTTCTTTCCTACGGTCGGCGTCGGATTGTCATTCGGAGCCGGAGCAGTGGAATCGCCGGAGTTTGTGTTTACCGGCTTGCCGGACTTGGCGGAATCAGTATCCGTTGTTTTGTTGTCAGCGGCAGGCTTTGAACTGTCATCTTTCTGTGTCTTGTCGGACTGTTTGGACGGAGTATCCTTGCCCGAATTGTCACCGTCTGTGACAGACGGGTTATCCGGAGCTGCCGGGTCAGGCGTTGTAATCACATTTCCCGGAACGACATTATCGATTAAATTACCGATGTCGGACGGATTACCGTTTCCGAATACAGCGAAAGCGGAAACCAGTACGATGACACTTACCGCAGCAACCGTTGCGTATTTAACCAAAGGTTTGCGGCCAGGGTTCTTCTTGACCACAGCCTCAAACGGTACTGAGTTTTCAAAGCGTTCAGGGGAAGTATCGCATTCGGCAATCTTGGCAAGTAAAGACGAAACGACCTCATCAGACGGGGTCATCTGCTCCCTCATGCTATAGATTATGTCGCTTGATGCGAAGTCATCCATGTCGCGAAAGAATTCGTCAACCATGATAATCTTCCTCCTTCAGTTTATTTTTCATCATTTCGCGGCCTCTCATAAGCTGAACCTTCACGGTGCTGACCTTTAAATTTAAGGCATTCCCAATCGATTCAATGGACATGTCCGCAAAATAAAAGAGTTGGAGAACGGTTCTGTATTTCTCCGGGAGCTGCTGCAACGCTAAGTAAACAGCATTCTCCTCCTTGGTACGAAATTGAAATGAGCCTTCATTCATCTCGTTTTGATCCATAGGAATCACGCGCTTGTGATAGGTGCTCTGCACAACTCTTAAAGAACAGTTAATCGTCGTTCGGATAAGCCATGCTTTTCGATGCTCCTCGTCGTTAAACTGCGGATTCACTTTATAGTAGATGAGGAAAACTTCCTGGAAGATGTCGTCCGCATCCGCTCGGTTGCTCGTATACGACAGGGCCACGCCGTAAATCGTGCTTTTATAACGATGAATTAAGGTCTCAATACTTTCGTTCTGAACAAAAGTATCACTCATCCCTTCGGTTCTCCTTTCATTAATAAATCAATCTTGCAATGGAAAAGGTTACAACTTTCTTAAAGTTTTTTCCTGTAAGGCGGTTGTGAAGCAGGCTTCGGGATTGAAGTCCGCTCCGATTCCTCATTGCAGCCTTTTTATTATAGCAAATTCAGGGATAAAAAACAAGGTCGATTGATTGCAAAAACAACAAAAGTAAGGTATAATAGCAGCATATTATTACAGTACATACGATTTTGGAGGCGTAACATGGCATTTGACGCAAAAAAGGTAAAAGACGATATTATAAAATGGATCAGAGACTGGTTTGAGGTAAACGGAAAGGGCTGCAATGCGATTGTGGCAATCTCCGGCGGCAAGGACAGCTCGGTTGTGGCGGCGCTTTGTGTAGAAGCACTCGGCAAGGACAGGGTCATCGGTGTTCTGCTCCCGAAGGGCGAACAGTTCGACATTGATGTGTCGCTGGCTCTCGTGGAGCATTTGGGAATCAAATATTATGTAATCAATATTGAGGACTGCTTCAACGGCCTGATTTCACAAATCAAAAAGGCCGCAGGAGAAGACGCGATTCAGACGCAGACGATTACCAATCTGCCGCCGCGCCTCAGAATGGCGGCAACCTATGCTGTTTCGCAGTCATTTAACGGTCGCGTGGCAAACACCTGCAATCTTTCGGAGGACTGGGTCGGTTATGCAACAAGATACGGTGACGGTGCAGGGGACTTCAGCCCGCTCAGCAAACTGACGGTGCAGGAAGTAAAGGCAATCGGAAGAGAACTCGGGCTTCCTTCGATGTTCGTGGACAAGACGCCGATTGACGGGCTGCAGCCGAAGACCGACGAAGAAAACCTCGGATTCACTTATGCGGTGCTCGACCATTATATCCGTACAGGCGAAATCGATGATGCGGAAACAAAGGCAAGAATCGACCGCCTGCACGCACTCAATGCGTTCAAACTCAGATTCATGGACTGCTTTGAATACGAACCGGCGAAAAACTAAGTGTTTTGCGGGGCGCGGTCAAAGAGCAATAATTTTGTAATATTTTCGTAAGAAACTCGTGAGGGCATTTGTAATAAATGCCCTTTATAGTATAACGAGAAGGAGATGGAGAGAATAATGGATCAAAATCAAATCAACATTCTGGTCTGCGACGATGATAAGGAAATCGCAGGCGCTATCGAAATTTATCTCAGAAACGAAGGCTATCGGGTTTTTAAGGCGTACGATGGGATTCAGGCTTTGGAAATCGCGAGAAAGGAGACACTTCACTTGATTATCATGGACATCATGATGCCGAATATGGACGGTGTGCAGGCGACCATGAAAATCAGAGAAGAGCAGAACATTCCGATTATCATGCTTTCCGCAAAGTCCGAGGATTACGACAAAATCACAGGGCTGAATGTAGGGGCGGACGATTATGTGACGAAACCTTTTAACCCGCTGGAACTGATTGCAAGGGTCAAATCGCAGCTCAGACGCTATGTACGGCTTGGCAGCATTTCGGGACAGGGCGAAAGCCACAGCGACATCTACACCACAGGGGGACTGGTGATTGACGACGGACAAAAATCCGTAACGCTGGACGGGGAGCAGATCCCGGTGACACCGACAGAATACGGGATTTTGAAGTTTTTGACATCGAATGCCGGAAAAGTTTTCAGCATCGAGCAGATCTATGAGGCAGCCTGGAACGAGCCTGCATACAGTGCGGAGAACACCGTGGCGGTACATATCCGAAGAATCCGGGAAAAGATTGAAATTGATCCGAAAAATCCGCAGTATCTGAAAGTCGTTTGGGGGATCGGCTATAAAATTGAAAAGATTTAAAACGAGGAGGGGTTTTGATGGACGAAAATATTATGATGGAAGAAAGACTTGAGCCGGAAATAAAACGGAACAAGCTGAAAATTTTTGACGGTTTTTTGTGGGCATTTACCACAATCGTAGGCGTGGTGACGGGCATTACCGGAAGCCTTGCGGTATCGGTTGCAAATATGAATAATTATGCGACTTTGTATAATGAATGGATCGGAACTGATACGGAAATTACAAACGCCGAAGCAAAGCAGAAGCTGGAGTGGATTATGACAAGTCCATGGACGGTGTATTTCCAGTCACCGACGGCGAAGGATGATTTCCTCAGCAGCATGATTTTAATATTGACGGCGCTTGGCATACTGTTTCTTGCAGGCACCGTGTTTCTGTGCGTTTTTTCCGGAAGATTCAGCCGCGAGGAGGATGGAGCAATTCATCTCAATTGGTTCGACCGTATCTGGTCGGAGGTTCAGCTTGCACTTTTCTGCTGCGCGGCAACTGCTGCGGTTATGCTCGCTTATCCGATGGTAGAGATGTGGCCGGGAATCAAGGCGCTGCCGAGTCTGTATGTGCCGGTACAGGAAAACAATTATTGCTTCGGGCCGACCAACACGACGATTTTTGTGCTGTGCATTGCCGGAATGACGATTGCAATCGCATTGACAATCATCTCCCTCGTGGCGATGGTCAAAAAAATCAAAGCGCGCAAGTTCTGGGAGAAATCTTTGCTCGGAAATATTTTTAAGGCAATCGGAAACGGAATCGCAGCTGTGGTGCATGCGATAAAGACGACCGACAATTTTCTGCTGAAATACGTGGGAATTATGATTGGCATGGTGTTCCTTGCAATGACATGGGTCGGCGCAGTCCTGGATTTCATTCTTATCTTTATCTTCGTACCGAAGAAGGTCAGAAAATTCCAGGAAATCAGGAAAGGTGTAAGTGAGGTCAAAGAGGGCAACCTTTTATACAAGATATCCGTTGACCGGGACAAAAACGGTGCTCCGGACACGGAACTGGATATGCTCGCGGAAGATTTGAACTGCATTTCGGACGCTTCCGAGGCGGCAATTCAAAACGAGCTCAAGACGCAGAGAATGAAAACCGACCTGATTTCCAATGTCTCGCATGATTTGAAGACACCGCTGACGTCGATGGTTTCCTATATCGACCTTTTGAAGAAGGAAGGGCTGGAAAGTCCGAACGCGCCGGGATATCTGAAGATTCTCGACGAAAAGACCGAGCGCCTAAAGGTTCTGACCGAGGAACTGTTTGATGCGGCAAAAGCCTCAAGCGGTGCGATCCCTGTGAACAAAGAAGCGATCGACCTCGGCTCACTGGTAAGCCAGAGCCTCGCCGAGATGGGCGGAAAACTCAGCACGCGCGGGCTTGAGGTGATTGTCACCAATGCGTGCATTGCCGCAAATGCCGGGGAAGGCAGTGAGGCTGAAACTTCCGGCGGTCCGAAAGTTATGGCGGACGGCCAGCTTTTGTGGAGGGTGATTGAAAATCTGCTTGGGAACGTTTCCAAATATGCACTCGAAAACAGCCGTGTTTATGTGAATATCAGCCGCAAAAACAGCGGAGTGCTTTTGGAAGTGAAGAATATTTCCAAAGATGCGCTGAATATTTCCGAAGCGGAATTGATGGAGCGCTTTACGCGCGGCGATGCCTCGAGAAACACCGAGGGAAGCGGGCTTGGACTTGCAATTGCAAAGGATTTGGTACGCCTGATGGACGGCATATTTGAAATCACCATAGACGGAGATTTGTTCAAGGCGTCCGTGCTTCTTGAAGAGGCCGCGAAGTAAAACCGGACCCGAGAAAAACAAATAAAGAATAAAGGAAAGACATATTGCAGAATCTATTGTTTTGGTATATAATGTAAATTATACAGATGATACGAAAACGGAGGATGTAATATGTCTTTTTCTGATTTTACGACGGATAATGAATTGCTTGCAAAAAGACTGAAAGAAGTTGACGAAAGTGTAAAGAGCAGACCCAATGAGATGGACGCCAGACTTGAGGGAAAATACCTCGGATGCTGCGGGGAAGAGAAAAGCCTTACGATAGAGTTTCCCGTGCTGGACTGGGAGGCCAATTACTCAGGCATTCTGCACGGAGGCATCATCTGCACGATGCTTGATCATACTGCCGGCGTGACCGCAATATGCTTTATGGGAGGATGGACGCCGACGGTGGATTTGGACGTGCATTTTCTGCGAAAGGCAGAGGTCGGAGATACTTTGCTGAGCAAAGCAAAGATTGAGTTTTGCGGGAGAAACATCATTCACCTGAGCGCGGAGCTCACATCGAAAACCACCGGCAAGACGGTTGCCACCGCACTTGCGACATATTTAAACAGCTAAAATACTAAAAATCTTGCGGAAAAGCAGATTTTGGTATATAATGTAGGTTAACTGTTTGCGTATGCATGCGGTGCAATAGGAAAAGGACGGTCAAATGAAAGAAGTATATATAAAAGATTTAAGGAAAGACAGCGAAGTCATTGACTTCTTCATGGTGAAAGCCACCGCCATCAAGACAGGTTCCAACGGAAAACAGTATTGGGATCTTACACTTGGCGACAAGTACGGCGAAGTAACCGCAAAAAAATGGGATATCACCGACCGAGAAATCGAGTCGATTCTGACAATCAAAGAGAAGGACATCGTTAAGGTGAAGGCACTCATAACCGAATGGGCGGGACAGCTTCAGATGCGTGTTATGCGAATCAGGCCGGCAAACGAGAATGACGAGATTGATATGCAGGATTATGTGAAGGCGGCTCCGGAAGACCCTCACAAGATGTATGATTATATTTTGGGAAGGGCAGAAGCAATCATCGATAAGGACCTTAAAGCGATATGCCTGAAGTTTCTTACCGAAAACAAGGAGAAGCTGATGTATTATCCGGCCGCGCAGAAGAATCATCACGCGCAGCTCGGAGGGCTCTTGTATCATATGAAGCGCATGCTCATGACAGGAGAGCGTGCCTGCGAAGTGTATACGAATCTGAACCGCGATTTGGTAACGACGGGAGTGATTTTGCACGATATGGAAAAGCTCAACGAAATCGTGGCGGAATCCGACGGAATCGCAACAGCATACTCGTTCGAAGGACAGATGCTCGGACATATTATTCAGGGGGTCAAGACGATTGACCGCATGACGCTTGAGCTTGGATTTCCGAGAGAAAAAGCCATCATGCTGGAACATATGATACTTGCGCATCACTACGAACCGGAATTCGGAAGCCCGAAGAAACCGCTGTTCCCGGAAGCGGAACTGCTGCACTACCTCGACATTCTGGATGCAAGAATGTTCGACATGGAAGCGGCACTTGAGGCAACCGCCGAGGGAGAATTCAGTGACAAAGTAAGAACGCTTGACAACCGGAAACTGTATAAGCCGACAAGCACAATTTTGAATAAATCAAAAGAATCTAAGGAGGAAAGAAATGATTAAAGTACCTAAGAAAGTCACTAAGATAATGAAGACTTTAGGGGATGCGGGTTTTGAAAACTATGTGACGGGAGAATGTGTGATTGATTCCATGATGGGAGAGAAAACCTACAGCTGGGATATAATCACGAAAGCAGGCTGCGAAGAGCTTATGGAGCTTTTCCCTGAAGCAAAAGTTCTCAGCACGAAGTACAGTGTGCTGAGAGAAGAACTGATTGATGAAATCTGCGACGAAAAGGGCGAAGTTATCGGTGAGGAGGGTTATATCATTGATATTTCCACTTATAGAACCAAAAATGCGAGTGAGTCTGCAGGGGATGAGGAGAATCTCTTCACAGACAATGTTGAAGAAGATTTAGCAAGAAGAGATTTCACGATAGACGCCATTGCGATGAATCCATATGCAGGTGTGAAGCCGATTGTTGATCCTTATGAAGGCAGAGAAGATGTTCGCAAAAAAATCATTAAGACGGTCGGCGAAGCGAACGAGTCCTTCCGCAAAGAGCCGATTCGCATGATGAAGGCAATCCGCTATGCAGCGCAGTTCGGATTTGACTTACATAAGAGTGTATATGAAGCGATCGTGGCGAACTACAGCCTTCTTGAAACGGTTAAACCGGAAAAAATCAGAGATGAATTCACGGATATCATGGCAGCTGCACATGCAGGCAAGGGTCTTAACATGCTCATGAATACAGGGCTTCTTCGGGTAATCCTCGGCGAGCAGCAGTTCAGCAGACTGACACGCAGAGAGAAGAGCGACCTGATGGCGCTTTGCGAAGGAATTGAAAAGACGAAGCAGGTTCCGGAAAGAAGACTTGGACTTTTTTACTCGACCATTCACAAAAAACGTTCCATGCCTTCCATCGACAAACTCAACTTTGATGAAGAGACGCACC
This sequence comes from Bacillota bacterium, assembly GCA_022764365.1. Classification (GTDB taxonomy): domain Bacteria; phylum Bacillota; class Clostridia; order Peptostreptococcales; family Anaerovoracaceae; genus CAG-238. The sequence goes on from JALERA010000030.1 coordinate 70,081, forward strand.
AGCATCTTGTAGATGCCGTGCATGATATGCCGAAGCTGTATTTCACCGCACAGCCGCAGGATCTCAAGAAATTCATCTATGACAGAAGCATGGAAAGATACGAATATCTTTTGAATCTTGAGAAAGCGCAGAGACTTGCGTTCGGATACGATTCGGAAACCAAGATCAGAAGTAAGATATATATGCTCGGCGAAATCAAGAAAAACGGAGAGGTTATTTTCGTTGAGGATCTTGCCGTTGATGCAAACGATTTAATCGAAGCAGGAATCTGTGACGAAACAAATGTCGAAAAGATGCTCGTAATGCTTACGGAATCCACCCATGTCAGACCGAAGCAGAATACGCGTGAAGAACTGCTGAAGGTTGCCAAGAAATATAAGAGAAACAAAATTGCCGCTTGGGGCAGAGGAGTATCATGGCTAAGATAAGAGAGGTCACCCCTGAGGTGACCTTATTTTTACGCTCAATCGGGCTGTCGAACTATTATATTGTCAAGATTTTTGACCTTGTGGGCGAATCAGCGATAGGATTGACGGAGGACAACCCGTACTGGCTGCTCGAGGAGTTTCCGAGAATGGGATTTGCGAAGGTGGATGCCGTCGCAAAATCTCTCGGCTTCGGCGACGAAAACCGATATCGAGTCGAAGCGGGGATTGCCATTCTTATGAAAAAATATGCTTCGGAGGGACATTCGTTTGCCTTTTATAAGGATTTGTGCCGGGAAACCGCAGAAAATCTTCAGATAAACAGCGAACTTGTGGAAGATGTTACGGAGGATATGGTTTTTGACGGGCGGCTGCAGCTTGCCGATGTGAACGGTGTGCGGGCGGTGTATTTTTACGACTACTATAAGGCGGAATGCAGCGTGGCAGGGAAGCTCGCAAGGCTTGAGAATCCGCAGGGCGGGCTGAAACCGGTGGGCGGCAATATCGAGGCACTGATTGCAAAGACAGAGGCACAATCGGCAGTTGAACTTTCGTCCGAGCAGAAAGAGGCTGTCCGCAATGCGCTGCTGAGCGGAGTGTCAATCATTACGGGCGGACCGGGTACAGGAAAGACCACAATCATCAATACGTTGATTTCGATTGTTGAAGGAAGCGGGCTGAAGGCTGCGGTTGCGGCACCTACGGGAAGAGCTGCAAAGCGGGTAATGGAGACCAGCGGGCATTTTGCCTGCACCGTGCACAGGCTTCTTGAGTTTTTTTACGATGAAGAGACGCGGTACATGGCATTCGGAAGAAACGCCGAAAAACCGCTTACGCAGGATGTTGTAATTATCGACGAGGCATCGATGCTGGACTTGCTTCTTGCCGAAGCCCTCTGCAATGCACTCAAACCCGGAACCCGCCTTATTCTTGTAGGCGATGCGGACCAGCTTCCGTCTGTGGGAGCGGGAAATGTGCTTGCAGATTTGATTGACAGTGAATTTTTCTTTACATCGGCGCTCACGCATATATACAGACAGAGCGAGCAAAGCGGAATCGTTATAAACGCTCACCGAATCAACAGCGGCGATTATCCGAAATTCGGAGAGGATTTCCGTTTGGTAAAAGCGGACAAACATGAGGAAATCCTGCGAAAGATTGTTGATATTTCCTCCGAGATTCCAAAGGAGCGTCTGCAGGTGCTGACCCCGACCAAAAAAGGACTCATCGGAAGCATAAGTTTAAACGAGCATCTCCAGAAGACCTTTAACCCGCCGTCCGAGGAAAAGGACGAGCTTAAGTTCGGAAGTACCGTCTTTCGGGTCGGCGACCGTGTGATGCAAAATAAGAACGACTATCAAATCGAGTATAAAGCTGCGGGCAATGAGAAAGCATCGGGCAAAGGAGTTTTTAATGGTGAAATCGGAACTGTTGCGGCGGTCGATAAAGAGATGAAAACCGTTACGGTTGTGTATGATGACACCAGATGGGTGGAATATCCGTACATTCAGCTTGATGAGCTGGAACTTGCGTATGCGATTACCGTGCACAAGAGCCAGGGCAGCGAGTTTCCGGTCGTAATCCTGCCGATGAGCTGGTTTCCGCCGGTTCTGGCGACGCGAAGTCTTCTGTACACGGCAGTCACAAGAGGAAAAGAGGATGTTGTCATCGTTGGAAATCCGCAGTATATGAATGGAATGGTTGACAACAACCGCAGCAAGAGCCGAAACTCCGGCCTTAAGGCACGAATCGTCGGCATGTGCGGGCTGATGTAGGAAAAAAGGGTATGGAAATGGGAAGAAAAAAGTTAATGGATGCTCTGATGGATTTTGTCTATCCGCAGAACCTGTACTGCATTGTATGCGGCAACTTCATTGACCGTACGCGAAAGTACTGCCTCTGCGACCACTGCATCAGGCATATCGAATGGGGAAATATAGAGGTTGACTTAAGCAGGCAGCCCGATTACATAGGAAATTCGGAGTATGTCGATTCCGTCAGGGCCTGTTTTAAGTATGGACTTTACAGCAGAAGACTGATTTTTGAGCTCAAATACAACGGTCACAGCTATGTGGCCCGCGTGCTCGGGCAGATTGCAGCGGACAGGGTATGTACCGACCCCAGGGCTGCGGAACTGCTTCATTGCGATTTTGTGACGGGCGTGCCGATCAGCGAGGGAAAGCTTAAGAAAAGAGGATTCAATCAAGCGGAAAAAATTGCAAAATATTTTTGTGAGCAGAGTGGAATGCGGCACGAGCCGGATATCCTAAAACGTGTTAAGGAAACCGAGGCACAGCGCAGTCTGTCGCCTGCCGATCGCGCCATGAATCTGATGGGAGTTTTCCGTGTAAACTCTCGAAAGGCCCGGAATATCAACGGCAGCCGTATATTGCTGATAGACGATATCTATACGACGGGGGCTACGATAAATCACTGTGCGCAGATTCTGAAAGAAGCCGGCGCATTGGAGGTCCATGTATTTGTTATGGCAACGGGGAGCAAGCAGGCGGAAGGTGTTTTTGGTGATGCCGAAGGCTCCGGAAAAAAAGTGCTTGCACATTGCGGAAGTTAAGACTAAAATAAAAAGGACCGTCTGCGTCTGTGGTTGAAAATCCAAGCCAGGTGCGGGCAAAAGGATCCACGTAAGCCGTCGCGCAGGAGATCGGGCGGTGATCATGGCGTACCTTAGAAGTAAGTCCTCCGAAAATCGGGTAAAGGCAAGTGTGGGGGCAAAGACCAGGTCAGGCAGGCGGTCGTTTTGTGTCAAAATATTCACGCAGTTTTCGAAAAAAGACTGTCAACTTCATACAACATGTGGTATAATAAGACCATAGAAACACAAGAGGAGGTCACCATTATGAAGATTATCGTAACAGGAAAGAACATTGCAATCAGCAAAAAAATTCAAGACGCAATTGACAAAAAATTCGAAAAGCTGGGTAAGTACTTTGCTGACGACATTCAGGCAAAGGTGATTATTCACCCTGAGAAGTCCAAAGTTAAGATGGAAGCAACCATCGCAACCAAGGGAACGATTTTCAGAGCGGAAGATGTATCACAGGATGTATTTGATTGTATTGATATTGTTGCCGACAAGCTTTTGAAACAGCTTACCAAGTACAAAGGCAAACTGATGAAGAGAAACAAATCAAAGGAATCCGTTAGATTCGAAATGCTTCCTGAAGTGGAAACCGCAGAAAACGGCGAACTTGTAAAGACCAAGAAATTCGAGCTTGCGCCGATGACTACGGAAGAAGCAATCATGCAGATGGAAATGCTGCAGCACAATTTCTTCGTATTCCTTGATGCAGAGACCGACAATGTAAACGTTGTTTACAAGAGAAACGACGAAGACTACGGTTTACTCGAAACCGTGCGTTAAACTTGAGACAAAAACCAAAGAAAAATTTCATAAAGACACGAATTGGGTGACCGCAAGGTCACCCTTTTTGAATTGCAAGCATTCGTTTGGAAACCGCCTCCGGAACAAAAAAACATTGCAATCGTAAATAAAAAGTTGTAAAATTCACTAAAACATATTTTGCACAGGGAGAACAGAAAAGATGAAGCAAGAAAAAAACGGTCTGCTTGTCTATACGGCGGCGACAGCGGTATATCTGATGCTGATGATTGGGGCTGTTTTGTACGGCAAGTACATAGAAGCGCAGCAGCAGATGATAATTTTAGTAAACATCGCGATGGGCGCAGGATTTCTTGGATATCTGAAAATATCTGATTATGAAATGAGCTTCGAGGTGCGCATATACGATAAAAAGTGTCTTTACATAGTGTGTTCGCTTGTCTTTCTCATGGTTATCGGAAACTACTATCCGATTAACATGGCTTTCGGTGAAAACATTACCGCAAATGGGTGGCTTTTGGCAGAGGCGCTTTCCGCCGCAGTTGCAGCAGAGGCAGTATTCCGAGCATTGGGGGCCTGCTCTTTCCCGAAACCCGGCAAAAAGGAAGAATTTGTAATGATTGCCGGTTGTGCGATCTTCAGCCTTTCTCAATGCGCATATGACTTTGAAAGAGGGAGTTTTGCGTTTTGCGTGGCGATTGGCATTGCGGCTATGATGACGGGGCTGTATTTAAGATACAACAAGCTGGGTGCGAACATGGCGATCAGTTTTTTGCTGTATTATCTTGTCAATGTTACAGCTGTGAACAGTACGGCAAGCGAAACCATTTTCGGAAGGTTCTCACCGGTTTTGACCGTGGCAGCTTCAGTCGGCATGTTGATTTACGGGATTGCAATGCTTAAAGCATATAATGCGGTCGGTGTCTATGATGATGCGGAGGCATCAAAGCAGTACAGTGAAAGACAGGGACAGTTTAAGCAGGCATTCATGGAGAGTAAGACGAAGTACGAAGAAAAGGTAAATGAAAAGGCAGCTCCGACGATAGAAGCCAGAAGAGAAAAATATATCGAAAAGCAGCAGGCGAAGGAAGAAAAGCGCAAGGAAAAGAAGCGCGCGAAGGAAGAAAAAGAGGTAAGGAAAAATGATGGATGAAAAAGCGATTAAAAAAATAGTGGAGAGAGTTGTAAACGAAAAACTTGGAGATAAACTGTATCCGGGTCAGACGGTCGAGACAGCCGAAGGCTTTACGAAGGTGAAGGATCCTTCGGGAATTCTTAAAATAGCGCAGAGCACGGTTAGGTGTGAGCCTTTTGAGCAGAAAGGCGTTGCCCTGAAGGATGTCACAACCCTTGAAGAGGCGCCGAACATGGGATGCGGAATCATGGAACTCGATCACACTTCATTTGAATGGACACTTACTTACGATGAATACGATATTGTTCTCGACGGTACGCTTGAAATCGAAATTGACGGGAGAATTATAAAGGCAGGGCCGGGAGAAATTATTTTCATACCGAAGAACTCGCATATACATTTCCAGACACCGGATTTCACCAGATATGTCTACATCACTTACCCTGCGGACTGGCAATAAAAATCGGTACGCTCCCTGTAAAAAAATGATTGATAAACACTTGACAAAATTTTCAAATTAGTGTAATCTATAGATGATGCACAATGGGGTGCATTGAAAAAGAGCATTGAAGCTTATGTGATTCGTTTTGCATAAGCTTTTTTTGTTAAGATTTACGGCCTGAGGAAAGAAAGGTAAGATATGAAGACAAGAGTGGTCATCGCCGATGATGATGTAATTACCAGATTAGATATCAGAGAGGCTTTGGAATTCCAGGGGTACGAAGTGGTTGGCGAGGCAGCTGACGGCATTGATGCTGTGGAGCTGTGCGCAGATTTGAAGCCGGATGTGGTCCTTTTGGATGTCAAGATGCCGGTAATGGACGGACTTACAGCAGCCAAGATTATCGGAGGGGCAGGAAATGATATTGCAATTATCATGCTTACCGCCTACAACGACAAACAGTTTGTGGATAAAGCGGGTGAGTTTGGAGTGCTGGGCTATTTGGTGAAACCAGTGGATGAAAAGTCACTGACGCCTACCATCGAGATTGCAGTTAAACGACTGAAGGAGTTCAGAGAGCTTAAGAAAACGGTTGAAGGCCAAGAGAAAAAGCTTGAAGAACGCAAAATCATCGAGAAGGCGAAGGGCATTTTGATTCAGAACAATTCGATTTCCGAAGAGGAGGCTTACAAGTATCTCAGAACAATCAGCATGAATAAGCGAAAAACCATCGTAGAAGTTGCGAAAATTATTATCGAAACAGAAAGCATGCTTCATTAAAGATTATACTTTTACATTTTTATAAGTTCACAACGACGTGAGCGAGTGCAAAGAGGCGCAAAGAAAACCTGAAATACGGTTTGATTTGCGCTTTTTATTTTTGGGGCAGCAAGCGGAGGAAGAGCATTTATGAAAGACAACAACCGGATATTATCTGTCGGAATCGATATCGGAACGACAACCACAAGCATGATTGTGAGCAGACTGGCAGTCGAAAACACGGCCATGGTGTATATGGCTCCGAATGTCGAACTGACATCCAAACAAATTATATATCGAAGCCCTGTTTATCTGACACCACTGCTTGATCAGGAAACGCTTGACGGTGAAGAGATAAAAAGAATTATCGAAAAAGAGTATGCGTCTGCAGGAATACGCCCCGAAGATGTGGACAGCGGGGCGGTAATCATAACCGGAGAGTCGGCGCTGAAAGAGAATGCCAGAGTGATTACGGATAAGCTTTCGGAATTCGCAGGAGACTTCGTGGTGGCAACGGCAGGACCGGACTTGGAATCCATTATCGCAGGCAGAGGTGCAGGGGCGGAAACCTTTTCAAAGACATACGGCTGCGTAACCGCGAACCTGGATATCGGAGGAGGTACCACGAATATTTCGGTATTCAACTGCGGCGATTTGGTCGGACAGACCTGCATTGATGTCGGCGGAAGGCTCATTAAGTATAACAAAGCTCGGGAAATAACCTATGTTTCCAGGCACTTCAACGATGTAGGCAAGGAACGCAATATACAGGTAATTCCGGGAATGACAGTGGATGACAACAAACTTGCTCTAGCAGGAGACTTGCTGGCAGATGTAATTCTGGATGCGCTTCATCAGGAGCATTACAGCTTTACGAGAATCGCAACCACGAAGAATTCAAAGAAGCTCACTCTGCCCTATCCGGTCCAGTATATATCGTTTTCTGGCGGAGTTGCGGACTGCTTCTACGGCAAGGAAGAAGATATGTACCGCTATGACGACCTTGGACCATGCATAGCCAAGGCACTGCGGGAAAAGCTTCCGAGCGAGCCGTATGAAGTGATAGAGCCAAAGGAAACCATAAGAGCAACGGTTGTTGGCGCAGGAATTTATACTACGGAAGTAAGCGGCTCAACGATATCTTACAGCGATGAAATTTTTCCGATTAAAAATCTGCCGGTTTTCAAAATCGGTGAAAGAGCAGAGAAAGCACTTTATAAATGCGATACACATATCGCCAGAGAAGAACTCGGCTGGTTTATAGGACAATCGCAGAACGAACGCATCGGAATATGCATAAAGGGAAAGCAAAAGGCAAGCTATGATGATATCAAGAACCTTTCTCAATCATTAATCGAAATCGATGCAATGTGTCTTGGCGCAGATACGCCGATGATAATCCTTTGTGAGAACGATATGGCGAAGGCGCTCGGTCAGGTGCTTAAACGATACATTAAAAGCGAAAAATGCGTGCTTTGCCTGGACAAAATTAAAATGGGTTCGGGCGATTACATAGATATAGGCAAACCGATTTTAAACGGTATTGCGGTGCCGATTGTAATTAAAACACTAATTTTCAGTTAAAGTAAAAAGAATGTACGGAGGTGTAACCTTGAGACTAAAAACAGTATTGGGTGGAACTACATACCAATTCAAATCGGTGAAAGAGGTTATGGCAAAAGCCAATGAGAAAAAATCCGGCGACGAAATGGCGGGGCTTTCAGCAAAATCCGTTTCTGAGAGAATCGCGGCGAAGGAAGTTTTGTCAGAGTTGCTTGTATCCGATGTGAGAAACAATCCTGCAGTTCCATATGAAGAAGACGAAGTCACAAGAATTATTCAGGATGACTGCTGTGACATTATGTACGGCAAAATTAAGAACTGGTCCATTGCGGAACTCAGAGAATATCTTTTGTCGGAAAAAACAACAGAAGAAGATATTAAAAAACTTTCAAACGGCTTGACCTCGGAGGTTGTGGCGGCTGTAGCAAAGCTGATGTCAAATCTTGATTTGGTGTACGGAGCCGGAAAAATCAGAGTGCCGGCTACCTGCAACACAACCATCGGGCTCAGAGGATGTTTGTCAACGAGACTGCAGCCGAATCACACGGTTGACGGAATTGACGGAATCAGAGCATCGCTGTATGAAGGACTGAGCTACGGAACAGGCGATGCGGTTTTGGGACTGAATCCGGTAAACAACACGGTCGGTTCCTGCAAGCAGGTTTTGGAACTCTTCGACGAAGTAAAAAACAAATTTGAAATTCCGACGCAGACCTGCGTGCTTGCACATATAACAACGCAGATTGAAGCTGTAAAGCAGGGCGCTCCGGCAGATATGATTTTCCAGTCTATCGCGGGCTCAGAAAAAGGCAACTCAGCATTCGGCTTCAGCAGTGCAACGGTAAACGAAGCGTATGAAATCCTTAAAAATAAAGGAACCGGCAAAGGTGATAATCTCCTTTATTTCGAGACAGGACAGGGGTCGGAGCTTTCGTCGGACGCACATTTTGATACAGATCAGGTGACGATGGAGGCAAGGTGCTACGGATTCGCGAAGCATTTCAAGCCGTTTATGGTCAACACTGTAGTAGGATTTATCGGACCTGAGTATTTGTATGATTCCAGACAGGTTATCAGAGCGGGACTCGAAGACCACTTTATGGGTAAGCTGTCAGGCATTCCGATGGGGTGTGACTGTTGCTATACGAATCATATGGATGCCGATCAGAATGACATAGAGAATCTTTCCATTCTGCTTTCGGCAGCCGGCGTCAACTATATTTTGGGCGTGCCAAGCGGCGACGATATCATGCTGAACTATCAGACCAACGCTTACCATGATACGGCTGCGCTGCGGGAACTGCTCGGGTTGCGTCCGATTAAACCGTTTGAAGAATGGTGCGAAAAAATGGGAATTATGGAAAACGGCAAACTGACGAAGTATGCCGGAGATCCATCAATCTTTATGAGAAGATAGAAAGGAGGAGACTTTGTGGACAATAGGCAATTAGTTGAACTTATAACCGCTGAGGTTGTGAAGGCTTTAAAGGAAACGGGCCTGATGGATACAGGATCTTCCGCAAATTATAGCGATACGGATTTTGGTAGCGGTCTTCTCGACATTGCAAGCAAAGAATATAAGAACTCGATACAGATTGCGGATCCTGAAAATCAGCTTGCAATCAACGCTATGAGAAAGGCGACCACCGCAAGGGTAGGCATAGGCCGATCCGGTCCGCGTCTGAACACGAAATCGCTGATTTCGCTTCGCGCAGACCATGCGATGGCAAAGGATGCGGTAATGAAAGCCGCGGATGAAAACATACTGAAGCAGATGAATCTTCCGGTTATTCAGTCGCAGGCGAGAGAAATCAACGAACATCTTACTAGACCGGACTTAGGAAGGAAGCTTCCACAGGAATCCGTCGATTTCATCAAGCAGAATTGTGTAATGAATCCGCAGGTTCAGATTTATGTATCGGATGGGCTTTCCAATTCAGCTATCGATGAGAATATCAGAGAAATTCTTCCGGTATTGATGGACGGACTAAAGGAGAGAGGCGTTTCGGTCGGGACACCGTTCTTCGTGAAATTCGGCAGAGTTCCTACGATGGATGTGATTTCTGAAATCACCGGAGCGGATGTAACGGTAGTGCTTTTAGGTGAGCGCCCGGGTCTTGCAGCAGCAGACAGTATGTCGGCGTATATGGCATATAAGGCTGAGGT